>CAZYCI010000026.1:0-14714 GCA_964645955.1 uncultured Thermotogae bacterium
ATGCTAAATGAACGGATAATAGGGCGTTACAGATAGGTAAACTGTCAGAATAACGCCTTGAGATTGACCTATGATAGGTAGTTATAGAAGGCGAATTTTACAATCCATAGCAAATGATAAAATTTGCTAAAACTCTAAAATCATGACTCTTGGATCCTTCTCTTTTGGTAAAAGAGCTGATCGCCCGGTTCAAACCCATCTTCGTGCTGGATACCAGGAAGGCAATTGAGTATTACGAGGATAAAAAAGCAATCAATCAATAGATAGAAGAGAACAATTTGGAAAATGTTTTGGATTCGGACAAACCATGTTTTCACGTATTAGTTGGCACCAGCGTCGGCTGACCTAACTATCGATCCATTTTAACTCTAGATCGTAATGGCCTTTCAGGCGTTCGAAGTCGCTGTCGCTGGTAACCAAAACCCCTGACTCCCTCTTTGCCAACCCGGCAGCCACGCTGTCTACATACGGAATCCCAGTGCTAACTTTAATATCGCTTGCCTCCAGTACCAGTTCTTCATCCACCGGAGCAATATCGATGTCCGTGTTTTTAAGTGTAACCAGTGCGGATTGTGCTTTTTCCCTGCCTTCTTCCTGAAGCAGTATGTAATGTACTTCTCCTAACTGGATGGTGGTTATGAGGGACTCGGAACGCAGAAACTTCCCCACCTCTTCGTATCCAGATTTGCCATATATATAACCCAGAATGACGGAGGCATCAAGGATGTAAGTCAAAGTAGTCATTCCTTATCTTTCCCCTTCAAATGTAGTTTCCGGCGCTTGTCCTCTTCTTTGCCCGTTTCCCGCAACCCTTCGACCGATCTTTCCGTCTTGAACATCCCGTTTAACGAGTCGACGGGATCCTCGGGGACGGCTATTAGCACTATTTTGTCGCCTTCCTCATAGACCTCCATTTTCTGACCGGGCGATAGATCCAGTTTTTCCCGGATCTCCTTTGGGATGACGATTTGACCTCGGGAGGATAGTTTTGTTTTAGACATGTTATCACCATCTTATTTTACTCAAAAATACTTACTATTTAAACAAAATAAGAAAAACTTAAATTTAAACTTATTTACTAGCTCAAGTGAACTGATCTATAAGAACGATAACTTCTTCCTGCTCAAGCATCGTATTCCCTGCATGCTAGTATCTTAACTTTTATCCATCCTCGCTCCCGGTTTGCCTAAAGAGGACTAAATTTCCTGTAGCAAATGTTAAAAATTCTAGGTTTAAAGCATTCTACTTTGCCCTTATAGTCTGGAGTTTTTTCTACCATTCGCCAGAATCTTTTACGTATAGTTTTTGTTCTTTCAAATGATTTATCTTATGCCCAACTACATTAAGCCATCATTTCTTCCAGAGCCATTACACGCCGAGAGGGTACCGGGGTAGCTTGGTCGAAATGATTAATCGTTTTCTCTGTTTTCGTTATCCACTACGAAGGTTTTCTCCAACTGGCCCTTCTGACCGTCGTTGTCGGTTGCTACCAGCGTAACCGTGTACTCACCCGGCTCCGCGTACCGGTGCTCGACAACTTTCCCCTGCTTCGTCCGACCGTCACCTGTCTTCCATTTGTAATTGACGATCTTACCGTCGAAATCCTGGGAAGCTGAAGCGTCGAAAGTGACCTCGTCGCCGGCAGCTGGATTCTCGGGCGAGTAACTGAACTTCGCCGTGGGAGCGAAAAGGAGTTCCTTCTCGCTTTCCTTGATTGCGAACTGAACCTTCTCCCCTTTACCGGATTCTAGTTGGACCTCCTTTACCCCATCGGTCGACATCTCGTAGCCTTCGGGCAGGCTGGAATCTTCTACCTGCAGTCTGTACTTTCCTGCCGGTAACCTTGACCTGAACCTACCAGTCGGTCCGGATCTAAGATTTTTCGTCTTCGGACCACTGACGGACACCAGGACGCCGCCGACTCCCGGTTCGCCATCCCGGACCCCGTTCTCGTTTTTATCTTCGAAAACTATCCCGCTCAGTATCGAGAACCGGTGAAGCGGTATCAATATTTCCGTTGTCTTACCGGATTGAACTTTCACTGCACTGGGAATGTCGGAGACCTCAAAGCCGATTGGCAGGTCGTCTACATCAACTTCGTACTCCCCGGGCCATTTCGCCGGAAAGACGAATTCCCCTTCTTCATTTGTCGTAGCCAAACTTTCACCGAGTTCGAGGGTGAGCCCCGACCCCCCTTCCTCACCGGTATCCGGTCGGCCGTTTTCGTTTTCGTCCACGAAGACTCTTCCCGTTACCTGTCCCTTGCTTTTGATTGGTTCGACCGGCAGGGAAAAATCGCCCGCCAGGTTCAGGCTTCCGGAGAACTCGTCTTCCCCGACAGCGATATCTATACCGGTGGAATTAAGGCTACCCTCCTCCTGGGTCAGCTGCCAGGATAAGTTGACGGAATCCCTCCCAAAAGAAGCTCCTAATTCGTGTGTAGACGTTTCGCCAGTAAAATCGGCCAGGAATCCTAACCCTACGTCGCTTTCCTTGAACCGTCCCGTTTTCAGGTTTCTGACTTTAGATAACTTCAGGTCGAATTCGAGCTGAACCGGATCCAGTTTTATCTCTACCCCTCCGGATATCTTCTCACGACCGTAAGTTTTGCCCGAAATCCTATTCTCACTTCTCCTGTAGCCGTAGGAGAGTTCGTAGTTTAGCTCCGACGCGGATCCGGTCAATCCGACGAAGTAGCGTGTCCTTCTTTCATCGAGTTTTTGTTCTCTCGTGGTTAACCCCACCGTGCCCACCGTCGAAAGGGAGAAAGCGAAGTTCGGGGCTTTAGGTGGGTCGCATTCAAAACCAAACCTGGTTGAACTGGTCTCGATTCCTCTCCGTTCGGAGGTTACCCCGTCCATGGTAAAGCTACCCGACAGGCTGGTTGAAAACTGCGATTCCGGGGGAGAATATAGCAGGTTAGAGGACAAATTGATTTCGTCGCTTGCTCCACCAGGGTAATTTTCGGTATACCAGCTCGCGCCTAGACCGACCGAACCGGTCACCGAACTGAAACCGGCATTTGCCTCGTAGCGCCTCCCTGCACCTTCTTCACCCCGTGCGAACTCGTAGTCCCCCCTCAGAAGTGGGCCCTCCTGCCGGCCACCTCCGCTTTCGAGCGATACGAGAAAGGAGTCGGTACGACCACCTCCGTCTTGGTGGAGAAGCTGAATTTCACTCCGGAAATCGGCCCGGCCCAGCCCAATAGCTAGCTCTTTTTTCTCCGGATTCCAGTTTAAGTCCAGGGATCCGGAAGGGGCGGACGGGCTTTTGCTCGAGGGAGAAAATTTCGTCGTCAGACTTATACCATCAAGAACCAGATGGCCGTTCCGGTAGCCGAACCCGACCGTTGAGTTCTCGCCGACGATGCTAATGGTAAAGTCTTTTACCGTAGAGAAGTCTGCAACCCTACCATCAAGCTGGAGCCGGTGGTCTCGTGTTACGTACCCGTCCGCGGACAGAGAAAACGTATTCGAAGATTGGTCCCCGGTTATCGTCGACTTACTTGAAAACTCCGCCGGTATCTCCGGATAAAGTTGGGTCGGAACTTCGGCCGGCCGGGGCGGGATGACCTTTACGGTCAGCCCAAGTTGTGACTCGGTTTCCCTGTTTACGCCGGATTTCACGGTGACGGTCAACCTGGTCTCTTCTCCTACCGTGGCTTCGGGGGGTACTTTTACTTGGATCTCGACGTCTCCACTCCTACCCGGCAGAAGCTCGAGAGTTTCTGGTTCGACGGACGAGTCCCATCCTTCGGCGGAAGTAAGCTCGACCGAGTACTCGTCGACCACGTTTCCCCTATTTGAGAGGCGGAGTTCGAAGGACGTGCGGTCCCCCGGGCTGGCCTTCCTACTTTTCTCCATGGCCATTACTTTTAGGCTGGTCAGCTGTGATACTTTCACCACGGTGGAGGCCTTATGTTCTTCTGAGGGCTTACCTGCTGTCGAAGCTGTCAGCTCCACGGTGTAGTCCCCCGCCTGGGCTTTATCGGGGACGGTAAAGGACAGAAATAGGGTTTTTTTCGAACCGGCCCCCAGTTTGGGACCGGCTAGTTTACCCAGAGTCTTCCAACCTTCGGGTAGGCTAGCGGCGAGCTGGAAAGACCTGCTTTCCTCGCTTGAATTTACCAGCCGGAAGGTCACCGTAGCAAGGTCACCAGGCTCGACCCCCTGGGAGGCGGAAGTGGCTTCAAGTTCAAAGACCGGCGACTCGGCCATTGCAGTGACCGAAAAAAGACAGGTAATACATAATAAGGTTAGGACAGAGCATAATACTTTGCTTTTCACGTCAAATATTGAAATCTATTATTCAGGCCGACACCTTTTACTCCCCTGGAATTTCGAGGAAATTATGGCCAAAAAAGCCTCCCGACCTTTAGTTAATGAGTTACTCCACATCGGCAGAGTTCATTTTCAATTACGAAAGGGGCTGGAGGGGAGGCGGGTTTGGATCCAGGAGCTACCGAGATGGTAGGTAAAAGAGGGATATATCCCCACCTCCCCCAGTCAGCCTTTAATTATCCTTCGTGTTGCCAAGAGTAAATATCTATTTATTTGCTTTAGACACAATTGATAAAAGGTTGCACGTTTTTTCGCTGTGGGTAAAGGACTTTCGGAGGGTTGATCGATTTACCTTATCACCTGGTCCGGTGAACCACGTTTGATCGGGGAAAGAAGCTCATATTAGCAAAAAGAAACCGTTGAGACAACCTCAATTACCGAGCTCAACCACCCTGACGTCCACGTTTGCCCTGTAACTTCCGGCCGGATCATCCAGCCCACTTCGGTCCACCCCGACGGAGACCTCCAACCAGAGATCCTTATTCGGAACCACTTCGGCAGGTATCCCCCTCTGTGCCTCGTCCGATCCCGTTGCGGTGACGGTGGTACCGTCGGGCCAGCTTACCGGGGAACTGGCCGCCCTGACCCACTTAAAAGTCCAGGATGCCGGTATGTTGTAATCCCCTTCCTTCATTCGGAAGGATGTTCCAGCCAGCTGCAGCTTCACGTCGTAGTTGTGTTCCAGTCTGAAGCGAAGTGGGGAGGACTGAAACCGACCGGAAGCACCGGCCTTTGAAACCTCGAAAGAAAAGGACATACTGGAGCCGTTAACGAGGGTAAGCGCGTAGGAATTCTGCAGGGTAAATCCGGTTTCTTCGTGTACCGCGTCCAGGTTCTCAGCTTTGCCCGGCGTAGAGAAGGTAATCAGGGCAAGGGCGAGAATCGACAGAACTACCCTATAACGATGGCCAACCAAGCCCCTCACCTCCCCATGATTATTATACCTAGCTGGGACAAATCCTAGACAACAAATCACCGAATGAAGCAAATATAACGTTTTGAGAAAATGAACCTCTCAACCTCCGGCTCACCCGTCTTCCTCTCTTTGACGTAATTTTTACGCTTTAACTACTTTTTTTTGATATAGTTTAGATTATAAGTTGATGGTTATCTAACATTTTTTCTATAGTAACCAATTGGTTTCCCGGTTAGTATAATCCTGCAAGATGTGAGGTAAGGAAGAAGAAAGAAGTCTTGAAGTTCTTTGAAAAGTAGGCTCTGAAGCGCGGAAGCAAGCAAGTTTTACCGGGTGGTCGAAAAGGTAAACCGGACGAACTCCGGGGCACAAAGCTTCCGGGCCCGACAACGAGCACGGGCCGCGGAGCTACCGAAACCTCCTTTGGGCTAAAGCTTCACAACGCACCATAAATTTATTAACCCTAAGGGGGGTTTGAAGAATGAAAACACTAAAGACAATTTCAGTTTCTATGATGGTCCTGTTGGTAGCAACTTTTGGTCTTATGGCGGCAGATAGCGTTAACGAAACGGCGGACTTTACGATCGGCAATTCCTACGATATCAGGGTAATCAATGGCAGCCTTGGCTTTGGTGAAGATAGTTCCGTGGGCGGTGTAGGCGAGTCTGGTTCTTTCACCTCGAACGAACTGGAAGTCAAATTGGATCACAATTACGACGTCTCCATCACCGGCACGGGATCGGCCTTCGACCTAGACACGGACACCAGTGACTACAGCGACCCTTACGCGGTAAAGGCAACCTGGGACGTAAAATACAAGGTAGCTGATGACGGGAGTTACAGTAGTCTGGGTAGTAAAGAGGTCTCCAGTCCGGACACGAGTAAAGAGGTATCCTACGACGCCAACGTAGACACCACGGAAGGCAACGTATGGACCAAGATAGATGTGACGGCCGACAGAAACGGTCTCGAAGACCCGAGTGGTACCTATAAAGCTGAAATGGACATTCAGGTCTCGGACCTGAGCTAGAGCCAATCAAGTAGATCGCCGAATGAGACTTACCCAACCGCCACCGACTGGTGGCGGTTGGGATTTAACCAGCCAAACTCCAATTGCTCTATCGATCGCTCTTCTTGCTGATGGAAGTTTAACTAGTTCCCAATCACTTTTCCCGTTATTTTTACCGGCCACGTTTCCGGCAGAGTAAGCCTCCTCTCAAGTTTTCACTCAGAGTCTTTCTCTACTTTCGACCCTTCATTGCGCCGGTTGGATGGTAAATTCATTACTTTTTTGGTTTTACGTGACCATTGTAATACACTATATCGAGTGATCGAATTTACTCATCTACCGATAGGAAAACTTTTACCTCCGGCTACAGGCCGGGGTTTCAGGTTTCGTCTTGCTAGATTGAAAAACCATAGGGTGGTGAAAGAGATGAAAAAAAATTACATTTCATTTTTTGGAATTATACTTCTGTTTTCAATTTTGATAGCCTCTCCCGCTGCAGGGCTGGCCCAGACGGCTCCACCGTTTTCCCTGGAACCGATGAACGACCACTTTCAGCTCACGTCCGGCGGGACCTACCAGGGTTCTTTCACGGTCACCAACGAGGGGGACGAGGCGAGAAACATGCAGATCGCTTTGACTAACTTTACGCTGACGGAAGGAGGCTCCTTCAAAGCACTTACCGGTGAGGGAAGCACGGATCACAGCCTCTCCGATTACGTAACCTTTAGCCCTTCTTCCGCGGAACTGGGACCAGGTGAAACCGTCGAAGTGCAGTACTCGGTGGACCTCCCTGAAGATGTCACTTCCAAACCGCGTTGGGCTTCACTGATCGTCACCTCGGAAGAGGCAGCCCAGACCACCGAAGAAGGCAGTGACGCAATGACCTTCCAGGTCAACCTCAATTTCAGTTACATATTTGCTCTCTTCCAGCGACCAGGGGAGGCTAAACAGCCCTCCGGACGTATCGGGACGATCGACGCTAAATCCGACGGGGAAAGTCTCACGGTGGAGGCCCCCTTCTACAACGAAGGCCAATCGATCGCGGAAACGGATGGTTACGTAGAAGTCAGAAATGCCTCCGGGGAGTCGGTACTGCGGTACGAGTTCTCAGCCGACCAGCTGGTACTGCCGGAAAGCGAGAGAATCTTTTCCCATACGTTTCAGAACCCCGACCTGGATCCCGGCAACTATCTGGTAGTTGCAGCTCTTGATTACGGGGCCGACAGCATGCTGGCCGGTCAGGCAATGCTACAGGTAGGGTAATGGTCTCGACCTCTCAAAAAAGGAGACTACGGTGACCCCAAAAAACAGACTGCTGGCAGCTAGCTTTGCCTTTCTCGTTCTTTTGAGCTTCTGGGGAATCCAATCCCGGGCCCTCGAGGTAGATACGGATGACCTCAACCTGGATTCGGTCAAACGAACCGGAATGGACTGGAAAATAGACCTAACAGTCGATATCGATTTCCAGCCTGAGGATGGCTCCGATGCAAAGACAGCACCCATGAGCAAGCCGAGACTCGAGGTAAACTATTACGAGGGAATGAAAACCGGAAGCCCCGATTTTAACTACCTCGACCCACGACCACTGAACCCGAAAAAGGATTACTTCGACTACAAAATCAGCTTTAAACTTCCCGAGACTTTCCGCGGCGAATCGATAATAGAGGTCTGTGCGACGGATGAGGACACAGAGCTGGACTGTACATCCTGGCAGGGTTGGATTCCCCAGAAGCCGGAGATCGATACCTCCGGTAGCTTCGATTTTCCGGAGGGGACGGATCCCCGGGACGAGGGTCTCTACGAGAGCGAGACCTGGACGGTTGCCATCAGTACTGCAAGCCAAATGGGTGTCGAATTCTTCGGACTCGACCTGCCAATTAGAAAGCTCTCCGGGGGCCTCGGACTTCCGACCTGGTGGCGCTGCTGGGACGACGAGGCGGACCGGGACGGGGAACTCGAGGGAGGAGAAGTGATCGACACCGGCTGGCAGGAAGTAGCATCCCAAACACCGAACGAAAGGCTCGACAGAGCAACTATTCCGGCCGGGTGGTCTGGTGAGTTAAACCTGCAGTTAAGGGTCAAGCGGAGTGGTTTCGACGATAGAGCCGGAGACTACCAAGGTGGAATTAGGTTGTTGCTTAACTAGCCTAGAATTATCAAGTTTTCCGGACTTCCGACGACTAGCCCGTAAGTTGACGGAGTTTTGACGTTTCATTTATATTTCTTTCATGGTCGTGCTACCTTGTAGTTATTACAATTTTCGTCAATAAGTACGTTAATTTCGTACTGAAGTTGGTGCCAAATTACCAATGGAAGTAGCAAACTAAATAATTAAATACCAGAGTTGATAACATGCCAGGAAGAGGGTCAGTTCTGCTGATAGATGACGAGAAAGAAATCCGGGACCTAATGAGTCGGCTAATTGAGTCCGCAGGGTACCGTCCACTGACCGCAACAAACGGTGTCGAAGGGCTCGAAATCAGCCGGAAAGAGCAACCCGATCTAATTCTGCTTGACGTGAAGATGCCCGAAAAAGACGGCTGGGAGGTCCTGGAGGAACTCAGGTTGGATCCGGAGCTTTCGGGTATTCCCGTGATAATGCTTACGGCGCTGGATTCTTCGGACGATATAGTGAAAGGCTTCAACCTCGGCGCGGATGACTATATAACAAAGCCCTTTGAGTATCAGGTCGTGAAGGCCAGGATCGGGGCCGTAATTCGTCGTTCCCGCTCTTCGGGTTCTGAAGAGCCCTCAAAGTCAGAAACCACTGAAAAAATAGAGATCGGCCCGATTTCTATCGATGACACGAAGAAAGAAGTTAATGTGGACGGGGAAAAGAAGAGCTTATCCAAAAAAGAGTACGAACTCCTCTTATTGCTGGCTTCAAACGCAGGTAAAACCCTCTCCGCGGAAGAAATTATCGAAAAACTCTGGTCCAGTGAATCCATCGTAAATGCTTCCGACGTAAGACAATTCATATACTTGCTGCGCCAGAAAGTCGAAGAGGATACCAGTGACCCGAGATTCATTCTTACCGAGCGGGGTTTCGGTTACAGGTTTGCCCGGCCCGGTAAATTCGATGACTGAAACGGACCCTGAAAAGCTGAGAGATAGGCTGGATAATGCTCGAACCCAAATAAAAGAGCTAAAAGAAGAAATCAACAGGTTAAATAAACAAGAAAGCCAGTTTCGCCAGACCCCCACTTACAGGGACGTTACTATAGTTCTGGACGGAGAGAAAAAAATTCTAGCCGTCAGAGGGGGAAAGAAAGGCCTTCAACCTGAGGGGGTAGAAGGGTCCCACCTTTCTGAACTCGTCCGATCCGAGGATAAAAATATAGTTGAAGCTTTTACCGAAGGTTCGGAGGGGGGTTCCTCTCGTCCGGTAAAGTTCGAAACACTTTTCCAGGATAGTGTGCGGTGGTTGAAGTTGATAGATAGGTCCTTCGGTGCTCCAAATTCGCCTCCCGGTGAGGGAAACCCAACCTTGCTACATTTCCGGGATGTAACTGAAACGAAAAAATTCCAGGAAGAACTTGAAGAAAGCCGACAGCTGCAGTGGCAAATTATAGACCTATTGCCAAACATAGTTTACTCGAGGGACGAGGAAGGGAGGTACGTCTTCGCAAACGAAGCTCTTGCCGGGCTTTACGATACAGAACCAAAACAAGTAGTGGGGAAAACAGACCAAGAACTTTCGGAATTGGGGCTTCCGAATTCATTTCTGGAAAAAGATCTGAAGGTACTCAGGACAGGCACGCCAACAACTACAACAGAAAAACTCTCCTCCGGCCAGGGAGACGAATGGATCTTGGAAACAAAGCGGATACCATACCGTATGGTCGGGGAGAGCCAACAAGCCGTACTGGTCGTAACTACCGACGTCACGGAAAGGGAGGAAACAAAGAAAGCTTTAAACAGGGAAAGAGCAAAGTTGAAGCAGCTCCATGCGGCAGTCGACAAATTAAAAAGGGGAAACAGCGAGGAAGACCTGCTACAAACGGCAGTAAGCGTGGCGGAGAACATTCTCGATTTCGAAATCTGTGCCGTCGCACTTGTCGAGGGCGACTACCTAGTAACTAAGGCACTCTCCACGGGACTGGGTGAAGACGAGACAATCAGGTTCGAGATAGGAGAAGGGATAGCCGGGAAAACCGTCCAGAAAGGAGAAACCATCTGGGGAAAGGACGTATCGAACTTTCCTGAAGCGGAGCCGACCAACGAGGAATTCAAGGCCTTCATCAGCGTACCAATTGGAGAGCTGGGTAATTTCCAGGTCATTTCTAAAGAGTTTAACAGTTTTGATAAACAGGATGTAGAACTGGCCGAGGTCCTTGCTGGCCATATAGAAAGCGAGTTACTCCGCCTGAATTACGAGGAAGAACTGATTGAGACAAAAGAGCAGCTGAAAAAAAGTCGGGAAAAGTACAGGAGACTGGTCGAAAACCAGGGAGAGGGAATAATCAGCACGGACCTCGACATGAACATAGTCTTTGCCAACCCGGCCGCCGCAAGAACCCTTGGGTACGAAGAACCCGAGGAAGTAACCGACAAGAAGATAACCGACTACCTGAGCCAGGATCAGACGGAGTTTATTGAAGAAGAGATGAAAAAGAGAACCGAGGGAGAAATTTCGACTTACGAAATTGAATATATCAAACCGGGTACGGACGAGAAAATAATTATTCTGGTGACTGCCAAACCGAGACGGGACGAAAACGGCAATATTATCGGGTCCTTTGCCATACTCAGGGATCTAACAGAGAGAGTCCGGGCACAGCGGGAGCTTAAAGAGTTAAACGAGAGAATGAGAGAGATGACCAGAATGGTTGCTCACGAATTGAGGACCCCCCTAACTACCATTCAGGGGTACGCGGATATGATGAGCGATGGCGTAATGGGAGAAATATCGGACGAACAGGAAGAAACGTTGAACGAAATATCGAATAGCAGCCAGCGACTGAGCTCCCTTGTAAAGAACTTTCTGGATCTGGAAAAAATGGACGCAGGAAAACTAGATATGGGAAAAGTCCAGTTAAACCTAAAAGACCTGTTGGAGGAGACGGTGGAGCAGAACGAAAACCGGGCCAGAAAAGAAGGTCTGACTCTTTGCTCATCCTTTGAGCAAGACCTCCCAGTCAGGGGCGATCGCCAGAAGCTCTCTCGTGTCTTTTCCAACCTCGTCTCCAATGCCATTAAATTCACCGAATCAGGAAATATTACGGTTCGCGGTGAAAGAAAAGAGGACCTCGTAAAAATTACGGTGAAAGACGAGGGCGTCGGAATCGCGGAAAACGAACTCGACCAGATCTTCGACAAGTTTTACCGAGCCGAATCCTCAGATAACAGTTCCGCAAACGGAAGCGGTCTTGGGCTAACTTTCGTGAAGAAAGTTATAGAGGCTCATGACGGTTCTATAGAGGTCGAGTCACAACTGAACGAAGGGACGGAATTTAGCGTTTACCTCCCGTTAAGCGATGTAGATAGATAAACTACCTTCATAGATTTATAGCGACTTCATCGCCCCCTCAAGTTTCTCATCTACATTATGTGAGTAAATCATGACAGTTGAAAGGTCCGAGTGCCCCAGCACCTTCTGGACCAACCTGATAGTTGTTGAAACTAATAAACTTTCTCAGATTCGCAAAATTATAGAGATTGGATGAAATACCAAAATATTCCCCACCTAACTCCCGCTGGGCAAACAAAAACCGCTTAAAACGGCAATGAGAGCACGGTTATAGTGTCCGGTAATAGGACATTATAGGACTTAAAAAGATTAGCCCCTCGACCGGGATATCGAGGGGCTATGTGTGGTTAATGAGCAACTTTATCTTGAGAGTTTTCGTTGGAGACAGAAGGTCCTAGATCCAGATCTTCCGCTACTCCTTCTGCTAGGGTGCTCAACTTTTCGAAGTCAACGTCATCCAGTATCTTTGCGAGATAGTAAGCTCGCTTAAGGTTATCACCGAGCTCAGGCATCTCGGCACGCAAGAAAATCTGATGCAACTCTACGCTGAACGTATCGGAGATATTAGCCAGCAGATTCAGAGAGGGCATTCTCTCTCCCCGTTCAATCATACTGACATAGTTAGTTTCCACGCCCAGCTTTTCGGCAAACTCTTTCTGAGTAAGGTCATTGGATTTTCTTATATCCTTAACTACCTTACCCAAGTTTGCCAGTGCCATCTCCTTGTTATCTATTTCCATGGTTAATTTTACCTCCTCTTGGTAAAATATTCTTCCTCATGTTCCGTTTACCATCCGGCAACATGGGGACCAACAAGTGATAAAAATTGTTAATAACGGGATTTCACCACCGGTTATTTACCGATAAGCTTCATGATCTTTTCTATTAGGTTCCATATTGTCAATGCTGCACCCGCTTTCTCCAATAGCCCGAGGTTATTTAACCTTTCTCGAATACGGTCTCGTAGCCCTTGAGTTAGCTCTCCTCTTTCTTCCAGTTCATCTATCGCACTATCGAGAGAAGTTCTAAGCTCTTTCACGTCGTCGTAAATGTCAAAGAGCTCGCTGTCAATTTCATTACTTCTTTCAATCTCATTTTGTAGAAGATAGTTCTTCAATCTATCTTCTAATTTCTCTAAACCCTTATCCAACTTCTTTATCCTACCGAAGTCAAAATTGTCGATTTTCACTTTTTTGCCACCTCGGTATACCTAAATATAACATAACATTTAGTTATAGTTTTATCAACTATTAGTTCTACACAACTGGAACGAGATGTATGTAAGAATTCTCTTATAGCGATTGTGGCACCATTTTACTTGTCTATCCTGATTACTCGACCACTGTAAAGATTACCCTCTATCCTCCTTTCATAGGAGTTTTTTGTCTTGATCTCATAATTACCGATGAATGGAAGATACGACGGTCGTCTTTACTGGCAAATAATAAAAATTCAGCTAGAAAAGTTAATATAATATAATAAGCTTGACACCAAACTTACGGGACTATAACATCTTGTCAGGATAAGCAAAACAAAATAAAAAAGTAGAGGCAGGGTCCGAGCCCTACCTCTACTTGTTGCCCTATTCAGAAGCGGGCAGTTTGATGATTAATGCTAGAATCACCAGCAAAAAAAGAGTGATGGTGAAATTACCCACAATTTCACCTCCAATATTAGGGGCTCCTGTTGCCACCAACAGCAGGAACCCCGATTGCTTTCTACATTCCTAAGTTTACCTATATAGCGGACTGAGACAACTGGTCCCGAAATTTCGGATTTCCGACATAGCGACGACTGATCCGATGGCACGAAAGTTTTTAAGTGGTAGCTACCTTCTATCGGGAGGGAAAGAGTTAAAGGAATAGTATCAGGCCGCTATCATGCGATTAGCTATTTTTATCCTGCGAGGAAAGTTTCAAAGCCTGTTCGTTTTATTTAAATAGCTAACACTATGTAAGGGCAAAGCGGATTGCCATTAAAGTACTCTCAATTCTTTCTCTCACTAAATCTCACGGTCCAACTCGAACAATTGATCGTAATCAACCGAGTCGTGAATATAAAGATCGGCAGTTATCGAAGTGGACGAGTGCCCCAGGAAGTTACTAACCGCCTTCAACGAAAACCCCTGATCCAGCATCCACGTCGCCCGGGCATGTCTAAATGCGTGTGGGTTGGTAGCGTAGTTGACGTCCGCCCGCTTACCCAGTCTGGTCAGTTGCTTGTACAAGTTCGATCTGTTGTATTTATTACCACCTGACGTCTCAAATAGGTACTTAGAGGGGGCAAACACGACCATGATCCGCTTGTAAAACTCTTCGGGGGTCTTAACCGTCCGTTCCTTGTTACCCTTACCACGAATACGAAAAACGACCTTGCCGTTCAGGTTGACGTCCTGATTCCTGATCTCAATCAGTTCCGACACCCGAACCCCGGTCCGCCAGAGAAACTCGACTATCAACGCTAGCCGATCCTTCCCCTCACCGTTGGCGAACTCGATCAGCTCCAGCACCTCTCCCCGGTCCGGAATCAGATCCCCGTCCACATTCTTCTCTACTTTGAAGTTGCGGGTGTTCCCCTTGACCGTCCGCTCAATTGCATTAATCACCGGAGCAAACCCGTCCCCGTAGGTCTTTAGTACCTGTAGCAGCGAGTACTTCTTCCGGTTGACCGTCGCCGGGGCGTACTCCTCGCTAAGCTCCTCGAAGTATTCTTTCAGCACCTCACCGTTTACCGATTCCACCCCGTTATCATCCA
This sequence comes from uncultured Thermotogae bacterium, assembly GCA_964645955.1. Taxonomy (GTDB): domain Bacteria; phylum Bipolaricaulota; class Bipolaricaulia; order M55B111; family M55B111; genus JAGXLP01. The sequence continues at coordinate 14,490 of CAZYCI010000026.1, forward strand.
GCCAACGATTAAACGCTTTAACGTCTGAACGGTAAGACTCCTTGGAGTTATCACTCAGCCCTGCCTCGACCCAGCTACTCTCAAGCTCCTCCACCCGCTCGGGGTCTAATCTCCTGATCTCTAACGGTCCAGTTCCCCCACTTTTTATCTCTCTTGGCAGGTCCATATTTACCCCCCCTTAATTCGTCCGACTTACAACATAATATAACTTTTGTTGTACGATTT
>CAZYCI010000027.1:0-14185 GCA_964645955.1 uncultured Thermotogae bacterium
CGAGGAGAGCTAAATATATAAAAGGCCACCTCCCATGGTGGAGAGGCGGCCCTGAGTAGAGTGTCAGTGAAGTTTATTCTATCTCTATTTTGACAGTTCCTTTTTCTTTTTTGTTCTCTTCTAGTGGAACTCTTACCCTGAGAATCCCGTTTTCAAAGTTGGCGTCGATTTTGTCAGCCTCTTCGAGTTCGGGTAAAGGGAAGCTGTGTTGGAATTTCCCGTACCTTCTTCCCCTGCTGAGGTAATTTAGGTTTTCTTCTTCCGTTTTCCTTTCTACCTTTCCGCTTACGACCAATTTATCTTTCTTCTTCTCTACCCTGACGTCTTCCTTGTTTAGTCCCGGTAACTCCATTTCGTAGAATAAGGAGTCGTCCTGCTCGTAAATATCAGTATTACCGAAGCCATTTCCTCTTCCGCTAAGCAGGTTCTTTTCCAGATCCTGAAAAATTCTATTGATTAAGTTACTTGTGTTCTTTCTTGAAGCGGGTCTTCTTCTGGTCCAGTTCGATGGTACCCTCATGTCAGTACACCTCCGTGAGGTTTATGTTGATTAATTAGCACTCTTACCATGACTCTGCTAAATTGATTATAGAGGCGGTTATTTTTATTTCAAGGGCAGTAATGTTCATTTGATTTTCTCTGTCTTGTAGAGTCAAGAACCCCGGCCACAGTCTGGGGCATATAAAAATACAATTGGGAAAATAACATCAAATTTGCCGGGGCGGAAATTTGGTCCGAAAAGAATTCTCTCGATCAATTATAAGCGGTTTTTTGAAGGTTATTCGACTTGATCATCGTATTTGACAAAAAATGTATTTTTTGTTATGATACGTTTCAGGTTTGTGTAGTTATTTAGTTAAAGGAATAGCTCTACAACTTCGAGGCGATATCGGAATGACTGAGACATACGATGTTCTAGTGGTCGGAGCAGGTGTTATCGGGTCGGGGATAGCCCGGGAGCTGTCACGTTACGACCTGGAGGTAGGGGTTCTGGAAAAGAAACCTGACGTAGGTTGGGGGACGACGAAAGCAAACAGCGGGATAGTTCATGCCGGTTACGATGCAAAACCTGGAACCGTCAAGGCCTCCTTCTCGGCACCGGGAAACAAGAAATACGATGACTTGGTGGAGCAACTTTCGGTTCCGTTTAAACGGTTTGGGTCTTTTGTATCGACTAAGGATAAATCACGGATCGGCAAACTGGAAAAGCTCTTTGAGCAAGGTGAGGAAAACGGAGTCGAGGAATTAGAAATAATAACGGACCGGGGAAGAATCGAAGAACTGGAACCAAATATAACTAAAGACGTGGAAGCCGTGCTGTACGCACCAACTGCTGGTGTTGTTGCTCCATACAAGCTCACGATTGCGCTGTTCGAGAACGCGAGATCAAACGGAGTGGGCTTTCACTTTAATTCTCCCGTTGAAAACATCGATAGCGGGTCCGAAGGGGCCGATTTTTCAGTCGAAGCCGGTGGGGTCCGCTTTGAGGCGAATTACGTGATAAACGCGGCTGGAATTTATTCAGACGAAATAGCCGGGATGGTCGGCGACGACAGTTTTTCCATCTTTCCCGCAAGAGGGGAGTACCACCTGCTGGATAGCGAGATAGAAGGTTACGTAAGGAGGATAAATTTCCCACTGCCCAGCAAGGAGAGCAAGGGGATTCTCGTTACTCCCGCTGCCGAGGGCAGCATTATATTCGGACCGAATCACCAGCCGCTGGAAGAGCCGTCGGTAGCCACTACGAAATCCGGCCTGGACCAGGTACTGAACGGAGCTATGAAACTATTTCCGGATATCGATACTGGTAAGATCAGGACTAACTTCGCCGGACTGAGAGCCAAGGCTGGTTCCGACGATTTCGTCATTGGCGAATCGGACGCGGCCGATAACTTTATTAACGTAGCCGGAATTCAATCTCCAGGGTTAACTGCAGCTCCGGCAATTTCGGAGCACGTCGTTGAACTACTTGGTGACAAGGGACTAGAGTTATCGGAGGATCCGGAATTCGATCCGAACAGGGAACCGATTCCGAAGTTTGCCGACATGGATACCGAAGAGATAGCTCAGTACACGGACAAGTACCAGGCTGCTAAGGATATAGTTTGTCGCTGCGAGGAAGTGACCCGGGCGGAGATCGAAGAGGCGATTGATCGCGGTGCGACGACTCTGGACGGAATCAAGTTCAGGACGCGATCCAGGATGGGCAGCTGTCAGGGTGGATTCTGCACTCCAAGATTGATAGAAATACTCTCGGATAAACTGGGGATTTCGCCGAAGGAAGTAACTAAAAAAGACGATGAATCCTACTTGCTTGTCGAAGAAACCAAGAAGGGCGAGTGAAAATGAATTTAAAAACTAAAAGCATCAAGAAGGATATAGTGGTTGTTGGTGGCGGACCGGCCGGGATGGCCGCCGGCCTTAGAGGGGCCGAAGAAGGTGCCGACGTCATGATAGTGGAAAGGGAGATAGAGCTCGGTGGTATACTTAATCAGTGCATCCATAACGGTTTCGGAGTAGAAATATACGGGGAAGAACTTACGGGCCCGGAGTACGCCGAAAGATTTACGAGTCAGATAGGGGAGAGCTCGGTGGACGTGCGGTTAAACACGTTTGTTTTGTCCATGCGCCCGGACAAGTCCATGACGCTCTTGACCCCGGAAGGGTTGCTTGAGGTCCAGGCGAAAGCGGTGGTGCTGGCCACTGGTGCGAGGGAGAGGTCCCGAGGGGAAATCCAGATACCCGGTGACAGACCGTCGGGTGTCATGCCGGCGGGAACGGCTCAGGAAATCGTCAACAAGAAGGGTTTTCTGCCCGGCAAGAAAGTATTCGTACTCGGTTCCGGCGATATCGGTCTTATAATCTCCCGAAGGCTGACCTGGGAAGGGGCCGAAGTAGTCGGGGTTGCTGAATTAATGGACTATCCGACCGGGTTAAACAGGAACGTGGTGCAGTGCCTCCACGATTATGATATCCCGCTTCACCTGAGCCATACGGTTACCGATATATACGGATCGAGCCGGCTGGAAGGAATTGAGCTTTCACGCGTCGATGAAAACCTTCAGCCGATAGAGGGTACACAGAAGGACATAGACGTCGATTTGCTCCTCCTGTCGGTGGGTCTGGTGCCGGAAAACGACTTCTTCAAGGAGACCGGAGTTACTCTGTCTCAGAAAACACGGGGACCGATAGTAGACGAGTGGTTCCAGACCGACGTCCCGGGGATATTTGGCTGTGGGAATTCAGTTCACGTGGAGGACCTGGTCGATTGGGTCACGATGGACGGCTTCAGGGCCGGTGACGGGGCCGTCGCTTATGCCGGTAACGGCAGTCTGCCGGAGTCGGAAAAGGAGGTAGTTGCCGGGGAGAATGTCAATTACGTGGTTCCACACAAGGTAAGCGGGGAGGACGAGTTCCGCTTCGCCCTTCGTGTCGAGGAGCCAATGGAAAACGCGGATATATCAATTAAAGATACCGATATCTCCTTCTTCGAGCAGATAGTTACTCCGGGTGAAATGGAGGTCAAGGACGTTGAGGAGGATGATCTCGAAGAATTGGAAGACCTTGACGAGCTTGAAGTAGAGGTTACGAGGAGGTTCTGATGCCAAAAGAAGAATATACTTGCGTTGCCTGTCCGAAGGGTTGTACCGTGGAAGTGGAGTTTGAAGGTGACGAGATAAAGGATATATCCGGCTATAGCTGTGCCAAGGGTGAGGAATACGTCAAAAGCGAGTTCCATGACCCGCGGAGGATCCTCACCACGACGGTAAAGATCAAGAACGCCAAGTACCCGAGAATCCCGGTGCGGACTGAGACCGGCGTTCCAAAGGACGAACTTGATTGCTGCCTGGATAAGATAAACGAGGTTGAACTGGAAGCACCGGTGGAAGTCGGGGAGGTCGTTATCGAAGATATCTGCGGGACGGATATCCCCGTCTTGACCAGCAGATCTCTCGAACGTATTTCCGAAGACGCCAAAGAGGAAAGCAAAGTTCAGCTTTGACGCTTTCGCCAGGATGGAAAAGGTCGAATTAGAACCGTTTTGACGAGTGTTGGAGCAAGGAGTTAGAAATTCTGGCGACAGAGTTTACGGAGTTTTGAGTTAACATAAAACTTAGGGTGGTGGCAAAAGTAATGGGTAAATACGTTGGAGCAATTGATCAGGGGACTACCGGGACGAGGTTTATTGTATTTGATCACGAGGGGAACCAGATCAGTTCGGCTTACAGGGAGCACGAGCAGATCTATCCCCAGCCCGGCTGGATTGAACACGACCCGAGCGAAATCTGGGAGAAGCTGGAGATAGTTGCGGAAGAGGCTCTTACCGAGGCCGGGTTGACCGCCGATGATCTAGTCAGTATCGGAATCACCAACCAGAGGGAAACGGTTTTCACATGGAACCAGAAAGGCGAACCGCTACACAACGGGATCGTCTGGCAGGATCGCCGGACCGCCGACAGGTGCGAGGAACTCGAAGGGACAAAGATCGAGGGTGAGGTACTAGAGAAAACCGGATTGAGGCTCGACCCTTACTTTTCCGGAACGAAGATCGAATGGCTGCTGGAAAACGTCGACGGTTTGAAGGAAATGACGAAGCGGGGAAAAGCCCTCTTTGGTACGATCGAGAGCTGGCTCATCTGGAAACTGACCGGAGGAGAGGTTTACGTAACGGACCACACAAATGCCTCTCGGACGATGCTCTTCGATATAGAAGAAAAAGACTGGGACAAGGAACTTCTGGATTTCTTCGGCGTACCGAGAAAGAGCCTGCCCGATCCGGTGGAAAACGTGGAAGAATACGGAAAGGTAAGCGAGCTCGAACCGTTAAATGGTGTACCAATCGGTGCAGCTTTAGGCGACCAGCAAGCAGCTCTATTTGGTCAAGGTTGTTACAGTGAGGGAGCGGGAAAAAACACCTACGGTACCGGATCCTTTCTGCTCGTCAACGTTGGAGACGAGCCCTCTTACGGTGAGAACCTTTTGACAACAATCGGATTTTCCTCGAACGGAGAAACCAGATACGCCCTGGAAGGTTCGGTTTATTCGACCGGAGCGACGATCCAGTGGTTGAGGGATGGACTAGACATCATCGACGAAGCGGCGGAAAGCGAAGGACTGGCCAGGAGCCTCGACGGCAACGATGGCGTCTACCTCGTGCCGGCATTTGCCGGTCTGGGGGCCCCGCACTGGGATTCCAACGCCCGGGGGACCATCGTAGGTTTGACTCGTGGTAGCGATGAAAGGCACCTTGCCCGGGCGGGCCTCGAGTCGATTGCCTACCAGGTGGAGGACGTAATTCGAGCCATGGAAGAAGAGGCGGACCAGGAACTCTCCGAACTCAGGGTCGACGGAGGAGCGGCAGAGAACGACTTCCTCTGTCAGTTCCAGAGCGATATATCCTCGATACCCGTACTCAGAACCGGGGTATTCGAATCTTCCGCCCTTGGAGCTGCTTATGGTGCCGGTCTTGCGGTAGGTTTCTGGGATAACCTGGAAGAACTAAAGGAGTTGATTGAAAAACAGGGCAGTCAGCAGTTCGACCCCGATATGGAAGCAAGTGAAAGGGAAGAACTTTACGATCGCTGGGTGGAAGCGGTTAAAAGATCGAAAAATTGGGATTTGTGAATTAATTCTCATGATTTTTTGCGGTTTTGTTTGTTTTTCTTGACAGTTAATTTAGTTTATGTTATTTTAGTTTTATAAATGACGGATTAATTGAAACAAGAATAAAAAGTGATAAGTGATGAGTGAGTAACCAGGGGGGTGATAATTAACTTATTGGGTGGGGTTCGTTTTTTAACCAACCAGTCAATGTATCAACTTAATACAATTAGAATTGAGGAGGCGACCTGATGGGAATTGAGGTGTCCAACCTTACGAAGAACTACGGATCCGAGGTCGTTCTGGATGACCTCGATTTAAAAGTTCCCGATAATAGCTTTACCAGCATCGTGGCGCCGACTGGTGCTGGCAAAACCACTCTGCTGAGAGTGATGGCCGGCGTCGAAAAGCCGACGGACGGGAAAGTCTATTACGACGGCGAAGACGTTACCGATACTTCCGTTCAGAAGAGAAACATCTCCATGGTCTATCAGCAGTTTATCAACTACCCTTCCCTCTCCATCTACGAAAACATTGCTTCTCCGCTGAGAGTTGCGGAAGAAGATATGAGCGAAGCCGAGATCGAATCCAGGGTTCAAGACGTCGCGGAATTGTTGAACATAAAGGATCTTCTGGATCACCTACCCGAAGAAGCGAGCGGTGGAGAAAAACAAAGAACTGCGATTGCCCGTGCTTTGATTAAAAAGCCTCATTTTACTTTCCTGGACGAACCCCTGGCAAACCTTGATTACAAGCTGCGAGAGGAGTTACGGGGACAATTCCAGGTTATATTTAAAGAAGAGGAAAGTACCTTTGTATATGCGACCCCGGCCCCGGAAGACGCGCTATCCATGTCTACCCATATCGGTTTTCTTCACGAGAAAGATATACTTCAGTTCGGCGAGAGAGAAGAGGTTTATTATCATCCCGATTACGTTGAAGTGGGGTCGTATTTAAATGAGCCGCAGATGAATGTTTTATCGGCCGAACTAATCAAGGAAAATGATAGCTTTTATTTCCAGGTTAGCGAAGACTTGACTTTCGAGGCTTTTGATCACGAGGCACTGGAGTCCGGAAAAGAATACTTGCTTGGGATAAGGCCGCAGGAAGTGGAGATAGGTGAGATTGATGGATGCGTTACTTTCGAAACGGTGGTCTCGTTTAACGAGATAGTCGGTTCAACTACTACGCTCCACTCGGACCACAAAGGCCAGGAAATAATAATTTTCGTTCCTGAGCCAAAACGTCGGCCCGAGGGGGAAAAGTTGACCGTATCTCTCGACCCACAGAAGCTTTACGTCTTTGATGAGAGAACCAGCGAACTTGTCACTCAGGGATCGAAGACTACCTTAGGAGAAAAGAAGTGATAACTCATGGCCAAAATAGAACTACGTAATATAACGCATGTTTACCAATCCGGCGGAGAAGAAACGGTGGCCGTGGAGGACGTTAGTCTGACGCTTGAAGAAGGTACGTCCAACGCCCTCATTGGACCGTCTGGTTGTGGTAAAACGACTTTGCTAAACATCATATCGGGATTGTTAACTCCCACGGAAGGAAAGGTACTCATTGACGGCGATGACGTGACTGAATTACCGCCTCAGGACAGGGATATCGCCCAGGTATTCCAGTTTCCCGTCGTTTACGATTCTATGGATGTATTCGGTAATCTTGCTTTTCCTCTGAAGAATAGGGGCGTAACAAAAGGTGAAATAGAAGATAGGGTTCAAGAAACAGCGGAATTGCTTGGACTGGAAGATAGACTGCACCAGAATCCCGGTGAATTCGGACCGGAGTGGAGCCAGCTCGTTTCTCTGGGCAGGGGGATTATCCGACACGATACTACGGCTCTGCTCTTTGACGAGCCGATGACGGACGTGGATCCCGGCAGAAAGTTGACCTTGAGGAGAAGAATCAGTCAGGCTCAGAGGCGATTGGAGGTTACTTCGCTCTACGTGACTCACGACCAGCACGAGGCCCTGACTTTCGCGGAAAAGGCAGCAGTGATGAACCACGGTCAGATCGTTCAGTACGGTGCTCCGGAAAAGTTGTACGACGAGCCGGTATCCACGTTTGTCGGTAACTTTATTGGCAGTCCGGGGATGAATTTCGTGGATTGTACCGTGGAGGATGGGGAATTGTGTTTTGGGAATTACCGTTTACCGTTATCGGATGCCTTAAGCAATAAGCTGGATCCAGGCTGGTCGAATCTTGAGTTAGGCATAAGGCCGAATAAAGTCGGTTTGACTCAAGAAAAGCAGAACGAGAACCAGATCCCTGCCAAGGTCACTTTGACCGAGCACCTTGGGAGTTACCAAATAATTACACTGGAAGTAGAAGGGGTCGAGGCTCCAATCAAAGCGGAACTGCCGCTCGAAGAAATAACCACCGAGGGAAGTAATATGTTTATTGGGTTGGACCCAGAAGACTTAAGGATTTTTCACGACGGAGAGGCGTTAAGTAATGGAAATAAATAATCGGAAAGAAAGAATTATATTAATCGAAAGGAGGTCCGATGAAAAATAGAGCCTGGTGGTTTCTATTACCGTCACTTGCCGTTATGTCTTTGAGTGCTTTTATCCCGTTGATGACGGTAATAAACTACGCTCAGTACTCCGTTTTTCCCGGTTCCGCTCCACAATTCGTCGGGATGGAAAACTTTGCGGAAGTTCTGCAGGATCCGGTATTTATCGGTTCCCTGAGAAGGCAGATTCTTTTCAGTCTTGAAGTATTGTTGATAGAAATCCCGCTAGGACTTGGTCTTGCGCTCGCGCTTCCGAAGAAGGGAAAATGGGTTGGGTGGAGTCTAGTCCTGCTTGGAATTCCACTTCTAATTCCCTGGAACGTGGTCGGAATCATCTGGCGAGTCTTTACCCGCTCAGACCTCGGTGCTGTACCGGCAATATTTAACTGGTTTGGTTACGCCGGCTACAATGCTTCGCTCAATTCCGGTGACGCCTGGTGGACGGTAGTTGCGATGGACGTCTGGCACTGGACTCCGCTCGTGGTGTTGCTGTGTTATGCCGGACTTCAAGCGATCCCGGAAGAATTTTACCGAGCGGCAAAGATAGATGGAGCGTCCGCCTGGTCTACGTTTATTTACGTTACTTTGCCCAAATTGAGGCATGCGTTGATTCTGGCAGTGCTGTTGCGCTTCATGGATTCGTTCAAGATATACGCCGAGCCCTTCCAGCTGACAGGGGGCGGACCCGGTAATTCGACCACGTTTCTGAGTATATACACTTCCAGAAAAGCAATTGGTGGCTTTAATATGGGGTTTGGGGCAGCGGTTTCAATTATTTACTTCTTCCTCGTCATCCTCATCTCCTGGCTGCTCTACACTACCATGTTGAACGTTGGAGGAGGTAGTTCGCAATGAAAAAGAGGAACGTAGCTCTCTGGGTGTACTTTGCCTTTCTCATCATGCCGATCTACTGGATGCTCAATACCTCGTTCAAGACGAACGATGAAATATTGAGTTATCTTCACTGGTACCCCCACAATTTCACGATTCAAAATTACGTAAAGATCTTTACTTCTCCCTTCTGGCGCAGGGGTTTCTTAAATTCCATAGCTTTTGTTTCCCTGAACGTCGTTATAGTCATAGTGGCTGCCGTTCCTGCGGCCTACGCGTTCTCACGCTGGCATTTCCGCGGGGATAAGCACCTGTTCTTCTGGCTTTTGACGAATAGGATGGCTCCACCGGCGGCGTTTATAGTTCCCTTCTTTGCTCTATATTCAAATATAGGACTGTTTGATACCCATATTGCGGTGGCCCTGGCTCATGCCCTGTTTAACCTGCCGCTGGCCATCTGGATACTGGAAGGGTTTATGTCGGGGATTCCAAGACAGATTGACGAGACGGCCTTCGTGGATGGATACAGCTTTCCCAGGTTCTTTACGAAGATTTTCTTCCCGTTGATTTCCCAAGGTATTGCCGTTGCCGCGTTCTTTGCCTTTCTTTTCTCCTGGGTGGAGTTACTCCTGGCAAGAACACTGACATCTACGGTAGCCAAACCGATTACAGTGACCCTTTCCCGTAGCCTGGGAGCAGGTGGTTGGGACTGGGGAGTGCTGGCAGCTGCAGGTGTGCTGACGATGATACCCGGTGCGCTGGTAGTATACTTCATCAGGAACCTGATGGCTAAAGGATTCGCAATGGGGAGGGTCTAATTATGAGCTGGATGCGCTGGACGCTACCTTCGGCCTATTTCTTTGGAAGCATCGTGGCCATGTTGATCTTCCTTACCTTTTACGATATTCGGTCACCCGGCTACCCGAGGAAAGGTTGGTTGCCGATAGAGACTACGCGGGGAGATCGAGTATTTATAAGCCTGCTTGCCCTTGGGTCGACGGTCTTCATCTGGCTGGCAATTGTGCCGTCGCTTTCCATCTGGTGGGCAATGGGGATTGGTGCGGTTGAAGGAACTATCATACTGCGATGGTTTTAATCAGAACGCGAGATTTCTCTTTACTTTTCTGGAGGTGGTAAAGGTAATTTAAGCCTGACAGTTTTTGTCAATTTAGAATGCAATAGCTCAACAAAACTCAGGAGGGCTAAAATGAGTCAAAAATCAACGAAGTGGCTGGGGTTAACCCTGGCACTACTCCTAGCTCTAACGTTTAGTCTAGTTGGCGTAACTGCACAGGACTGGCCGGACGAACCGAATTTCCCAAAAATAAGCAAGGAAGAGGCGATGGACTGGGCGGAATCCAAGTGGGGACCGCTCTCCGAATACGAGCAGGCAGCAGTTGACTGGGTTTACAAGGAATTTCAACCTTCCACGTTTACCGTGAAGGAGCAGATCGAGGAGCTAGTCTGGTTTGCTCACACGGCAGAACCGCTCAGAAAAGTTTCAATCGATTCAGTAGCGGAAACGATTAAGACCCATAAGTGGGAGTCCGACGTTCTGGCAAAGGCCTTTAACGACATAACTGGAATCAAAGTCACTCATAACGTCATCGGCGAAGGTGACGTAATCGAAAAACTGCAGACCCAGCTTGCTACCAGGCAGAAGATCTACGACGTTTGGGTCAACGACGCGGACCTGATTGGAACTCACGTTCGCCTGCAGGACGCAGTCAACCTGACTCAGTACATGAACGGTGCGGGCTCTGACATAACCAACCCGAATCTGGATCTCGATGACTTTCTCAATCCCGAATTCGGCCAGAATTACGAGGGCGAGCAAATTCAGCTTCCGGACCAGCAGTTCGCCAACTTGTACTGGTTCCGCTACGACTGGTTCACGGACCCGGACCTGAAAGCCGAATTTAAGGACGAATACGGTTACGAGCTCGGTGTACCGCAGAACTGGGCGGCATACGAAGACATTGCAGAGTTCTTCACCGATCACGTAAGCAGAGCCGAGGTTCCCAACCCTCCACCGGAAGGAAACAAAATCTACGGCCACATGGACTACGGTAAGAAGGGGCCGTCGCTCGGCTGGAGATTCACTGACGCGTGGCTATCCATCGCTGGTGTAGGTTCCAAAGGACTTCCAAACGGTCTCCCCGTAGACGAGTGGGGAATCAGGGTAAGAGACAGAAAACCGGTTGGTTCCATGGTTGCCCGAGGTGGTGCACTCAACAGTCCAGCAGCGTATTACGCACTGGAAAAGTACGTTAACTGGCTGAACGAGTACGCTCCGCCGTACGCCGCTTCCATGGGCTGGTCCGAAGCGGGTCCTGTCGCTTCACGAGGCACGGTGGCCCAGCGGCCATTCCAGTACATCACGTTCCTATCAGCTGACCCATTTACCTCACCCGAATCGACGGTAACCGATGATGATGGTATGCCGCTCTGGCGTGTAGCACCGACGCCGCACGGCAGGTACTGGGAAGAGGGTATGAAGGTCGGTTACCAGGACGCTGGAAGCTGGATGATTCCAAAGATGACGGAAGGAGAAAAGCGCGAGGCTTCCTGGCTCTGGGCTCAGTTCGCAGTTTCCAAGTCCATAACCATGCGTAAATTTGCCGTGGGACGGACGCCCATCAGGGAATCTACCGTAAACTCCGACTACTGGAACGAACACGAAGGAGAACTCGGCGGGTTAATCACTTTCTACAAATCACCCGTGGAGAAACTCTGGACCGATACCGGGATGAACGTACCCCACTACCCGCTGCTGGCAGAACAGTGGTGGAAGGAAATCGGTCTTGCCGTAACGGGTCAGAAAACTCCGGAGAAGGCAATGAACGACCTGGCCAAGACTCAGGACAACCTGCTCTCCAAACTGCGGCTTCCCAAGTACTCCCCGGACCTCAACGACAAACGGACCAGGGAATACTGGCTCCAGCAGGAAGGATCTCCCAAGGCCGAAAGGGGACCGGAAGAACCAGTAACAAAACCCTACGACGAACTGCTCGAGGAATGGGAAGAAGGGTAAATAAAGCTTTCCAATTGATATAGACTTTAACTTTACGGAGAGTGGCAGGGGTAAAGGCTCCTGCCACTCTTTTTTAATTTTAAGCCCGATTGTTCGGAAACCTTCTTGCCTCTCTTATCCTACTATCTTGATAAATTAATAGCGTTACTTTAAAGTTATAGAAATAATTAGACTATTTATAAGTACTAGCAGTAGGGTTTCTTGGGATATCTCCGAATTTTCCACTTTAACTTATAAAATAATAAAAGTGTGTATTGATGATGTGGCAATTAATATCCGGGATTTTCATGGGCTGGTCGCTTGGCTCAAATGATGCGGCCAATATTTTTGGGCTTGCAGTTTCCACCAGGGTTTTAAAGTTCTGGACTGCGGCAATACTGGCCTCCGTATTCGTCGTGGCTGGAGCCATGTTGAGCGGTCAGGGCGGGTTTGAGACCTATGGCAAGCTCGCTGGTCAGACCCTGCTGAGTGCCTTCTTTATTAGCCTTGCTGCAGCTGTTACGGTTACATCCATGACTGCGTTTGGTTTACCCGTATCGACGTCTCAGGCGGTTGTGGGGTCGATTGTCGGAATAGGAATACTTCAGGGGGACGTCCACTGGGCCACACTGATCAAAGTGGTAGCAGCATGGGTTTTTACCCCAATTGGCGGCGCCATCTTTTCCTATCTGCTTTACATCTCGATCGGCAAGCTGGTCGAGCGCTGGCTCCAGGATTACTTCTTCTACGACGAGTTTCTCAAGGTAGGGTTTTTGGTAATTAGTGCCTACAGTGCTTATTCGCTTGGAGCAAACAACGTGGCCAATATCACGGGGGTTTACGTAAAATCCGGTTCTCTGACGCCTCAAATGGGTGCGCTAATTGGCTCCCTTGCGATTGCCTCCGGGATATTAACTAATAGTCGCAGGGTAATCCAGACCGTCGGCAACAATCTAGTTAACCTGGAGCCCTTTACCGGTTTTATAGCTTTGCTTGGCGAAGCTCTAACCCTGAATGTCTTTGCGGTTATTGGCGTACCTGTGTCTGCGTCTCAGGCCATTGTCGGAGCCGTGCTTGGGATAGGTTTGGTAAAAGGGGTAAAAACTATAGATAAAAAGAACGTAATGAATATCGGGCTGGCATGGGTCCTGACCCCAGCTATTAGTGGCGGGTTTGCATATGGCTTGTGGGTATTGCATGGATTTCTAATGTAAATATAGCTCGCCTGGATACCTTTGATCGGTTTAGATGCTCTTGTCTCCTAACCGATCGAGGCAACGGTAGATTATACCTCCAGAGAGGAGATAAAGTGAATTCAACTGCCGTTTTACTCGTACTGGGGTCCGGTTTTCTCCACGCAAGCTGGAATCTTATGGCGAAGAAAAGTAAGGACAAGCTCTCTTTCCTCTGGGCCGCAAAAGCTTTAGCTCTTTTGTTGCTTTCTCCTATTTTCCTGTACTATTTCCTGCAACTCGGTGGGGCCAGTCTGGTTAAGAGTAATCCATTTGTCTTCCTAGTTTTCGGTCTGGGAAGCGGTCTCGTCCACTTCGGTTATAATTATTTTCTCAGCATGGCATACCGCTACGGAGACATATCTTTTACCTACCCGATAGCTCGGGGCCTCGCTCCTTTTCTTGTAGCCCTCTTTTCTTTTTTCTTTATCGGTGAAGCTCCCAGCTTTAGCGGAGCCGCGGGCATGACCCTGGTCGCTTTCGGTACTGTATTTCTGGTCAATAGTAAGAGGAAAAGCGAAGGTAAGCAGGATGACGGGGGATCAAATAAGAGTTCTATCTTCAAACAGCGGGCTCCCCTTCTTTTTGCCGGCCTTACTGCCATTACCATTGCTCTATATCTGTTTCTCGACGGGAACGGAGCGAGGCGATTCACGCCTTTCCTTTTCATGTATTCTTACTCGTTTTTTTCGACGATTTTCCTGTCCCTGGTCGTATTCAGGAGGCGCGAAAAGCTTTTCGGTGAGATTCGGACGAACTTCAAATCCATCTGCATGACCGGTATCATGATGCCCCTCTCGTACTTCCTGGCTTTAAGCGCGATGCAGTTGACTCAACTCGGGTACGTGGCCTCTTTCAGGAATATTTCTGTCGTATTTGCAACTTTGTTTGGTTTCTTTTTTCTGGAGGAAGAATTCACGTCATTCCGGCGGTAGTGCAACATAAATTGTGTCCGCTTCCCTACCCGGGGGAAGCTGTAGGGGT
>CAZYCI010000028.1:0-10001 GCA_964645955.1 uncultured Thermotogae bacterium
TCGGCGCCTGGAACTTCGATCGCAGGGTTCAGGGGGAAATTGAAAACGTTCTTGCTGGAACCAGCATGGCTGAAGGCAATGTAATTACGGAGGATTCTATGGAAAAACTCCCCGGGTCCGTTAGGAAGTGGCTTAAAAATGTCGGAGTCCTGGACAGCGAGAGAACCCGATACGTAAGGTTAAGACAAAAAGGAGAGCTAAGATTGAACCCTGATGGGAATTGGTCGAAGGTCAAAGCAAAGCAGTACGTGGACACGGTAAAGCCTTCATTCCTCTGGAAGGTGGATACCAGTCTGTTTTCGGTACTACCGGTAGCAGGGCGAGATAAATTTATTAACGGACGAGGCGATATGGAGATAAGGTTGGCTTTTTTAATTCCAGTTGTTAACCAAAGAAGTAACGAGAAATTGGATCAAGCGGCGCTTCAGCGTTATCTGGCCGAGATGGGCTGGTACCCTGCAACAGCACTCAGCCCTTACGTTACCTGGAATGAAGTTGACGACCACACTGCAGAAGCGACCATGGAATACTCGGGGACTACTGGTTCAGTAAAGTTTCACTTCAATGAAGAGGCCGAACTCGAGAGGATATCAGCAATGCGGTATAGAGGTTCATCCGAAAAAGATGAGAGAAAAGAGTGGTTTGGCGAAATTAAAGAGAGAAGAGTTATCAACGGTATTAGGGTACCGAGCAGAGTAGATATTTCCTGGACACTGGAGGACGAAAAGTTTACCTGGTACAAGTTCGAGGTCACTGAAATCGAATACTTTTAGGCCAGGGTCTTAACCTTGATAACTACGTAAAGAGCTGAGGAGTACAGTCATGAAAAGACATGGAATTGGACTAATTCTGGCTCTTACTTTTTTTATTGCGATTTTCTCTCCTGTTACGCCCCGAGCTGAACCTCTGAGTCCGGCTGAAGCAGTGGAAGACGCGGTGTTTCTCCGCGACAGAATCGAATCGGTGCACCCGAACCCTTACTTCGCTTTTGATCGAAAAAGCGCGGAAACGGATTTCGGAAAAATTATCCAAAAACTCAAATCGCGGAAAACCGTAAGAATACTCGAACTCTACCGGAACCTTGCCCCTTTCGTTGCCTCTTTCAGGGATGGCCATACCTCCTTATCGATACACCGGGAATTTCGCTCTAATCACGAAGAAACCGGCAGGATTTTCCCGGTTCTGGTAGATATTTCCGGAGAAAACATCACTGTCCTGTCGTCACTTACCGGCTCGATCCCGGAGCCCGGATCGGAGATAATTTCCATAAATGGGATCGAGTCCGCGAAAATCGTAGAAGATGCCTCCGAGTTAATCGGCGCCGACAGGAAAAGCTTCATCGAAGCAAAGATTTCTCACAACTTTCCAATTTACCTGTGGGCCCTTTACGAATTTTCCGGAGTATACGGCTTGAAATACAGAACGGAAACCGGGGAAGAAAAAACTGCCGACCTAGCCGGGATCCCCCTTTCTAGCTACGTAGAAAAGAAGGACCAAATAATGGAAAAACGGGAAGAGAACTGGAACCTGTCCTTTCCCAAGGACGACTTAGCCCTGCTCACGATAAATACATTTGCAGGTAATCTGGAAAACGAGTTCAAGAACTTCGTCAAAAGCTCCTTCGAACAAATTGAAAATCGAGGAAGCCAAAACCTCGTAATTGACCTCAGGGACAACGGTGGCGGGAGCACGAGATTGAGCGATTACCTTTACAGTTACGTCAGCGGTAAACCTTACCGAACTTTTGCGGAAGTAAGGATCAAGTATTCGGAACCCGTTCTTCGAGAAAGAACTATAATAAACCCCATAACTCTTTTTAAGGTAAAAGTGCTCGGCAATAGAACCATAGTTCATAAAAACGGCTTTAAAAAGCCACCTGTTCGGGACTATCGCTTTGCCGGCAACTTATTCGTGGTGACCGGACCGAGGACTTTTTCGACGGCTGTCGACTTCGCCGCCCTGATAAAGGACCTGGAAGCTGGTAAGATCGTCGGGGAGGAGACGGGTGGTCTGGCTTCTTCCTACGGCGACGTTTTCAGCTGCCGGCTTCCCAATTCCGGTTTGAGGCTGGGAATATCCTACAAGTACTTCCTCCGTCCCGGGGGTTTTGACGACGGCAGGGGCGTGATTCCGGATATACCCATTGACTCAGATCCTGTAAAACGCGTCAAAGGGAAGGACGTCGTCCTCGATGCACTGCTAAAAACAATTGAGAAAAACCATGAGGTGACATGATTATTTTCACCAGCACGAAAAGCTCTACTTTATCGGGTCTTATATTAATTCTCTGTTTAATCGTATCTCTGGGCTCAGCTTATGCTGAGGACCGGCTTGAAGTCAAAAAAACGACCGAACCCGAAAGCCTACAGAATTTGATTAAACCCTTTCCTGGTAACAACGGCAAGGTATGGCTCGGAGGCGACTCCGCTACTTCGATTAAAGTCTCTGAAGATCGTTACGTCTGGCTATTCGGTGATACGATTCTTGGAAAAGTGAATCGAGGAAAACGTGACTACTCCGTCTTTATTCACAATACCGTAGGTATAGCCAGGAAAAACGAAACAGGTCAGTTCGGGAGAATCGTGAAGCACCATCAAAATAGCGAATCGGGAATCGAGCCGATATTTGAATCCAGCCAGGATAACGTATTTTACTGGCCTCTGGTAGGAAAGCAACTCGGCTCCGACCTTTTGATCGGTGCCAGTAAAGTAACCACGGCCAAGACCTCCGGATTCAAAATTCTCGGTACCACGCTGTTTCTGGTTAGCAACCCCGAAGCCAGACCGGAGCGGTGGCAGTACTCGAAAGAGTTTCTTGAAAAGGAAAACGACGTGGTCTGGGGCAGCGCTTTTGTCAAGCATAACGGCTGGCTATACGTATTCGGCCGTCGCGGCTCCGGGCTCGGCGCCAAGTCCGTTCTTGCGAGGATCAGCCTGAAAGAAGCCAGAAATGAAAACTGGGGACAAAGAAAAGTCTACTCCAGCGGCAACTGGGTGAAGGAGGGCAAAGCTTCCAATCTCTCAGGCCTGTCCGGAACGTCCGAAACGACGATTCAGTACAGCGACTTCTTCGGCTGGTACTGTCTGCAGATACCACCTCTCGGTTACGAAGCACATCTTTATACTGCGAAGCAGCTAACCGGACCCTGGCAGGACCACGGCACGGTCTACGAGGTTCCAGAGCCCTGGAGTACCGAAACAACGGAGAAAGGGAAGCACGTTTTTATTTCCTACGCGGCCAAGTCCCACCCGGAGCTGTCTCGCGAACCCGGGGAGATAGTATTTACCTACAACGTAAATTTGAGCCCCTACGTAAAGGGTTTATCAGGGAAGTTGAACAAGTACATCGGTCAAAAAAAGTACGAAGGGCTTTACGTGCCCCGGTTCGTCAGGCTCGAGTTTGCCCCGAAAAAAGGTTCAAGCTAAATTAAGGGAGTGGGGTTCTCAGACGACGACCTTTTCCCCTTCTCGAGTATAAAATATGACCGCTTCGACCTTTTTGTCCGAATAATGGCTCCTGGCCGCTTCGGCGTACAGTTCTAGCTGTTTCGCGTATTGATCCTGCAAACTTCTGTCGACGTCGGTCTTGTAATCTATCACTTCCACCCGCTCCCTTTCAACGTTTAACAGATCAATTGAACCGTGGTAAGCGTACTTCTTGCCTTCCTGGTAGCGCGGGACGAGCACTTCCATCTCCGGATACAGCTCCCCGTCCAGGGAATTAATAAAGCGGTATAGGTTTAACTTATCCTCTCTTCCTTTGCCTTCAAACGGGGGCTCCAGCCCTTCGCCCCTCGCGACCTTCTCTCCGAATTCGTGTATGGTATCGCCGAATTCCGGCCCCCGGCCCCCGGTTACTCCCGCCCTCTCGAATTGGACGACGCCGTGAACCGATCTTTTGACGGGTCGCGTCCCGGTCGGCTCCTCCAGGACCAATTCCCGTGCTTTGGCTTCACCGCTTTCCAGCTCCAGCCCGGATAAATCCGGTTCCAGAGTCTCCGGTTCCAGGTCAAGTTCTTGAAAAAACCTTCCTTCCCTGCCAGCTTCCGCGGAGAGGAACAGATAATTTTCCGCCCGGGTCAGGGCAACGTAAAGCAACCTTCTCTCCTCGTCGTAATCCGGTCTCGCCAGGCGCGAAGCGAGGTAGGCTTCCAGGTTGTCAAACGTAAGGCCTGCTTCCTCGGAAAAGGTCTTCCTGTTTCTCAGGCCAATTAGGTCATCGTAAAATATGGTCTCGCTGGAAGAGTTCGTGCTCGGAAACTGTTGGTGGTTCATATTTGCGAGGAAAACCACGGGATACTCGAGCCCTTTTGCGGAATGGATTGTCTGTACCGTTGCAGCGTTTTCCTTTTCGCTATCCACCTCGTAGGTTTCGCCATTTTCAATATTTCTTTCGATAAAATCGATCAACGAACCCAGGTTCATATAAGAGGCCGAATATACGTCCTGGACCACTTCTATTATCTTGTCCGTAAAAGTGTTGTCTAAACCGTAGCGGTCAAAGACCTTTCTGGCGACTTCACCAATGTCGTACGAACCTTCTAACTCTTCCAGAAAGCATAAAAGGTCCTCCGGATAGTCGCTTTCGTCGAGGATGTATTTTACCTCCTCGATATTATAGCCGGCATCTTCCAGAATAACGCTCCACCCTCTCCTTGAATCGTCTTCATCCAGGACGCGGAGCCAGGCAAGCAAGAGCAAGCCGGGATCGGTTTTGAATATTTCCGCTCCCCCTTCGTAACCGACGGGTATATTATGCTCACGTGCCCGCTGGTCCAGCTCCCTGGCAAAAGCCCGGTTCCGGGAAAATATCGCCACGTCACCGTAATCTATCGTTTCGCCATCCACCCGGTATTCCCCGCTTTCGACCACTTTAACTAGCCTTTCCAGAACAGCACTTACTTCGTTCTCCGCCACAAAAGAGTTTATTTCAGTATCCCTCTTATCGTTCGCCGCGGTAAGACTGGCGGGTTCGCGGTCGAGCTCTACCTCTTCTCCCTTCTTTCCCGGAACTTTAAGTGCTCCCTTCGCAAAGTCCAGTATACGCTGCGAAGACCGGTAATTCTTTTTTAGCTGTATTTCCTCCACTTCCCCCGGCTCGTAATTAACCCTTTTTCGGTCCTCGTTGATCTGACCGTGGTAACTCTCTAGCCTGTCCTCGAACTCGGTAATGTTCTCCACCGCTGCGTACTGAAAGCTAAATATACTCTGTTTCCAGTCACCAACGACGGCAATATTCCCTGTTCCGGAGAGGAGCAAGGAGAGCTTAAACTGAATCTCGTTCGTATCCTGAAATTCGTCGACCATTACGTAATCGAACTGCCTGGACTCCCGCAAGCCGTCGTCCTCCATAAGCTTCACAAAGGCAAACATTAGCTGGAAAGAATAGTTGAGGTAATTTCCCCGCAGGGCGTAAGTCGCGTACCCGTGATACAGATCGTGAATAAAGTTAAGCAGCTCTCCCCTATCTTCCTCGAAAGCCCGCCGCATCACTTCCGGGTTTACCTGCTTTCCTTTCTGAATGTCGGATTTACTTCCGATCTCGGGGTTATCGAACCTCTTATTCTTCATTCCACTGAGGTTTTTTAAAAGCTTTGACTGTTTCTCCCCTCTCTGTCCGGATTGCGGGGTGTTTAACTCCTGAAGTAGTGCAAGGTAGCCGTCGTAATCTCCCGCCAGCTGACTGCGTCCGTTCCTGTACCAGCCCTCCTTCTCCGGGAACACCCCCTTCGCTGCCAGGGATTTAATCAGATCGAGCAGGCTGGTGGGATCGTAGACCACTCTGTAAAAGTTCTCGTATTCCTCGTGCCGCTCTCGAAACCGGGAGTAAAAGTTTAAAAACTCCGACTCTTCCTGCACCTCGTTAGCAATGGTTCTGGTATTTTCCGTAATATTTTCTTCGATACCGAGGTAAGCGGGCGCATCGAAACCGTCCCGTGTCAGCAAACCCTGGCAAAAACCATGAAAGGTACTAATTGGTGCTTCCCTCAGCTCTCCGAGGTCGTAGTTGCAGTAATTTATTATCTCCTCTCGCATGTTTTTCGCTCCGTTTTCGGTAAAGGTTGCCAGCAGGATATCTCCGGGCTCCACCCCTCGATCCAGCAGCTCGGCGTAACGCCGGGAGACGGTAAATGTTTTGCCCGTTCCGGCACCCGCGTCCACCAGATATACCCCTTCGGTATTGTTAATTAACTTTTTCTGATTGCCTTTAGGTTCCGGACTCATCTACCATCACCGCTAAGTATCAAGTCCCGGTGGGAAACATCTTCCAGGTCATTATCCCCCACGGGAAAACGTGAGTTTCTCCAGCGGTTAAGTCTTTCGATCGTCGATTTCAAGTATTCCTCGAAAGCTTCCAGGTCATCCCGAAAGTAGTTTTTCGTCCTCAATTTGTATAGCGAGGTTTTAAGTATCGAAGCGACGGCTTTATCGAACTGTTTCTCCGTAAGATCCTTACCTCGTCCGACTTCGACGTGATCCCTACAGAGGTTCTTTAGCCGATTTCGGTAAGTCAGGGCCTTCTCCTTGCTGTAGAAATCTTCCTGATCAAAGTCGAGTTTGGATAGGGCCTTTAAAAAGTTCTGCTCCCCGATCGGGTCGAGTAACCTGGACCGACTGCCGGAGCTATTCAACGCAGCGAAAGCTTCGGAACTGGTGATATATTCAGCAAAACTATACGGATAATACGTGACTGTCGTCGTAAGGTCCTCGAGCTCCACCTCACCCCTGAGCGCGCCAGCCACGTCATCAAGGAGGTGGAAAAAGGTGAACTTCAACTCCTGGTTTTCTCTTACTTTTCGGTGGTACGCCAGGTAAAGGATCGGTTGAAATTCCGGTCGACCATCAAATAGGTCCACGTTGGAAGCCCGAACTACGCTCCCCAGGGTTTTCCGTCCGCCCGTCTTGTAGTCGACTAGTTCTCGACCATTGACCAGATCCACCTTGCCCTTGCCGCCAAGCTCCCTGTCAAGAAAAAACATCTCAGTAGAGTTTCTCTCGACCTTTTTTCCGAACTCTTCCGCCAGAAAGTTTTCACCCCGGCCGGGAACGTAGGCCTCGTTGTTTTTCTCGCTGCCACGCTTCAACGCCTTTTCGTCCAGGTAGCGTTTTATTAGTCGCATCCCAACTCGAAATTCCGTCCTCAATTCGGCCAGGTTGGAACCCTCGGTAATCGACCTCATCCGTTCGACCATTAATTCTACGAATTCTACCTCGTCTCTGGAATTGACGAAATCGGGAAAGTTGGCGTAAAATTCGGCAAAATCGTGTAAGACCGTCCCCTTGCGGAAGTAATCTCGATCGGGCTCACTGACGAGCTGGTCGAAGAAGTAATCCCGAGGGGAAAGTGCCAGCTGGTTCAGGTCCGTTTTGCTTAATACGTCGACTCCCTCAGGGTTTTTCCGAACGTAGTCGTCCCGAAATCCCGAACCCGCGGGAGCGGACCTTTCGCGCTTCAAGTAATCCTCTCCCTCTTTTCCGTCCGTAAAGCTCGATAAACCGGGTTCGATCTCGTTGAAATACGTACTCGGCGTGATCTTCCTGTTCATCTTCTCGCTCTGAACCATAAATAACCGTTTATCCCCGTTCTGGAGCAAGCACTTAAAATTCTTGAGGTTCTTTTTTCTTATTTCGCCGACTTCTCTCCAGGGCCTTTCTTCGACAGACCGATCCCATTTCGAAGACATACCGACAAAGAAAACCACGGACCTATCTATGAACGAACCGCTTCCGGGGTTTGCCAGCAACAAACCGGTATCGCTCTCGTCGGTCTCCAGGTCGAAACTATCGAGATAGTACTTCAAATTGTTCAGCCTTGTCTCCGTTAACCCTCGCTCCCATAGGTTTAAATCTTCAAGAACTTTTCTAACCTCTTTCCGCTCCTCTAAATTGCTCTCGCTTATCCTGCTGAAAAGGTCGGCAAAAGTCGAGTGGCCTAACTCCTCCAGAAGACTGTTGATTTCTTTCGAGTTCTCGGAAGTGGTATCCGGGACGAATTCCTCTTCTCTGGATTTATCCAGATCGTAGCCAAGCTTACTCAAAACGGGTTTCGCTTGTTTTAACTTGAGTTTCGGATAATTCAACCCGAGTTCTCCAACCTGAATCAGCGTACGCAGGAACTCGGAATTCTGGAGCACCCCAGATACCTGGAATTCCATACCCCTGCTCCTCAGGTGGGTTCTCAGCAGGGAATCGTATTCGCTATCCGGATGGACGACGACAGCAGTCTCCTCCAGGTCGAGTCTCCCCAGGTTATCAACCAGGGAACCGATCAGCTTGTTCGCCGAATTGTAAACGTGAAAAGGAGGTAAGTTTACTTTTTTCTTACGGAAAACCTTCAGTAAGTCGGAACCCGGTGGTATCAGCGATCTATCCAGTTCGTTAAACTGATACGGAGATATCACACAGACGGAATGGCTTTCATTAACCTCCGTCCTTTCCAGTTCCCGGTATACGTTTTTCGTATTTCTCAAAATCCGAATTACGGGCTCCAACCTGTCCCGGGAAAACCTCTGATCTCTCAAAACTTCCTTTGGGTCCCCGGCCTCTTCCCAGGCCCTGATGGCGTGATTCAGCAGGTACTCCCCTTCCTTCCAGCTGAAGTCGAGTTCGTCTATAACTTCGAGGAAGAGTTCCTTTTTGGTCAGCAGTTCCTCGTTCTGGAAGCGCCTGTAGACGTAACCTCTCGGCGTATAGGCAAGTTTCCCCAGCCTTGGGGCTTCAACTCTGTTGTTTAGAGCATCCGCAAGCGCTGCTTCCACGGTAAAGACTAAATCGTAATCCTTTACCTCCCGAAATATTTCGTCTATGGTCATAACGTTTCTTACTTTCATTCGACCACCACTTTCCCTTTACCATATAAGGGTGAGGGTTTTTCGCTATTTTTCCAGTAAATAAAAAAAGGCCACAGGGGTCTAAGCCTGTGGCCCTTATTGTTAATCGAAAAAATTAACCAGTCAAGAGATACGTTAAACGACCTCTACGTTTAGTGCCTTGGGTCCTTTGTCGCCTTCTTCGAGGTCAAAAGATACGTCCTGACCTTCTTCTAGCGATTTATAGCCTTCGCCAACTATTTCTGAATAGTGGACAAAAGCGTCTTCGCCTTCTTCCTGTTCGACGAAGCCAAAACCTTTGTCATCATCGAACCACTTAACTGTGCCTGTAGCCATAATACAAACCCTCCCTGTCTGCCAGGATTTGACTGCCCCTGATCACTTCCCAAAAGGGAGAGCCTTGAAGCCCCCTTAGAGTGAACTTCGGGTCCAGCCAGTAGTGCTAGTTCCATCTATTCCTTCATCCAGCTTTCATATTCCTTAGCAAGCTATACTTCAATCAAACTATCAAGCTGTAAAACTGTACCTAATACTGCAACTCCGCAGACAATTTATATTAACCCCTTGTCCTCCAATATTCAACTGGAAATTAGGTGTTTCGTTGGATAATACATGGCCTAGCAGATTATTACTTTTTCTAGTCTGCTATCCAAGAACTTCTATCGGAACTTAATTAACCTTTTAATTTGGTTTTTCTCCTCCTCGATAACGTCCTCAATTATTTCCCTATCGTACTCCGAAGCCGCCTGGTCAAGTATTTCGTAAAAGTACAACATCGTATCCTTTTCCAGAGATATTGCCACGGAAATCAACTGCCCTCGGTTCTTCGCTTCCTTGGCGGCCTGGATGTTTTCATTTGCCGAAGTAAAAACCTTTGACTCACCGAGAACCTCCAGGTAGCTTTCCTCCAGCTTTCCGTAGAGCTGCTTGTTTAGATCGTTATTACCACCCGTATTTCCTTCCCCAAGCATTTCTTGAAACCTTTTTCCGTGTTCTTTTTTCTCGTTTGCCAATTCATGAAAGAGCTGTGACAATTCTTCGTTTTCGGCCTCTTCAACCATCCCCTGGTAAAATTCCTGACCTTTCTCTTCGATAAAAACCGCGAGCTTCAGCGTTTCTTCCGCAGAAAATGGAACGTGTGTCATCTTATCACCTTTTTAATATTGGAATC
>CAZYCI010000028.1:10101-14105 GCA_964645955.1 uncultured Thermotogae bacterium
GCTTAACCAGCCAGGACTTCCCTGGCTATTTCTCCACCCAGCTCCGCGTTGTTTTTGACGAGAGATACGTTCGTTTCCAGACTGTCGCCGCCCGTT
Organism: uncultured Thermotogae bacterium; assembly: GCA_964645955.1. GTDB lineage: Bacteria > Bipolaricaulota > Bipolaricaulia > M55B111 > M55B111 > JAGXLP01. Next base: position 10,198 of record CAZYCI010000028.1, read on the forward strand.
TTATCAACTATTCGATCCAGCAAGAACGGCGTCAATTCCTTTCCCGAAACGTTTTCCTTCTCCGCTTCTCCAACGGCCTCAGCAATTATTTCTTCAATCGCGTCGCTGCTAATTTCGTCTTCCTCCGGCACAGGGTTTGCTACCAGCGCGCCACCATTCAAACCCATATCCCACCTTGCACTGAGAACCTCCGCTACCTCTTTCGGGCTATCGACGCGGTAATCCACCAAGAAACCGCTTTTCCTGGAATAAAAAGCGGGAAACTCCTCCGTCCCGTAGCCGAGAACCGGAACTCCGTATGTTTCCAGCTTTTCCAGAGTAGCACCGATATCGAGAATTGATTTTACTCCGGCCGAAACGACGGCTACGTCGGAAAGACTAAGCTGTCTTATATCGGCGGAAACGTCAAAAACCTGACCTTCCCCCCGATGAACTCCACCAACTCCACCGGTAACGAATACCTCTATTCCCGCCTTCTCCGCGACAATAGTGGTTCCCGCGACGGTGGTCGCCCCATGCTGGCCTCTGGCAAGAACTACCGGGAAATCCCTGCGGCTCACTTTTTCCACATCTTCTGCTTCCGCCAGCTTACCTATCTCCCTCTCCGAAAGACCCACCTTTACTTCTCCCTCGATAATCCCAATGGTAGCGGGTACAGCTCCAGTAGACCGAACGACTTCTTCCACTTCTAAAGCGGTTTCGACGTTTTTCGGGTAAGGCATGCCGTGGGCTATTATAGTGGATTCCAGCGCTACGACGGGTTCGTCTTCCTCAAGTGCAGCCTTAACCTCTTCTTTGAATTGAAAATTTTCCAACACTACCTCCTCATTCTTCAAGTGCGGATTTTAGGTCCAGCCTGACCGTTCGTCGGGACTTTGTGGCCTCCACAGCTGCCTGCAAACCGTACTGTACAGCTTCTTTCATTTCCCCTCCCCTCAATAGAGAATATATCATTGCCGCGGTCAAAGTATCTCCTGCTCCCGTGGTCCCGATCACCTCTTCTTCCGGAATCCTATCCGGAACAAACGTGCAAAAAGATTTCGAACTTATAAGCGCCAGCCCTTCTCTTCCGGCGGTAAGAACCACAGACAGCTCAAGGTTTTTCTCGCCGACTCGCTTCTTTATTTTACCCGCCAGTTCTTCAAGAGACCATTCCTCCGTCTCCCCCAGCGAAAACAGCGATACCGCCTCTTCCCTGTTCGGCGTTATGATGTCGACCCGATCAAGGAAACCGCGGACCTTTCTGGCTTTCTCAACGGAAACCGGATCAACTACGACGGTTCCGGAATCCTTGCTTTCTCCAAAGGACAAAACTCTGGCCAAAGCTTCCCTTCCGGGGTTGGCGTCCAGTACGATAAAATCCGCTTGAGTAACTTCTTTACGGTAACCGTCCAGGTATTCGGGGGTGATCTCTTTGGTTACCTGCATGTCGGATACCGCTCCAACCATCTCCCCCGTTTCGTCGTGGAGTACCACGTAACGTCCCGTTCCGTGTTGCCGGGATCGGATCAAGCAGGACAGATCCAGGTCTTCCTTTTCGGTTTCTTTTATCAGTTCTTCACCGTAATGGTCCTCTCCTACAGCGGACAACAGGGCGGTTTTTGTACCCAGTATCCCGAGGTTTTCCGCAATATTTCTTGCAACGCCCCCGAGTCTATCAGTGACCTGACCTGGATTAGAAGTATGAGGAATATAATCGCCCCCGGGATAGCCCTTTATATCTACGTTACTTCCACCGACAACGACGACTTCAGGATCGATCTTATTCATTTCTCACCAACCCAATACTTTCACTTTCCTGCTTCACCGACCGGACCCCCTAAAACGCATTGAGCTCCAGTAAAAGCATTACGGCAATCAGAACGGTGCCCATAATCACCACCGCCAGTCCCTTACTCAATCCCAGTAAACCCTGTATAGTCACCTCTCCGCGGTCGTCCTCGGCAATAAATTCGCTGAGAAGCGGATAAAGTCTGGCAAACGTCCCGGCACCTATTACCATGCCCGCAGCACCGAGCAGAGCATGCAGCGAACCCGTCCCCACGGCTCCAGCCAGCGTCCCGGGACAGTACCCGAGCAGGGCAAAGCCTGCACCAAAAATCAGGCCGCCCAGGATTATTGATTTCGGCCGAAAGGGTTTAATACTCGACTGCGAGATACCATATTTCACGAGAAGATAAACTCCCGGAGCACCAACTACTATAGCGGAAAAGATTATCTTCAGGACGGTAAAATCCCTTAGCAATAGCTGGTTTACCAGGACTTCGTAATCCGTAGCCCCTCCTTTCTCCAGAAGGAAGCCAAAGAAAAAACCAACTATTAGGGCGGTAAAACTTCGGAGCCCTTTTCGTTTTCTCAGCTTTTCTAACATTTAGACCCCTCCTAAAACGGAGTACAGAACGAACGCAGTCAGCGAGCCCCCGAGGAAGAAACAGATAAGGGCAAGCCAGCTACTGACTGCAAGCTGCAGGGTGCCGCTGATTCCGTGGCCGCTGGTACAGCCTCCGGCAAAGCGAGCACCGAAGCCGAGAAGGAACCCGCCGAACAACGCAATCAGGCTCCTAAACACCGGGGTAGCCCCAAACGCCGTTTTCCACAACGCGGGTACCACTTCCAGTTCGAGTCCCCCGGAGAGGGCCGAAGAGACAAGTGCACCGATAATCACGCCGGCGAGCAGAAAAACTTCCCAGCCGAGCTCGGGGAGGAAGGTCCGGTAGTACTGGTTCGACTCCGTCCTCTCTTGATCGATCAATTTTTCACCGAAACCACTGACCCGAACGTACGCAGTAGAACAGCCTATGGGTCGATTCGAGAGTAAAAAGCTAAGCCAGCTCAGGACTCCAATACCCGCTCCAACTAAATAAGGAGACCACCGTGTTAAACTAATGAATTCCATCCAACCACTCCGTAGTTTTTCTCATTAGGCTTCAAAGAATTATATGTTCTAGACTCCATTAAAAAAATGAACAACTCCAGTTTCTTATCTCGATACCGGTACAATTAACTGGATAACCGTATAGACCTTGACTGAATGTCGGAGGGCGTTAAGCTAGTGTCGGGGAGGTGGTATCGTGAAGTGGGTTTTAATCGGTTTATTTTTGATCCCTCCACTCTTTTTGATCGGTACGGAGGCAAACCAGAAAGGGACGCTCCAAACCGTGGACGAACTAGACGTAGAAAAATACCTTGGAAAGTGGTACGCAATCGCAAGTATCGAGACGTTTTTTAACAGTTCCTGTGCCTGGGGCAACAGGGCGGAATACGGCAGGCGAAAGGACGGTAGAATTAGTGTAAAAAACACCTGCTATAAGGAAAACGGAGAAAAGAGGGAAGTTAGTGCGGCCGCGTGGGTACCAAACGAGTCCGAACCCGGAAGGTTAAAAGTTAGTTTCATCCCTTTCCTGGGCTACAGGCTGTTTCCGGCGGACTACCTGGTTATTGAACTGGGCGAGAACTATGAGTACGCAGTCGTCGGCCACCCTTCCAGGAGTCTTGGCTGGATTTTAAGCCGCCAGCCGACGATGGAAAAAGAGAAACTGAATCGGATTTCCGAACACCTGGAGGCCGTCGGGTACGATTTTTCCGACTTTAAACTAAACAGCCAAAAACCATTGCAGGAAAATAATTAGCAATTAGAAAATCACAGCAGAGAAAAACTCCATTTTTTTACCGACAACTTTGAACATTACTGGCAAAACATCGGAAAGATAAGATTGTCAGGGAAATTTTAGGAGTTACAAGAAAACACGAAATAAAGTTTGACAGACCAACCAAATCGATATATACTAATGTTGACGCTCAAGAGGAATCGAGGAGAACTTGGTGGTCGCCGATGAGGCGAGCACCTTTTTTTAATTTTGACCCCCTTAAACTATCTGGGTAAACTCCCTCATTTTTTTTAACTTTAT
>CAZYCI010000029.1:0-13906 GCA_964645955.1 uncultured Thermotogae bacterium
CCCTATCCAGTATCTTCACCGTTTTTCCTCCCCTTTTTACGGAAAATTACTTTCAGTTAACTATTTCTGGAAAATTATAACTGAATAAACACTTTTTCCGCCACCGAATTCGGCGGAGGCCCGGGATCCTCCAATTACGACAATCGAGAGAAACCTCTGCTTCCCTGACGTGATGCTGGAAGCTTCCTGTTAATCCCGACCGCGATCAGCTAATATTTCTTAAAGTTCGTCCGAATGGTGCGGGGCCTCTTGTACTCGGATAATCGAAAAAATTGCTCCGCCCGCTCGGAGCAACGAACGATCAAATAAGAGCTTTAATAACGGATAACCACTTCTGGAGGAAGATAAATCGATGGATACTATCGCGGTTCTGGACTTTGGGGGTCAGTACTCCCATCTAATCGGCCGGCGGCTCAGAGAACAGGGGATTTACGCGAGGGTGCTTTCTTCGGAGACCACGCTCGGGAAACTGGAAGAGATCGAAGACCTGAAGGGAATCATTCTTTCCGGCGGCGCGGCGTCCGTTTACTCCGAGGAATCGCCAAAACCGGACCCGGCAATTTTAAAAACCGGCTATCCTGTCCTCGGTATATGTTATGGACACCAGCTGATAGCTGAACTTTCCGGCGGCGAGGTAAAAGAGGGTGATATAGGTGAGTACGGGACTTCCACCCTGAAGTTAAGAGAAGAAAGCGGGGAGCTGCTCGAGGGCTTCGAGAACGACGAAAAGGTATGGATGAACCACCGGGACAGAGTCACTGCTATGCCCAGGGGATTCGAGACGCTAGCTTCGACCGATTCCAGTCCTATCGCCGCTTTTTCAAACGAAGAGGCGGGGCTATACGGGGTCCAGTTCCACCCGGAAGTTACCCATACGCAGAAAGGTGAGCAGGTACTCGAAAACTTCGCGGGGAAAATCTCAGGAGCAAAAGAAGAATGGAACCCAAAAGGACTTGCGACCGATTTGATCGAGCAAACGGAAAAGTACATAGGTGATAGAAAAGCGATAATTGGCCTATCTGGGGGAGTTGATTCCACGACTGCCGCCCGAATAGCCGGAAGAGCGATTGGAGACAATTTGAGTGCCGTTTACGTCGACACCGGTTTGATGCGACAGGGCGAAACCGAATCCATAAAAAATACCTTTTCGGATTCTCGGTTAAACCTCATGGTGCTGGACAGGAGCGAGGAATTCCTGAATAGCTTAAGCGGTGTTACGGACCCCGAGGAAAAGAGAAAGATCATAGGGAATACCTTTATCGACGTCTTCACTGAAGTCGCCGATTCCATCGGGGCCGAAGTCCTTATACAGGGGACTATTTACTCCGACGTAATAGAGAGCGGATCGACTACTCATTCGGACACGATCAAATCACACCACAACGTCGGCGGGCTACCAGAAAAGGTCGACCTCGATATATACGAACCGCTGGCGGATTTCTACAAGGACGAGGTTCGCCAGATTGCCGGAGAAATGGGGCTCCCGGACGAGATAATTCACCGTCATGTTTTTCCGGGACCGGGACTGGCAATCCGGATAGTCGGAGAAGTTACCCCGGAAAGGGTCAAAATAGTTAGAAAAGCAAGCCACATCGTAGAGGAAGAACTCAAGACGGCCGGCTTGTACGAAGATGTCTGGATGGCTTTTGCGGTATTGCTCCCGATAAGAAGCGTGGGCGTCCAGGGGGACCTGAGGAGTTACAAATACCCTGTGGCCTTACGAATCGTAGAGTCCGAGGACGCCATGACTGCCAACTTTTCCAGGATTCCTTACGACCTGCTGGAAAGGATATCGACGAAGATAAGCAACAGGATTGACGAAGTGAACCGGGTTGTTTACGATATTTCCAATAAACCACCCGCAACGATGGAGTGGGAATAAAGTATATCTGGATACTTTCCTCTTATGGCGGGAAAACCTTGACAAACTGGGACTACATTGCTATTCTAGTGGTATGAAACTAACTGAGCGAGATCTCGAAATAATCAGATATCTTGAACAGGACAGTAGAACCTCCTTGAGGCACATTGCCAGCGAGTTGGACGTTTCTCCAACGACAGTAAGTAACCGCGTGCAGAAGCTGAGAGATGAGGGAATCATAGAAAAGTTTGGAATCAAATTAAGCTTGGACGAGCTTGGCTATTCGTTAACCGCCGTCATTAAGGTAAAAGCAAAAAGTGACGACCTGTCAAAGGTCCTAAGCGAGATGGAAGAATATCCCTGCCTAACTCATATATACGAAACGACGGGAGATTTTGACGTAATAGCCATAGGTAAATTTAAGAGTAGAGAAGGAATGACCGATAAACTGGTCGATCTCGTCCAGAGCCCTCATATAGAAACGACCAATACATCTCTGGTATTGACTACTTTGAAGGAATACGACAACTCCGGTCTAATTTAAAAAGGTAAGGAGCTTACGGGATTAAACATGGTAGACCTCGGTAAAATGAGAATTTTTAACGATCTCGATGAGGGAGTTCTGTCCGAGCTCCAGGATGAGATAAAAGAGATCGATTACGGCCCGGAAGAGATAATTTTCCAGGAAGGTGCTCCTTCTTTCGGGTTTTACCTGATTAATGACGGCCTTGTAAAGCTAGTAAAACGCACTTTAAGAGGGAAAAAGCAGATATTAAAGCTGGCCGGACCCGGGGAGTACATAGGGGAGACCACCCTCTTCGACAAAGGAACCCATATCGCATTTGCCAAGACCCTGACTGACGTCGAAGTAGGTTTCATAGAAAGGGGCAACTTCTTTTACTTCCTTGAAAAACACCCGGAGATAGTCTTCCGCTTTTTTGCCAAAATGTCGGAGGAGTTGAAGGCCTTCCAGAGCAAACTTGCCGAGAGATCGTATAACAGCAGTAAGGAGAGGCTGGCCAGATTTATTCTCAGGTTGGGCCAGGAGGGCATAGAATTGTCCCGCTCGGAGCTGGCCGAACTAGCCGGGGTTTCATCGAAAACGGCCATTCGTACCCTTGGAGAACTTGAAGATCGAGGATTCATCAAGATGCGAGACCGGAAGATCGACATTCTCGACGAGGACAGCATTTCAGAACTAGCGGCAACCTTTCCCATTACGCTCGACGAACACCTCATTATATAAGCCCTCACCCGGTCGGGTGATTTTTGTCCTTGCCGCCAGGTAGACTTTATGTTATTTTTGGTGAGCGACGTTTTCCATTTTACAGCCGGCCGAAAGTTTAGCCATTCTGGAGAATCCTGGTACTGGTTTTAGCGTGATCTAATTGAAAAAATATATAGCCGTACTCGGTTTAAGCTATTTATTGCTTGCGATCGCCGTTCTGGTGCTCAGTATTACGAGCCCAACCCTGATTGGATTACTGATCGCCGTCCCGATAACGACGACTGGGTTTTTGTACCTTTCCGAGAAACTTTCAATTAACTCTTCCCGGGAATTAAAAGGTCTTGGAGCGGGCAAGTACGCCAGGAAGCTATTTAATAATTCGGCAAATATCCTATACCTCGTCAACCCCGAAGGAAACATCCTCAGAGCAAATAAGACTTCAAGGGAGGTTTTAAGCCACGATAACGTCGATAACCTCCACCTGGCCGAGGTCGTACATCCCGACGATCTAGATCTCGTCAAAAGTCAGCTGAAAAAAGTCTTTGAAAAATCCGGACCCGGTTCCGGGAGGGGGGTCAGCAGGGTCGAAGTCAGGCTGGTCGAAAGCGACCCCCCGGGGAACTCCGCTCCGGAAGTCGTACCCGCGACGATGAGGGGTTCGAAAGTGACCGAACAGGCGGGAATTCTGGAATTTGTCGACAAAGGGAAGGTAAAGCGACTAAAGAAAAGACTCAGGGAAGCGGGGGCTCGGTACCGTTACTTGATCGAGGACGCGATCGACACGCTGGATTCAGCGGTTGTTCTGATAGATAAAAAAGGGGAGGTGGTCTGGGTAAATAAAACGATGGAAAAATTCTTTTCCCTGGACAGACGGGATTTAATTGGGTTAACAGCGAAAGGAGCAATCGACCTTTACGCAAGTTCTTTTGCCGAGCCCGAGGAATATTGCGAAAAAGCCCGGGCTGCCCATGAAAAGGGGGAACGTATAAATAGTGAGATCTTCACCGTTAACGACCAGTTCGGGAGAAGGGAGAGAATTCTTGAGTACCGCAGTATTCCAATTGAAACGGATAGATACGAAGGTGGCAGGATAGAACACTACATCGACGTCACGGAAGTAAAACAGCTCGAGGAGGACCTGCGCCGGAAAACTGAAAGACTCAAGAAAAGCAACGAAAAGCTCGAAGAGTTCTCGCGAGGAATCTCCCACGACCTCAAGGCCCCGCTACAGACCCTGGAAGGGTACAGCCACATACTAACTGAGGACTACGAGGAAGAGCTGGATCAGGATGGCATCCGGGCGCTGGAAGCTCTCTCCGATACCACTCAACGATTACGGGACCGGATAGAAAGCTTGCTGACGTATTCGAGTATCAATATGGAAGAGGACCGATTCGAGGAGGTCGAGCTGAGCGATTTAATAGAGGAACTCAAACAGGACCTCCGGTACACCCTTGAAGGGGTTAACCTGGTAGTGTCCGACGACCTGCCGGTAGTTTACGGCAACGAAACTCTATTGACGGAACTTTTTAGCAACCTGATCACAAACGCGGTAAAATATAACGACAAGGAAAGCCCACGGGTTGAAATTGGCTGGAAAGAAAGGTCGGAGAGGTACGTCGTCTGGGTCAGGGATAACGGTCAAGGGATCAAGGAAAGGTACCTGGAAAAAATATTTAAGGTATTTGAAAAGCTCAACCCGCGAGATAACCCTGAAGGTACCGGTATAGGACTTGCCGTCTGCAAACGTATCGTTGAGGAACATCGCGGGGAGATATGGGCGGAGTCGGAACCTGGCCAAGGAACGACTTTTTACTTCACGTTACCCGGGACGAAAAACCAGGTCGAAGAAAATATTTCAGCTCAAAAAATGACCCATGGGGTTAACTAGTCTCAAGTTAGGGGTTAGTATCATAATAAAGTTGAGGAGGGAAATATGGGAAACGAGCAGAGACTCGACATACTGTTAGTGGAGGACGAGGATTACGATATAGACCTTACCCAGAGAGCTATATACAAAAGTGACGTGGAATCAAAGCTCTACGTCGTCCGAGACGGTGAGGAAGCTCTCGACTTTCTATACCGGCGCGAGGGCTTCGAGGACGTGCCAAAACCCGACTTGATACTGCTTGACCTAAATCTTCCAAAGATCGGTGGACACGAGGTGCTCGAAACCATAAAGGAAGACGAGGACCTGGAAGAAATTCCGGTTATCGTACTTACGGTTTCCGAAAGAGAGGAAGACGTAGTTAAAGCCTACGATAGCGGAGCCAGCAGTTACGTTCATAAACCCGTCAATCCGGCCGAGTTCCGAAAAGTCATCGAGACTGTACAGGAATACTGGAAGATTGCAAACTTACCACCGGGTGAGTAAAAGATCGCTGTCCATTGGGAGTTTTACCGAAGACAAATTTCTTCCCCCGATTAAACACCATTCATCGACTCAAGTGATAAGGTAGATCGATTCACCCTCCGAAAGTCCTTTTCTGAGAGTCGAAAATACTTATCTTTATTGTTGAAGCATGATAGACAAAAGCAGTACCGATAAGGAAAGGCTTGACGAAAGAAGATAGCTTAAGGCTGACTGGGGGAGGCGGGTATATATCCCCCGTTCCACTCACCATCTCGGTAGCTCCTGGATCCAAATCCCGCCTTCCCTCCAGCCCCATTAAAACTAAATAAAAAATACCCCGTCCGCAATAAGAGACGGGGTATTTTATTTACTTTTTCTAACTAAGAGGCTTTCTTTTGTAGTTTTTCCCAATCCTCGTCGATATCTTCCTGTATTTCGTCAATGACTCCGCTGTTTTTTTCTTTGAAAAGCGAAGCGAACCGCTTCTGGGGTTCCAGCCATTCTTCCACGGGAAGTTTTTCTCTTGGCTCGTAAGTTACCTTGTATTCGCCTTCGTCGACTTCGTATAGCGGCCAGAAGCAGGTGTCAACACCTTTCTGGGCTACCTCAACCGACTTCTCCTCGGGAATCCTCCAGCCCAGCTGGCAGGTAGAGAGTACGTTGAGAAACGTCGGTCCGTCTTTGCCAAAGGCTTTCTCGGCCTTTTCCGAAAGGTCCACCAGGTTCGATATCGAAGCCTGACCGACGTAAGGAATGTCGTGAGCGGCAACTATCTCGGTTAGGTTCTTCCTCTCTCTTTCTTTGCCGTACTTTTCCTCGCCTGCGGGCTCAGTAGTCGTTGAAGCACCTTTCGGGGTAGCGCTGGATCGCTGAATTCCGGTATTCATATAAGCCCCGTTATCCAGCGTTACGTAAGTGAAGTCGTGCCCCCTCTCAAGTGCACCGGAGAGCGATTGGAGCCCGATATCATAAGTTCCTCCGTCACCGGCAAAAGCGACGAAATCGATGTCCTCGTCTATTTTGCCCTTTCTCTTCATGGAGCGGTAAGCCGATTCGACACCTGCAATAGTAGCAGCAGCGTTTTCAAACGCGTTGTGAATCCAATTGATATTCCAGGCTGAAGTCGGGAACCGCGTGGTCGCCACTTCCAGACAGCCCGTTGCGTTTGACGCCACGACCGGACCTTCTATCGAGTTCAAAATCGTCCGGACGGCTATGGGCAAACCACAACCCGAACAAAGGGAATGTCCGCTTTCAAATTTCCTTTCTTTCTCTTCTCTTTTCGCTAAAGTTTCAAGACTGGCCATAATTTATTTTACCCTCCCGTTACTGTCTGGCTCCGATGTAGCGCATCTTGTCTTCGAGGTCGGGATCTTCAAGGTCCTCGAACACTTCGGCAATTTGCCCTTCTTTGATATCCCGTCCTCCAAGTCCGTACGTGTAGTTATAGAGTCTCGGCTTGTCCGGTTCTTCGGAAAGTGCCGAGCTTACCTCGAGATAAAGAGGACCGGAGGAACCGAAGGAAAGTGACCTGTCCATTACAGCTACGGCTTCCGTTCCTGCAAGAGCTTCCTTAACTCCTTCGGCCGGGAAAGGCCTGAACAACCAGGGCTTCAGCAAACCGACCTTTTTACCTTCCTCTCGCAGCTGATCCACAACTACCTTGGCCGTACCGGCAGTTGATCCCAGAAGAACGAGCGCGTAATCGGCGTCATCTAGTTTATATGTTTCAAATAGTCCATCGTACTCGCTGTCCGAAAGCTGGTTGAATTCGTCCTGGACCTTCTTGAACCTGCCGGGAACGTTCTCCATTGCCTCGACCTGCTGGAGCTTGTGCTCGAAATAATAGTCAGGCATGTCAAACGGCCCTTGAGTAGTCGGATTATCCACGTCCAGCAAAGGGTAGCGAGCGTCGTACTCTCCGACGAACTCCTTTGCGGCTTCGTCGGGCAACAGTTCGGCGACCTGAGCAGTATGGGTCAGGGTAAACCCGTCCAGAGTGACCATTACCGGGAGAAGTACGTCCTCGCTTTCCGCCAGCTTCTGAGCCATCAGGGTAAACTCGTAGGCTTCCTGAGCGTCTTCTCCGTAAAGCTGGATAACCCCGCTATCCCTGGCGGCCATCGAATCGGAGTGATCACAATGGATATTGATCGGGCCGCTCAAGGCTCTGTTCGCGACCGTCATGACTATGGGCGTCCGCATGGAGGCAGCGATGTAAACTATCTCCATCATCAGCGCAAGCCCCTGGGACGCAGTAGCAGTCATGGTTCTGGCCCCGGCAGCCGCCGATCCGACACAGCTACTCATTGCCGAGTGTTCCGACTCGACGGTAACTACTTCGGTGTCTACCTTGCCATCAGCTACGAACTGTGAGAAGTACTCGACTATCTCGGACTGTGGTGTAATCGGGTAAGCAGCTACGACGTCAGGATCCACCTGCCGCATCGCATTCGCGACGACCTGGTGACCGGTTAAGACATCTCGGTTATCGTTATTCATCTTCTTCCCCCTCTGGTTTCATTGAGATGGCGTCGACAGGACATATTTCGGCACAGATACCGCATCCTTTACAGTGATCGTAATCTATACCCTGAATCTCCTCTTCGGATATTTCAAAAGAAGCATCCGGGCAATTTACCCAGCACTGGAGACATTGAATACAAGTTTCCTCGTCCCAGATCGGTCTTTCCGATCTCCAATCTCCGGTTTCGTTCAACTCCGGGGTAGCACCACCGGTTATGACACCGCCAATTGGTATCTCGTCGTACTTCTTAAGTTCGAAATCTGCCATATGCCCTCCTGTTTGAGTTAATTGAACTTCTCGTAGCCAACTTTAAAAGCTTCCATATTCATCTCAACTATCTCTTCCGGCAGTTTTTTCGAAAGCGATTTCCTGACTTCTTTTTCGGCAATATCGTACTCAGTGCCGAGAACGCCTACAAGAGCTCCCAGCGTCGGGATATTGGCGTAACCACTTCCGGTATCTTCGGCTATACCAGAAGCATCGACCGTCTTTATCTCGCCGGAAAAACCAGTTTGTGAGCGAACTTCTTGCGGGCTCTTTGGTGTATTAACTAACAAAATTTTATCTTCGTCCAACCCATCCGTCGGATTCGCGGCCTCGAGCAGAGTCGGATCCACTACGGCAACCATGTCGGGCTGGTCCACTCCGGAATGGACCCTGATCTTCTCGCCCGAAACCCTGTTATAAGCGCGAATGGGTGCTCCACTCCTCTCGGGCCCGTACTCGGGAAACGATTGAACGAACTTTCCTTCCTGAAGATTGATGTCGGCAAGTAGTTGAGAGGCGGTTTTTGCACCTTGTCCGCCCCTCCCATGCCATCTTATCTCCTTCATAGAAAACCCCCTTGTTCGGTGTAGTTGTCGGTCAAATTTCTCTTCCCATTGAATCAGGCAAATGTTACTAAATATTCCGTCATTCTGCAATCAATGGGAACTTTCGGGCAGTTCAGTTTTACAAATTTCGAACTAATTTGGACAGCTGTCACCCGACTATATGAATTAATTCCTTTTCAGTAAGAGTACGGCCTCATATACTTTCCTTTACAATGGGTATGGTATCGGGAGCTGTTTCATTTGCCTTGCTGGGTTGTTTCTTTGGTTTAATCAGGTTGAAAAAGGGTCCGGATTGGCTATCCGTCTTTACCCCACTTTTTATTCCAATTTCCGTCGGGGTAGTTCACGGCTTTTCGGCGCCAATAACGGGAATGATTGTCAGCCTGGCTCTGATAGCGGGTGGGAAATTTTTCCGTCGCCAAAGCAGGATCCTGGAACTAACCAGCTTTTTTCTCGCTGCGGTAGTCTTTGCCTGGGTTGGTTTCAGAATCCAGTTTATCCAGGTGGCGCTAAACGGAAGATACATCTATTTCTCCTGGTTGAGCGTCCCCCTAACCGTGGCCTGGTTATTATTGATCGGTCGTTCCGTGGAATTCGCCCATTTCAAGCTTGGGGCCAAAAAGCAGAAACTTTTCCTCGTAACCCTATTGGTCATTGTTACTTCCTTTCTCGGTATAGTAGCGCTTCAGCCGGACCAGAGCCTGGCTCCAGCTTATAGGCTGGGTCTCTCATTTGTCGGAGCCCTGATCGGCTTACTCGTCGCCGGGCCCGAGAAAAAACTATCAGCAATAGGAGCCAGGGGAATCGGTTTCGTTCTTGCCGGTCTTGCTTTAATTGGAGTAGTAAAGTCATTAACGGCTTTCGTATTACTTTTACCCATTGCACCCCTTGCAATTCCGGCGGCAAGGAAATCATTTGCTTTTACCCGTTCTGCAGCCGCTACAGGTCGTCGTCCGGGTCTTGTCGATCGTCTGGCAAAGCAATACGTCGGGTCTCGGAGCCTGGGAGCAGCAATTATTTATCTCAGTCTGAGCGTTATCGGCTTGACCAGCATCTGGTTTCTCAGAAGTCCCGGCCGGTTGCAGGGTGGGCTCCTCGGTGCGAGCCTGGTTTTCCCCTTTTTCCTGGCGCTGGCAGCAAATAGATCCGTCCGTTACTTTCGGGGCTGGAACCCCGCCATCCACGAGACAGTCTCCGGCGTGGGCTCCATCTTCGGCACTTCCTTTACTTCCGGCGCCATTGATGAAGCAAAAGAGGAAATTATTGAAGGCGTAACGGGGGAAGGCGATAAGACAAACTACGTCGCAACACCTGACGTAACTGCGGTCATGCAGGCCGAGCGTAGGGATTTGCTGGACCGTTCTTTCGGGAGGGCTGACGTAGTTACCCCGGACGGTTTTGGTCTGATCTGGGCCGCTTCGGTCCATAACCTCCCATTGAAAGAACGAGTTGCAGGAATAGATCTAATCGAGGAGCTTCTGGATACTCCTCGAGAACTAAAAGTTTACCTCCTTGGTTCCCGGTCCGGCGTCGCGGAAGAGGCCGGTGAGCGGATCAAAAATAATTACGAAAAAGTTTCTATTGCCGGAACACATCACGGCTATATCCCGGTTAATTCTGAAAAAGTGGTTGAGGAGATCAACGAGGCCGACCCGGATATTTTGTTCGTCGGGATGGGCGTACCAAAACAGGAAAGGTGGATCACCGAACACATAGACGGGCTAGAGGCAAACGTCGTTATGGGAGTCGGCGGAAGCTTCGACGTACTCTCCGGGAACCTGCCGAGGGCCCCGCGCTGGATGCGGGAAAAAGGGCTGGAATGGCTATACAGAATATGGCTTGAACCGGGAAGAATGATCAAAGCGGGATGGATTCCCTACTTCATGGTCAGAGTTCTCTGGGAAAAAGGTAAACGGTCTCTAAGAGAGGAAATCCTTTAATTTGAGCTGTATTTTTTTCTGGCCGCGCCAATCGTTAAGGTCAAGGGTAAATACTGGATTGACCTGTCTTTCCTTCTTTAAAGCAGGTAGGTTTTCTCCCATCCCGAAACCTATACCATCAAGTACTTCGTCGTTACCGGCCAGCTTCATCTTTAAATGCCTTTTCGAGTTCCCCACCCTGCGAGCACTGACGATCTTTAGGTCCTTGATCCAGAATTTGGGCTTCGGGTTACCTTTCCCGAAAGGTTCGAGTCCTTCGAGTTCGTCGTATAAGTTTCTGGTTATCTGAACCGGATCCAGCCTGGCATCCAGTTTCTTCTCCCGGACTTCCTCTCCCCCCTGGAAGGATTGGTCGCCGGCCCAGTTCTCGAGGCACTCGCGTAGCCTGGAAGTAACGGAACTGCTGGCGCTAAACCCGCCGGCCATCTCGTGGCCTCCAAAGCGAATCATGTGTTCGGAGCAATTTTCAAGCCCTTCGACTATGTTTACACCATCGACCCCTCGCGCCGAACCGCGAATCCGTGTCCTCTCGCGACTTACGGCCACTGCAGGCAAGCCAAAACTACTGGACAGGCGAGACGCGACAAGACCAATTATCCCCTGATTCCAGTTTTCACCCGAGACGAAAACCAGGTTCTTCTCTTCGGGGTCGAAACCTCTATCCTTTAGCTTTTTTCGAGCCCGCCGGATTAACTTGTCCTGAGATCTTGACCGATCCCGATCGTAATCTATCAGGGTTTTTGCCAGGTGGCGGGCCCTCCTTTCGCTTTCCGTAGCAAGTAGCAAAAAACTTACCTGGGGATCCCCAACCCGGTTTGCGGAATTTAACTTAGGAGCTATTCGATAACTCACGGTTTCCGGGGTAATTTTTTCTTTTTCTCCCCCAGTTTCTCCCAAAAGCGCGGATATTCCCAGAAGCGGGTCCTTGCCCATACTATCCAAACCGGCCTTCACAAGCCAGCGGTTCTCGTCTTCACCGTCTACGACGAGAGGAACCAGATCGGCAACTGTACCCAGAGCTGCTAGCTGAAGGGACTCGCGGTTCGAGGACCTTTCCAAGCCCAGCTTCCTCTGCAGCCCCCGGACGAGCTTGTAAGCCACACCAGCTCCGGCCAGATGAGGGTTCGGGTAATTCGAGTCCTTTCTTTTTGGGTCAATAACCGCCAGGGCGGGTGGTAACTCGTCCGACGGTTCGTGATGGTCGGTGACGATAACGTCGACTCCGAAGTCCTGGAGGTGAGCGATCTCTTCCGCCCCCCTTACTCCACAATCAGTGGTAATCAGGAGGTCGAAGTCTTCTTCCAGAAGACGGGAGGATACGTTTTTGCTGATTCCGTGTCCAACGTTTCTACTCCCCACGTCCACTTTCACCGTTTCCGGCCCCGGCGTCTTTTCTATACCCTGTAACCCTCTATAGACGAGTGCGGAACTGCTTAAACCATCCACGTCGAAATCGCCGTGGATAAATATCTTTTCCTCGTTTTCTAGTGCTTCAACGAGCCGGTCGGTGGCCGCATTTAGCCCTTTGAGGTCTTCAGGCGGATGAATTGCCCCTTCGGGTGGTTCGCCGGAAGAGACGGACCGCAGGTTCAGTCTTTCAAACTCGGGACCGTAACGATCGGAAACTACCCTGGCGTAGACACCGGAACAGTTGAGCTTTTTTCGGACCTGCTCAACCAGTCCTTCGTTTACATTTTTTTCACGCCAGACCCGGCTGTGATCGAAAAGAGATTTCATTCACTGGCAAGGTACTTATCCCAGATATAGACTATGGGTGACGCAACGTAAATGGAGGAATACGTCCCCACGATAACTCCAATCAAAAGGGCCAGCGAAAAAGCCTTTAAGACGGGCCCACCAAAGATAACCAGTGCAATAACCGGAATAAAAGTGGTCGTAGAGGTGCTGAGCGTACGGGAGAGGGACTGATTTATGCTCTTGTTGATTAACTGAAAAGTGGACATCGATCGAGCTGCTCGTTTCCCGGTATTTTCTCTCATTCTGTCGAAGTATACGATCGTATCGTTTAGCGAGTAACCGACAATCGTCAAAAAGGCACCAATCGTGGGAAGATTGATTTCGACTCCAAGAATCGCAAAAAGCGCCAGGGCTATCGTGACATCATGAACAACTGCTGCTACGGCGCCTACGGCGTACCGGAGGCGGAACCTCCAGCTAATGTAGAGCAGGATAACCAGCAGAGCGATACCTATTGCTTGCAACGCTTTGACCTGGAATTCCTGACTGATCTGTTCGCCAACGGAGTTAATGCTAATCTGGTTCTCGCTCACCTGGAAGTTCTCCGAAAGCGAACTCCTAAGGTCGCTAATCAGGACTTCGTTACCGCCGACGTCAAGCTTGGTGTTTATGTAAATTGTATTTGATCCGGTCGCACTCTGTATCCCGCTGTCGCTCAGGTCACCAAGTCCCTCAGTCGAGGATAGAAATTTTCTCATTTCCGCGGTGGTAACTTCCTCCTGGAACGGCACGTTTATTTTGGAGCCACCCTGAAAATCAATACCGAGGTTGAGCCATGGCCAGTTAGAATCTTTCAATCCCGGAGCAACAAGAGGAGTTGCCAGAATAACCCAGCCAACTATTACCACGATCAGGGAAAGTACGGACCAGTATTTTGCCTTGCTTAAAAGATCCAAATCAAAGTTCATGATGCCTCCTGGCTAATTTTCATGTCTTTTTTTGACTAGAGGTTGGACATAAAAATCAATGTTCGCAGTCAGTCGAGCTCGTTAATTTGTTTGGCGAATTTTGACTTGATTCTCCCCGCCCTGTTCTTGTGCAGCGGACCCTTGCTGGCCGCTCGATCGGCCACGCTGGCGAGTTCGGACAAAAGCTCTTCGGCTTCTTCCTTTTTACCCTGAGAAATCAAATTTTTCATCTCATTCGTCACTCGTTTCAGTTCTTCCTTTCTTGCCTGGTTGCGTTTTCTTCGTTTCTTATTCTGTTTTAGTCTCTTCTTTGCAGATTTTATTACAGGAATTGTTCTTCACCTCTTGATCCTAGATTGGTTGATTTATCTCTTGAGATGTTAATTTAACTGCTTAATTATATCAAGTGAAATCATCAAGTGAAATCCGAAGGGAACATCGTCATTCTTCCCTAATTTTCTCCAGCTGAGGACCTTTAGAACCGGTTAAGATCGACTC
>CAZYCI010000030.1:0-6490 GCA_964645955.1 uncultured Thermotogae bacterium
ACTGAAAGCTACCAAAGATATTTCCGAAAACCTCGATATCAAGGAAAAGCAGGTCCGGGCAGTCAAGACTCTGCTGGAAGACGACAACACCATTCCATTCATCGCACGCTACAGGAAGGAGAAGACCGGTTCGCTGGACGAAGTTCAAATCGGAAAAATCAGGGACCAGCTGGAAAAGGCGGAAAAGATCAAGAACCGGCGAGAAACCATTATCGACTCACTCGAGGACCAGGAGGAATTAACCGACGAACTCCGGGAGGAAATCGAGGCCGCCGATAGCCTGGCCGAGCTGGAAGACATTTACATGCCCTACAAGCCGAGCCGCTCCACCAGGGCTAAAAAGGCAAAGGAAAAGGGACTGGAGCCGCTGGCCGACGTCATCCGGGAGCAGAGGCCCGGGCTGGATCCCGAGGTTGTTGCCAAAAGTTACGTGGACGAGGACGAAGGGGTCGAGGATACGGACGAAGCTCTTCAGGGCGCAAGAGATATAATAGCGGAAGAGATAAACGAGGATAAGGAAATCAGGGAAGAGATGAGGGATTTTTTCTTCGACAGGGGGCTAATAAAATCCGAACTCAAGGACACGGAAGCGGATCCCGGGGAAAACTACCGCGAGTACTACGATCTGAAGGAACCCGCCCTCAAGGCACCTAGCCACAGGGTCCTAGCGGTCCTGCGCGGGGAGGAAGAAGACGTTCTCCAGGTCAAGGTAAGGCCAGCGAAGGAGCCGGCCGTCAAGAAACTAAAGGGGCTCGTAATCGAAGGAAATTCGGGGTCCAGCAGACAGGTCGAGCTTGCTGCCGAGGATTGCTATTCCCGCCTTCTGGCCCCCTCACTGGAAACGGATCTGCGGAACGAAATAAAGGAAACGGCCGACCGGGCTGCCGTCGAGGTCTTCGAGGAAAACCTCGAGGAGCTGCTGATGTCTCCTCCACTGGGTCAGAAGCCGGTCCTGGGTATCGACCCCGGTTTTCGGAGCGGCTGCAAGGTAGTCGCCCTGGACTCAAGGGGTAACCCGCTGGAACACGAAGCAATTTTCCCGCACGAGCCCCAGAAGGAGAAGGAAGAAGCAAAAAAGACCATCCGGGGATTCGTGAAGGAGTACGAGCCCGAAGCGATAGCAATAGGTGACGGCACGGCAAGCCGGGAAACCGAATCCCTGGTCAGAGATATGGATCTTCCCGACGCAATTGACGTGGTCCGGGTGCGGGAGGACGGGGCTTCCGTCTATTCCGCTTCGGAGATCGGCCGGGAGGAGTTTCCGGACCTCGACGTCACCGTCAGGGGAGCGATCTCCATCGGCAGGCGTCTGCAGGACCCGCTGGCCGAACTGGTTAAGATCGACCCCAAATCACTGGGTGTCGGGCAATATCAACACGACGTCGACCAAAACCTGCTGGAGAAAAAGCTGACCGAGGTCGTGGAGCGGTGTGTCAACCGCGTCGGAGTCAACATCAATACCGCCAGCGAGAAACTGCTTACCTACGTCTCGGGCCTGGGCCCGACTCTGGCGGAAAACGTCGTGGAATACAGAAACGACAACGGTCAGATCACCGACCTGGAGGAAGTGAAAGACGTAAAGCGGATAGGGCCGAAGACCTTCGAGCAGTCCGCCGGATTCCTCCGCGTGGTCGACGGTGACAACCCGCTGGACAACAGCGGCGTTCACCCGGAAAACTATTCCACGGTGAAAAAAATGGCAAATGACCTGGATCGTGCGGTTCCCGAAATGATCAACGATCCATCCATCCGCGAGGAGATCGACCTGAAGGACTACGTGACTTCAGACGTCGGCCTCCCGACCCTGAACGACATCCTGGACGAACTGGAAAAGCCGGGCCGCGACCCCAGACCGGAATTCGAGCCGTTTTCCTTTTCGGAAAACATAAACCAGATAGGTGATCTCGAGGAAGGAATGGTCGTACCGGGTATCGTTTCCAACGTAACGGACTTCGGCGCCTTTGTCGATATCGGCATTAAATCCGACGGACTAATTCACATCAGCGAACTAGCCGACGAATACGTCGATCACCCCAAGGACGTGGTCAAGCTAAATCAGCGGCTTCGCGTCAGGGTAATGGAGGTCGACGAGGAACGTAAGCGAATATCGCTGAGCTTAAAAGCCCTGAATGAGTAAGTCCGACGGGTAGCGCGAGCTTTCTCTTACCAGTTCTTACCGCAGAACACTGGAGAGCAACCAGATTGAACCGGCGGTCAATCCGGTGAGAACCGCTCCGGCTATTAAGTAGGTGGATATTTCCCGCTCGACAAAAATCCGGACTTTCCACCATACCGAAGGTAATTCCAGAATATCGCCCGGGCCAAAGGCCTCCCTTTCCCCTACAGCCAGCACGTACTTTCCGGTTTCTTTTTCGGAGCTCCAGACGGCGACAAAGTAAGTTCCGTCCTGCGGCGCTTTTCTTCGGATGACCTGACGCTCCCAGTAGCTGGTCTGAGTAAAAGGTTCGAAGAAGACCTCGTTCTCATCTCCTTTATATTTTTTGACAAGAACTCCTTCGTCTTCCCGAACGTCCAGTGGTAAATCCTCACTGGACACTTCGGAATCCGTTCCTTCCGCTAGGCCCGGCCCAATCAGAGCTAATTCCGGTTCAAAATCGTAGAGGCGCTCAATTTTAGGTATAATCAGTGAGGCGTAGATTTCCTCTCCCTTTTTCGCCTCGAACCTGTAGTAATCAACCTGACTTTCCTTATCAAGTTCTTCATATGCCGCCCAGGAAACCTGGTGGTCCGGAACCATGACGGGATCATCTCTGGTGGCTGAGCTTTCCGTCTCCAGGTACTTGTGAGCGGCAACGGAGAAGTTTACAACCAGGAGAAAGACGATCATAAAAAGGAGAGCAACTGGACTCAAATCTTTAAACACCAAAACCACCTCCCTCCGTTACCGGAAAAAATCAGGTCGCGGTCAATTCTTGTTCTCTCGAAAAAAACATCACTTTTATTATAAGTGCTAAGGAACGAAAAATAAATATTATATATACTATATACTTATTAATAATTTAACCTAATCACTGGGTTTTCAGGTGCGGAGAAAACTGTCTTTCGAGTCAGTTCGCGTTAACCGATCACTCGACTTCGGCTAATTCGCCCCGGCATACTCCTTCGTAACCAACGTTCGCGGCGTTCCAGGTCAGGTTAAACAGGAGCAGGACCAGGCTGGCTGGAACGAAGTACGGTCTTGCGGCTACCAGACCAGCAGGCCCAATAAAGGCAAAAGTGGTAAATATTACATCATTCGTAAATTCGTTTTTAGGCAAACTATAAGTTAAGAATTTGTCTTGTAGAAAAACTCTCGGCACCGGGGTAACTAATTACATCCCGCAAAAATTGCCAAAATAATTAAGGCTAGTTATAATTCAAAGGTAAACTTATGAATAAAGTTGCTAATATGAATTAAACTTCGGGGCCAGCACCGGCTGGAACTTTTTCATAACTTAAAGCTCCGAGCAATGGGAGAAAGGCATCATGGAAGATCAACCCAGTTCCTTAATAAACAAGCCAATATTCCTGTGGGCAGTAATCCCTCTGATGATGGGCGGAATACTCTACCTCTTCCGGCCCGTTTTTTTCGTACTTTTTATTCTGTTCGGCGGAATTCTTTTTGCCATCTTTTTGACTTCTATCGCCGATTTTATCCAACGAACCACCAATCTACCACGGAAGTGGTCTCTGGGGCTGACGATAACCGTCCTATTCTTCTCATCGATAGGCTGTGGCTGGTTGACGGGATCGGCTTTCGGGTCGCAAATCTCGAAGTTGATCCGCCGGCTCCCCGAGGCAGTAGAAATCATAGAGTCCTACCTTTCGAATTACCCCTGGGGACAGAACCTGCTGTCCTTTTTGCCGGCTCCGGGGGAATTGCTTCCACTCGGCAAGGGCCTGCTCGGAAACATCACCGGTTTCTTCACCACGACGGTCGGAGTAGTTGCCGGTCTGCTGTTCGTCTTTGTAATCGGCGTTTACCTGTCGGTGGAGCCCGAAGTCTACCTTGGCGGCCTTCTCAGACTATTTCCCGCCGACAGAAGGGACAGGGTTCGGGAGATTTTGGTTTTTATCGGCCGGGCCCTGCGGTGGTGGTTGATCGGAAGGGCCGTCGCCATGGCGGCAGTCGGCCTGCTTACTGTACTGCTCTTGTGGCTGATCGGGCTGTCCCTGGCGCCTGCGCTCGGTTTGATTGCCGGACTGCTAACCTTTGTCCCGTTTATCGGTCCGATTCTGGCAGCAGTTCCAGCAATTCTGGTTGCCCTGGTAGAAGGGCCTTACATGGTACTTTACGTGGTTTTGATCTACGTTCTCCTGCAGCAACTTGAGAACCAGATACTGACGCCGCTAATTCAGAAACGAGCCATCTTTCTACCTCCCGCGGTACTGCTAACCGCGCAGTTGCTCATCGGCGTGCTGTTTGGTTACATGGGGGTTCTGCTGGCCTCGCCGCTGGCAATAGTCTTCGTCATTTTGATTCAGACCCTTTACGTCGAGGACTCACTGGGTGAATCGGTGAAAATACTCGGGGCTCACGATTCTCTAAAAAAAAGTAAAACCGAAGAATAGCTGTTTTTTGAGCAAAATCAAAGAGGAAACATGAACTTAATTAAGGGCTTTTTTGAACGATTGGAGCAGATATCGGGTGCCGATCGCTGGTACCACGCCTACTCACTCGGTAACCTGGCTGCCGGCGGTGTTTCGATATTAATACCGCTTTACGTTCTCCACCTGGGTAAAGGTGTAGGGGAAATCGGCTTGCTAACTGCCGCAGGTAATTTGGTTGGAATCTTTGCCAGCCTGATTTGGGGGGCTTTCTCGGACAGACTAAACCGACGAAAACTTTTCGTCGTACTTGGTTTAGCCGGAGTGGGAGTATCGTTCGTACTGATGGGCTTCACTCAAGCTTATCTCGTTTTGCTCCTTCTAAACTCATTTTACGTTCTATTCTGGATGGCCGCCGCCAGCGTTGGCACAATTTTGATTATCGAAAAGGAAAGGCGTGGCAACTGGGATGAAAAGATAGGTGCTTTCAACTTTAGTTCGGGGCTCGGTTGGTCACTGGGTTTAACTCTGGGATTGATCTGGTTAAGTGCCGGCACCCTTCTTTTCGGAGAAGGGACGGTAATTCGCTTCCTGTTCGTTGGACTCGGCCTATCAGCACTCGCCGGTGCCGCAGGGGCCTTGCGATGGCTCCCTTCCGAGGTCAAGTTCGACAGGAGCAAGTTCCGCGGCAGGTTGGTTGAAACTGGTGACCTAATTACGGAGAGGTTTCGATACCTGCCAATCCACCTCTATTACCTGTTAAAGCCGGGCAAAATAAATAGAACGATTGATAAGCTTGGACGGCAACTCTCCATTTTTCTCCTTGCAGCCGGCTTCGTCTTCAGTGGGTTTGCGATATTTTTCGTCCCGGCTCCAGCCTTTTTCAAGAGCTCGGCCGGACTTGAAGATAGCATAATTTATTTAATTTTTATTGCGAATGCCCTATCGAGTACGCTTCTGTACCGCCCGGCAGCACGATTTACCAGAAACCATGGCCCGAGAAAAGTTTTACCCGTGGCGCTCGCGGTCAGAGTATTAATTCTTCCCCTGGTTATCGTTCCTTTCCTCACCTTAAAAGGTGGTGTCGCCCAGCTAACCGTTGCAGCCGCAATTTTCGTTGTAATCGGGGCCAGCTGGGCATTTATCAACGTTAGCAACCTTGTCATTGTTTCCAGCCTGTCGGAAGGTAAGCTCAAAGGCCAGGTTTTCGGAATTTATAACGCCATCAACGGCGGAAGTCTGGTCTTAGGGTCCTTGATCGGTGGTTATATAGCTAAATTCGCCGGTTATCTTACTACCTTTCTTCTGGCCAGCCTTTTCGTCGCAATTGGCCTTTCTATCATCAGAAGTCTCGATCTGGAGCCGGTATTTTCGGGCTAGTAATGTCGCAAGCTCGGTCACATTGCACTTTCACCACCATACGAACAGCCCAAACAAAGCATTTTACAGCCCCGAGAAACTCTGAATTGGCGTTTTTTACCCTGCAACTCGAAGTTCATAACCTGGTTGATTTTTTCGTTTAATTCTTTGATAACTTTCTCTATAGATATTAGAATTAGGCTCGAATATAAAAAGGGTGGATCAATACTATGTACTATCGAGTAAGATTTGAGATTTTGGGCAAGTCACCGAAAGAAGAAAACCTTACGGAAGCTTTTCGGAAAGACGATAGAGTGATTTCCGCTCGTACGGAAATCCAGGAATCAACGCGTATCAAATTTGAGGTCCCCCAGGACCTGGCAGGAGAAAACGAAGGAAGGGGACCCAACTTGAACGACATGGATTACGACGGCTCAGTAGAACCAGGCTGGGGTCAGTTATTCTTTAAGACGCCGGAGGAATACGAACCGGGGACCGTGGTGGAATTGTTCGAGGAAACGACTGACGAGATAGATGCACCGCTGGCATTGCTTTACATAGACGCGAATTCCGAAGCTTTTAG
>CAZYCI010000030.1:6590-13561 GCA_964645955.1 uncultured Thermotogae bacterium
AGCGGTTCCCAGGCGGTCATACCGGAACAGGCCAGAGCTCCGACGGCACTGCCCATTAAGGACGCCTGGTCGACGTCCATCCCCTTAACCAGGCCGGCAATGAACCCCGCATCAAAACCGTCTCCGGCACCCTGCTGATCGACGACCTCTACTTCGAAACTGCCGTATGACGATTCGCTCGAACCATTTCTGGGGAAAACTTCGTGTCCGCACGAACCTTTCTTGACCACAAGGGTTTCTAGACCGTAATCCATTAACTTCTGCTTCACTGCCGAATCATCGTGTTCGGACCAGATCACTCCCTCCAGGGTTTCGAGTTCCGCCTCGTTCAAGAGCAGGTAATCCGTACTCTCGAGAATCGCTTCAAGTAAATCCGTTTTAGCTTTCAGAACTGACGCCGGCAATCTCAAGTTCGGGTCGAAAACCACCGTCACTCCTTCTGCTTCTGCTATTTCAGCTGCCTCAACCAGTGCTTTCGAACTCGGCTCCCCCAGAATCATTACACCGTCGACAAAGAGGTAATCAACACCGGAGACGAAATCATTTCCTAGCCCCGAGGAATCCAGTTCAAACTGAACCGGATCATTTAACAGTTCGTAAGATCTTTGTTTCCCGTTTTCATCCACGATCGGAAATATTACACCCGAACTCTTACCAGTTTCCGCGGTTAAGTCGGTAGTTTCCACTCCTTGAGTCTCTAACGAAGCCCGGACGTATTCACCAAACCAGTCCGCACCGACCTCCCCAAAGATGGAGGCCTCCACCCCCAGCCTGGCCAGACCCGTTGCAACGTTTGCAGCCGGACCACCCGGAGCCATCTTCAGGTCCACTCCGGCTTTTAGCTTTTCTCCGGCGTCCCCGAGCGGGAAACCGTAGGCAAGATCGACAAAAGGCGATCCAAAAACGGTAACATCGGCCATTTTACCCTTCACCTCGTTTCAAGCGTAATTCCACCAATTTTTCGGCATAAAGTTCTATATTAAGATCGTTGACGGTCTCGACTTTTTCAAGATACTCTTCCGGGAAACCCGATAAACCCGTTCGAGCACCGGCCATTCCGCCCGTTATAGCTCCTAGCGTATCCGTATCCCCTCCGGCATTTGCCGCCAGCCTAACTGCTTCATCTGGCTCTCCTCCCGTAGCCGCCAGCAGAGCGAACGCTGCAGGTACCGTTTCAATCGTATTGACGCCGGTACCCACCAGGTCGTAAAGCCTTCGAGGGAGTTTCTTTCTGTCCTCGCCCCGAACGGCTTCAATAGCGAATTCAATCCTCTCTTTCAGACAGGGGCTGGTCCTTCCCGATAATACTTCCAGGATCATTTCCTCGTCTACCTCAGCCGGGGAGGGCAGCTGATCCTTCGCCTCGCGATAACTTTTTTTGCCCAATCTTTCACCGGTTTCGACTATGATATCTACGTCGGAACTACCCGAAATACCCTGTGCTATAGCTCCCGCGACGGCCGTAGCCCCCGAAATCGCTATCGGGGTGTTGTGAGTGGGCTTACAGACTGCTCGTACGTCTTTTATCAGTTCTTTTTCGGCCTCGGGGTTCAGCAGGGGGTTGACAATTCCTATGGAGCCGATCCGCATCGAAGCTCCGTTGGTATGACCTTTGAAGCCCGATCGTTCCGGACTCCCGCCGGCATCAATCCGTTTCAAAGCCCTACCAGTGCTCGGGCCAATAAAGTCAGTGTCGAGCAATCCGCGTCCTTTCGCCCAGTCAAGTAACGCCTCCGCAGTCGATTCCGGGGTTAAATGGTCACCGGTTTCCAGTAATTTATCCGCCAGCGCCAGAGTTTGTTGCGTGTCGTCAGTTACGGATCCGGCCGGGTGTTCACTATAGGGGTGCCAGGAGGGCGCCGCGACAAAGCCGTCGATCCAGCCGAACTCCGATTCTATCTCCTCCGGGGCCATGAACTGCGTCGGCATCCCCATAGCGTCCCCAATTGCGACTCCGGCAAGGCAGCCGGCCGCTCTGTCTTTCAGTTTCGATTTCTTCAAACCAACCTCCCGTATCAAAGTGATTTCGAAGTCTCTTCCTCCGTAAGCCCGTACCGGGAACTCCTCCGAATAGAGTAAATCAGTATAGCCAGCAGCGTCAGGACGTACGGTGTCATTTCGAGCAACTGTGGTGGCAGACCCAGGGTCTGAAAGTAGTTTGCTACTCCGCCGGCAAACCCAAAGAGAAAAGAAGCCATCGTGGCGCCAAGTGGAGTAAAGCCACCGAAATATACAGCGGCCAGGGCGATGAAACCGCGACCAGCCGACATCCCCCGCATGAAGAACCGCGTCAGGCCGAGCGAAAGGTAGGAGCCTCCGAGACCGGCGAGCAAACCGCTGAGCAGAAAAGCCTGAAGCCTCAACCTCTCCACGTTTATTCCCGTCGATAACGCCGTTTCCTCGCTTTCCCCCGTTACCCGGAGGTGCAGACCCCACTTTGTGCGATAAATCAAGTAAGATACCAGACCAACCGAAATCCAGCCCAGGTAGACCAGGATACTGTGGTGGTTCAGGACCTCGCCAAGCAATGGAACACCGTCGATAAACGGCAAGTCCACCGTCGGAATCACGGGGGTGTCGGGCGAGCGGAAAACCCCTTCTTCGCCAAACCAGGTAGACATAAGGAATACCGTCCCACCCGTGGCCAGTAGATTGGTGGCGAAACCGGCAATCACGATGTTTGCCCGCAGTTTTAAGATAACGGTGGCGAGCAGCAGCGATATTACTACCCCGGAAAGTGCACCAGCAGCCAGGCCCAGCCAGGCGTTACCAACCAGAGTGCTCACGACCACGGCGAAGAACGCGCTGGTAAGCAGGGTACCCTCCAGCCCAATGTTTATATAACCGGCGAGCTCAGTCAACAAACCGCCGAGTGCAGCAAAAAGTATCGGGGTCGCCGCATGTAACGCCGCAGGTATAAGGTAGTTGAGTGCTTCCATCATGCCAAACTCTCCAGCCTATCTTCCGAAATAAGTTTTTCGACGAACCCGAAGAGGGCCTGAGCTGTAACCAAGTAAAATATTCCGGCCTTTATTATGTTCACCAGGTGCGGGGAGACGTCGGTAAACAGGCCAGCCACCTCGCCGCCAACCCCGAGGAACGCAAAGAATAGTGCGGCCGGAACTATCCCGAGCGGGTTGTTGCGCGCGATCAGCGATATATTGATCGCGTCGTAGCCGACCATTGGCAGGAAGCTTTCCGTCAACTTACCCTGAACTCCAATAATCCTGATCCCGCCTCCGAGGCCGGCGAGTGCCCCGCTCAAAATCATGGCCGCTATAATGACAACACCCCTATCGATACCCCCGTAACGGGAAAAATCCGGGTTCAAACCCGATAACCTCAACTTGTAGCCGAAAACGGATTTATCCAGGAAAACGAATACCAGCAGGACAAACAGGACGGCAATCAGGATTCCGGCGTGGAGCGGAGAAGGCGAAAGTATCTCCGGCAGGGTCGCGCTGCTTCGGACCGGGGGCGACACGTTGTAATTCGCCATGGGATCCTGGAACTGATTTGCCAGCAGGTAGGAAATCAGGTGTACCGCGATAAAGTTGAACATCAGCGTCGTTACGATCTCGTTTGTCCCCCAGCGGGACTTGAAGATCCCCGGCAGAAAGGCGTAAGCCGCGCCTGCCAGTGCCGAAGCGACCATTACGGCAGCCACGTGAAGAACCGGCGGCAAGCCGAGAAAGACCCCTGTCAGAGTACCGAAAAGCGCCCCGATGTAGAACTGGCCCTGGGCACCTATGTTAAAAACCCTGGCCTTAAAGGCAATGCTTATCCCGAGACCGACGAATATCAGCGGAATCGCCCGATTGAGAGTCGTGCCGATCCAGTAGACGCTAGAAAACGGGCCCGTCAAAAAGACGTACATAGAATGTAAGGGCGTAGAACTAGTCAGGACAATGGCAACAAAACCCGCACTAACTCCAATTAAGATCGCCAGGACCGTGCCCAGCCAGGTCCCGATGAATTTGCTGATTTTTCTTCCCAAGATCTCTGACCCCCTTTAACTACTCTCGCTTTTTGCACCCATCATGTATAACCCTAACTCCTCGTCAGACACCTTCTCCGGCTCCTCCCACCTTACGACGATCTTCCCCTCGTACATGACCGCTATCCTGTCACTGAGCGCTCTCACTTCGGGAAGGTCAGAAGATACAAGCAGTATCCCGGTCTCTTCGGAGCGCCTCTCCAGCAGTTCCTCCCAGACGAAGAGCTTCGTCCGGATATCGAGCCCCCGGGTTGGCTGGGCGGCGAGCAGGACGTCGGGCTTTCGAGATAATTCCCGGGCAAGAACTAGCTTTTGAACGTTGCCACCGGAAAGCGAACTTACCCGGGAATCGGCGTCGGAAACGGTTATATCGAACTTATCTATTAATTCTTCCGACTTACATCTAAGCTTTTGCTCATTCAACAAACCGGCCCGACTGAAGCCTGGTAGCCCCGCGTAGGGTAGCGTCAGGTTTTCGGTAACCGTCGCCTCAGCAGCTACCCCTATCTCCGTCCTGTCCTCGGGGACGTAGCTCAATCCGAGGGCTCGAACCTTTCCCGGCGTCACCTCTTCGATTTTCTGCCCCCGAAGAAATATTTCTCCGCCGGAAGGTTCGCGGAGGCCGGACAGCGCTTCCACCAGTTCGGACTGTCCGTTCCCCTGAACGGCGGCAATACCCAGGATCTCTCCCCCGTGGAGCCCGAAGGAAACGTCCTCAACCAGCGGAAGCTCGTCTTCGTCCCTGACGGTCAAATCCCTGGCTTCCAGTACCAGCTCCCCTTTTTCAGCGGGCGCCCTGTCCACTTCCAGGGATACTTCCCTGCCAACCATCAGCCGGGAAACTTCCTCCTTGCTGACGTTCGTCTCAACCCTTTCCCCCACGATCTCCCCGTCGCGCATCACCGATAGGACGTCCGAAACCGCCAGCGCCTTCTCAATTTTGTGGGTAATAAAGATCAGCGTGTGGCCGGAATCGGCGAGCCGCTCCAGTGACGCCAATAGCTTTTCCGTTTCCTGCGGCGTTAATACCGCGGTGGGCTCATCCAGCACCAGTGTATCCGCGCCCTGATAGAGCAACCTGAGGATCTCGGCGTACTGCCTTTTTCCAACGGAAAGATTGGCCACCTTACTGGTAACGTCGAGATCAAATTGGAAGTCTTCAACCAGCTCGGCCGTCCTCTCGACAGCGCGATCGAAATCAAACCGTGGTCCTTTCCCTGGTTCCTGCCCCAGTACCACGTTTTCCGCCACCGAGAAACCGGGGGCAAGCCGGAAGTGCTGGTGGACCATTCCAACCCCGGAACGTATCGCGTCCTCCGGGGAGCGGAAGTTTTTTTCTTCACCACCCAGGAAAATTTTACCTTTGTTTTTATCCTCGAGGCCGTAAAGAACCTTCATCAACGTAGTTTTACCAGCGCCGTTTTCGCCGACTAATCCATGTATCTCTCCCTTTTTAACGTAAAAATCGACGTCGGTATTTGCCCTAACCCCGTTCGGGTAAGTTTTGGAGATTCCCTGCATCTCCAGATAATATTCTGCGTTATCCGGCATACTTTATCCTCTAAAATCCTTAATCCCGACTTTACTGATTGAAGGCAGCTCCTCGCCCAGGGTGCCAAATATCAACTTTCCGCAATAGTTGAATTTACTTCTATCTCGTCCTTTTCAAGTTTTCTGGCTATCTCGGCTACTCTTAACTTAATCCTGTCCGGAACGTATTTGGCGTAGTACTTGTCCTTGGCGATGCCGGTTCCTTTTGGATAGTCGAGCCTCCTGGTGGTGCCAAAGTCTATATTATCAAATCCGGTAAGGCTCTTCTTGATTGTCTCGTAAACCGTATCCCCAACCTTCTTGTAGACGCTGGTAAGAACGACCCCGGGGGCCAGCGGATTCTGGTTCGCATCACTTCCGATAACGTAACCGCCTTCTGCCTGAGCAGCTTCTATAACACCAATGTTATTGGCGGAGGCCGGGGTAAATATTATATCGGCCCCCTTGCCGTATTGAACTTTCGCGAGTTCTTTTGCCTTGGGGGGGTTATTCAGGCTCCCGACGTAGGAGACGAGGACTTCCGCTTCCGGATCCACGTAGTGGACACCCTGCCTGTAACCTTCGAGGAAGTCATTGATAATCGGATGATCCAGCAGGCCAATAAAACCAACCACGTTTTCCTCGTTTGCATCCGGCAGCTTCTCGGAATCGCCCTTGGTCACCAATCCCGCCAGAACCCCTCCGAGGAAACTCCCCTCGTTCTGGGCGTAAGTGGTGGAATAAACGTTTTCCACACCCGCTAGCTTTCCGTCAACGAGCAAGAATTTTTGATCGGGAAATTGTGGAGCGATCTCTTGTAGTGGTTCGGCCTTTGTCGGAGCTCCGGTAATAATCAGTTCGTACTGGCCAGTGGCAGCCATGGACCGAATTGCCGGTTTCCACTTCGAGGGCTCCGTACCCATCTCAACCACTTTGGTATTGACTCCGAGCTGCCCCTCTGCCCGTTCGACGCCTTCTCTGGCAACGTCCCAGAAGCCACCCGTGCCAAAAACGTCGCCGAGGAAAGCGACGTCGAACGAGTTCTCCGCCTGAGCAGCAGGGGATACTGCCATCGATCCCAGCAGAATTACACCGACCATCAATCCAATTAAGACTCGACCATTATTCTTCATCTTCGCTCAATTCCTCCTTTTGTTATATTGAAACATCTTGAACAAAAATTTCGCAAAGCTACAACAAAGTAAATCATCTACTTCTTCTCATCAATCAATTTTCTTGCAACTATCTCATCAGTTATGAGAGCACTGAGGTAGTTTCCCTCCAGAGTCGCCAATATACCCTCGAACTTTTCTTCTCCACCTGCAACCCCGACCGTTCCGTCCCTTTTCTTGAGACGTTCTAGTGGAAGAGATACCATGCGATCCCTGGTAGAGTTCCGTATAAGCTTCCCGTTTTCGTCCACAAACTGACCGAGCAAATCCGC
>CAZYCI010000031.1:0-1760 GCA_964645955.1 uncultured Thermotogae bacterium
ACAAAATAAATTCCCTGCAGATGCAGATCAAGTAACGATTACTAGACTATAACTTCACTAAACCGTGAATGCAAAGCGTAACGACCAATAAAAACTGACCTGACAAACAACAAACCCCTTAAGCAGACGGTCAGATCGGAAACCTTTTTCTCCATCCCGGCCCTCATAAAACCTTTACCCTCTATCCACGATAGTGATAAAATAGCCCGAGCTTGAGCCCGTTAGGTTCAGTCGACCCACTTTAACCCGGAAAGGTTTACGCTGGCTCCGCACTCGGGGCACCTATTACCCTCCAGATTTACCCGCTTGGTTTGTCTCACGGACCTCTCCACCAGAGTAGCTCCACATTCCGGGCACCTGATATCGTTTTCCCTGCGAACATTTCCCAGATAAACGTAATCCAGGCCAGCTTGCTTCGCTATCTCCTTTGCCTTCTCCAGCTTGCTCACGTCAGTTGGCGGTAGGTCCTGAACTTCGTTCGCCGGATAAAACCTCAAAAAATGGGTCGGTACTTCCTCCCCGAGGTTAGAGACGATCCAGTCCACCATCTCCTTAATTTTCCCTTCGGAATTACCTATTTTCGGGACGATTAGATCGGTAACCTCGACGTGAAGCCCAAGGGAGTAGTACTCCTTCAGCGATTGGAACACCGGATCGGCCGACGGGACGCCGGCAAACTCCTTGAGGAACTCGTCGTCACCTGACCCCTTGAAGTCAACGGTCACTGCGTCGAGATAGGGAGCGATCTTCTTTATAGGTTCCTTATTGATGTAACCGTTCGTTACAAAAGTATTGTAAAGACCCTCTTCGTGCGCAATTTTGGCAGTATCATAAGCCAGTTCGTAAAATATCGTCGGCTCGGAATAAGTGTAACTAATTCCCTTTGAGCCGGACTTTTTTGCGGCCCGGACTATCCCTTCCGGCCTTATTGATCTTCCATTGAGCGGCCCCTGGCTTATCTGCCAGTTCTGGCAAAATTTGCACTTCCAGTTACAGCCGGGAGTGGCGATCGAGTAGGTCTTAGTTCCGGGGGCAAAGTTGAAGAGTGGTTTTTTCTCTACCGGGTCGGGGTTACCCGAAGAAACTTTCTCGTAACTGAGAGAATATAGTTTCCCGTTCCTGTTTTCTCTAACCCGACAGACACCACGTTCACCTTCCGGGATTTTACAGTTCCAGGGACAGAGGTGACACCTAACCTCATCCCCATCCAGCTCCTCGTAGAACATGGCTTCTCTCATGGGAATTCCTCCAGGGGTTAAATCTATCGAGCGAACCCTCCGTCGTCGCGTGACTCATCCAGCTTATCCACGTTATCCCCGATCCAGCCGCGATCGGATCCTAAATCCGTACTTGTACTCGGGGAAAATTTCGGCCTCCCCGATGAACAAGCTCGTAAAATTATGTGGCTCCGGGTAAGAGTAAATCAACCAGGCCATATATGCTCTAATAGCTACATCATCTCAGGCTATCTGTCGGCAGAAACGTCCGGATACTTCCGATATTGTCGTTACGCCGTACTAAAAAAAGGGATAGAAATGGTCGAGTGTTGCTCGATTAACCGAAGTATCAGTTTTGTTCCGATCTTCTTGCTACCACTCAGAGCCACTTTGAACCATAGTGGACAGCGTACCCCAAACACTCGGATGAGAAAAGCAGAACAGACTACGATAACCAGGACCGAGAGAGAAAGCAGGATTCCCTTTTTCATCTTTACCACCCCTCTCACTACAAATCTACTCTTGGAAGTTGAAGCTTTCAAC
>CAZYCI010000031.1:1860-10354 GCA_964645955.1 uncultured Thermotogae bacterium
CATCTTTACCACCCCTCTCACTACAAATCTACTCTTGGAAGTTGAAGCTTTCAACCAAAATCTGCCGAGAGTGCCTTCCAGCACTTACTTGGCACTAAGTGTCAGTTTGTAGTCTTTCTTGCTAACGTAGAGTGCCAGGGGGTGAATCAGCTATTTTGAGTCCAGCACTCACTTGAGAAGACTAACTTGGTTAAGCCCAAAGAACGAATTCCATGGATTACATAGCCCAATTGTATTAGATTGCCATATGTTTAC
Source organism: uncultured Thermotogae bacterium (assembly GCA_964645955.1). Lineage (GTDB taxonomy): Bacteria > Bipolaricaulota > Bipolaricaulia > M55B111 > M55B111 > JAGXLP01. The sequence goes on from CAZYCI010000031.1 coordinate 2,116, forward strand.
CCAGGTATCTAATCTCAAGTGAGTGCTGGGTCAATTTTTCGTTTTTCAAATTTATGGTTATCTTAACATTGCTTTTTATATGCTCCGGCCCGTGGCCGGGGTTCTTGACTTTGGAAAGGTGGAGTAAGCCGGGTCTTAATACTTTATCTGAGTTGTAATCCTCGGCTCAAGAGTTTTATAATGCCTTAACGGAAAAGTTATTTCTAAGTCCTTAAATCAGAGTAAACGTGATATAATCTTCAAACTGAGGTGTTCGAAATGAAGTATCTACCGAAAACGGTCGGGCTTCTTCTGGTATTTGCCTTGATTGCAGCAGGTTTTAGCTCAACCAGTCGCGCTCAAGAGGACCTTTCACCGATAGTTCCGGCAATAGCCTCGTTCGTCATTCCCGGTTCCGGACAACTCGTTAACGACCAGCCGAACAAGGCCCTGGCGCACTTCGTAGTCGGAGTAGGTGTTTCTTCCGTCTATTATCTTCCCTTTGTTATAGGTACGCCGACATGGAGAGTGGTATCAGCACTCCAGCTGGCCTGGCACGGTTACAGCTCCTACGACGCCTATCAGGTTGCCACCGGGCGGAGGAGGGGGAGTATTTTCGATACGGAACTCGAATTAGAGGATTCCACGAATTATTCCGAAGAACGGATGGCCAGTTCGACCGAATTGGGTGGTTCCGAGGTGGAACTTTCCGTTTCGAGCCTAAAATCCCTTCGAAACAAATCTCTTAATTGAGAAAAAAGGAGAGTATTCATCCATTCAGCTCTGCATCTATGAAGCCGGCAAGCTCGCTGACGGCTTTTTTTGCGGTCTCCTGATCCCGACCCTCGACCATCACCCTGATTAAGTCCTGCGTCCCGGATGGTCTGACCAAGGTTCTTCCCGAATCACCCAGTTCCTTTTCCCACCTTGATATTTCCGCCTTGATTGCTCCGTCAACCTGAAAGTCTTCCTTGTTGTCCGTCGGTACGTTTTCCAGGTACTGGGGGTAGTGCATCATGTCACTACCGAGTTCCGACAAACCTTTCCCGGTCTCCTGGATTATACTCAATACCATCAGGGCGGTAACTATCCCGTCTCCGGTAGTGTTGATATTCCGGAAAATTATATGCCCTGATTGCTCGCCCCCGACCTCTGCTCCCCGGTTAATCATCTCCTGGGCCACGTATTTGTCACCGACCCGGGTGCGGACCAGTTCTATTCCCAGTTCGGACAGCGAGTTTTCCAGCCCCAGGTTGCTCATAACGGTGGAAACTACTACCGGAGGGTGGAGCCGATCGTTTTCGTGCAAGTAGCGAGACGCAAAATAAAGAACCCTATCTCCATTTACCTCGTTACCTTCCTCGTCTATGAACAGGGCCCTGTCGCCATCGCCGTCAAACGCTATCCCCAGGTCGCTCTCACCCGAGGAAACGGACTCCTTCAATTGTCCCAGTGAGGTTGAACCACAGTTTTCGTTTATATTGAAACCGTCCGGATTGACACCTATAGAAGAAATCTCGGCACCCAGATTGGAGAAAATTTTCGGCGCAACCCGATAGGTAGCCCCATTAGCACAATCCACTGTAAGTTCTAAACCGGAAAGATCGGGCAACCCCTCGTCAAACCGTTTTTTCAAGTATTTTACGTAAAGTTCTTCCGACTCATCCACCGCGTTGACGCTACCAATCTCCTCCCAGTTAGCCCTGCTTTCCCCATCCCCGGAGACGATAAACTGCTCCAGTCTTTCTTCTACATTTGGTGTCAGCTTCAGCCCCTTCGAGTCGAAGAACTTGATCCCGTTGTCCTTAGCCAGATTATGCGAGGCCGATACCACGGCGCCGACCTTCGCGTCGAATTCGTCAAGCAGGAGAGGTACGGCCGGAGTGGGTAATACGTCCAGGAGAAAAGCATTCCTGCCGGTCGAAGCTATCCCCGAAGCAAGGGCGTATTCGAGAGCCCGTCCGGATTGGCGCGTGTCGGTGCTGATTAGAACCCGGTCCCCTTTATCCGTAATGAGACTTGTCGATTTACCCAGTTTGAGTGCAAGTTCGGGAGTAACTTCTTCGTTTACCTCGCCCCTTAAACCGTCAGTACCAAATAAGTCCAAATTGGCCTCCTTTATTAGACCTTTCGATCGTTAACTTCAATTTCCTGCTTCAATTTGACGAAACTGTCCGGCGGATAGTACCCGGCAAGGGAAGCATTTGCCGTAACCAGTGTTCTCCGTCCAACCAGCGTTCCAGGATTCAAAACGGAGTTACAACCTATTTCAGCTCTATCGCCGAGAAGGCAACCGAACTTCCTCAAGCCTGTCGGTACGTCGTTCTCACCGAGGTGAACGACGACGGGCTCCCTGGTTACCTTTAGGTTGGACACCTTTACACCCGCTCCGAGGTGCCCTTTCCAGCCGATTACGGAATCCCCGACGTAGGAAAAATGCGGTATTTCCGCCTCGTCGTGGATTAGGCTTCTTTTTAGTTCCGTGCTGTGACCGACAGTTACTCCGTCACCGACGACGACGTCACTCCTGATATATGCCCCGCTTCTTACTTCACAATTATTCCCGATAATCGCCGGGCCCTTGATAGTCGCTCCGGGTTCCACGACGGTACCTTCCCCTACCTCCACTTCTTCGCCAATATATGCCGAATCCGGGATCGAACCTGCGACACCGGATTCCAATTCGCTATCCACCATTTCGGGGATCCTTTCCAGGATATCCCATGGGTACTCGATACCTTTAAAGTATTCCGCGTACGCAGTTCTTTTCAGATTAAAAAACTCTTCGACCTTCGGAACCTCTTCGTTCATATCAATAACAGCCACCTTGATCGTTTTTTATGGGGCTCCCGTGTCACTCGGTCATCTCCTCGAACTGTAGCTGGTAAAACTCGAAGAACTGACCCTTTTGATCCATTAGTGTCTCAAAGTCACCCGATTCGATTATCTCACCATCGTCGACAAACAGGATTTTATCGGCGTTTGTGATAGTAGACAACCTGTGAGCAATGGTAAAGGTCGTACGTCCCCTGGAAACCTTATCGATGGCTTCCTGGATCAATTTCTCGGTATACGTATCGACCGAAGATGTAGCCTCGTCCAGGATCAAAACTTTGGGATCCTGAATAAGTGCCCGGGCAATCGAGATTCTCTGTTTTTGTCCACCGGAAAGCTTTACACCCCGCTGACCAATATCGGTATCGTACCCATCCGAAAACTCATCCACGAACTCGTCCACGTTGGCTTCTTCCGCGTAGTGTCTAATCTTCTCCCTGGTAACGTCGGGTTTTCCGTAGGAAATGTTTTCGCCTATCGTACCAGAAAAAAGGTAATCGTCCTGCATGACCATGGCAATATTTCTCCTCAGACTCCTGAGGTCCCAATCAGCGACGTCAACGCCGTCCAGTTTTACTGAACCGCGATTTACGTCGTATAACCGGGGGAGAAGGCGGACTATAGTCGTCTTGCCTGCGCCGCTGGGGCCGACCAGAGCCACGGTCTCTTTGGGGTCGACGGAAAAATCTATGTCGGAAAGAACCTTTTCTTCGTCTTCGTACTCGAAGTATACACTGTCGTAATCGACCCTGCCTTCAATCTCGTCTTTATCCCTGGAGAAACCCCCGGAGGACTTAACTATATCCGGTTCAATATCCAGGTGGGAGAAGAACCTCTCGGAACTTGCAAAAAACCGGCTGAGCCGCTGACTTATCTGAACAAGCCTCAGTATGGGCGCCCTGAACCTGATCAAATAAGTATAAAATGCAACTACCGTACCGGCCGTCATCGACCCCTGGAAGACCAGGTAGCCCCCGTAACCTATCGTCAGCACCAGACCAAAACTATTCAAGAAGTAGGAGACAGGGCCAAGGGTGCTGAAGTACTTGATCGCCGCGGCTCGAGCGTCGTAGTGCTCTTCGTTTTTCTCGAAGAACCTTTCCATCTCCCTGTCCTCGTTTGCAAAAGACTTTATGACCTTCATTCCGGCGAGATTGTCCTCCAGCCGGTCGTTGAGTTCACCTTTCGCCTCTCGGTTTCGCCGGAAAGCCCGGTGCATCCTTCTGATCAAAGTAAGCGCAAAAACAACCAGAAAAGGGGTAAAGGAGAGAGCTATTAGTGTTAGAGGAACGTCGAGTGTAAATAGTATAACCAGAACACCAATTATGGTCGTGCTTGCCTGCAGGAACCCCTCCGGCCCGTGATGGACGAACTCCTGCAGGACGTTCAAGTCGTCAATTATTCTGGACATTAGTTCTCCGGTTTTCTTCCTATCGTGGAACTTCAGGGGGAGCTTCTGAAAGTGGTCGTAAATATCGTTCCTCATCTCGAAAACGATTTTCTGAGCTATCCGATGGCCGAAATAGTTCCGGAGGAACCGGATTAGAGCGACAAGACCAAAGGAACCAAAACCGAGCAGCGAGAGAACGACAACCCTGTGGATGTTCTGAGCCGGGATGGCATCGTCGATCAGATTCCTCAACAGAAGCGGCGGGACCAACCCGACGAGGGCCCCGATGACGTGTAAAACCTGAATCGGTAAATATTCCCGAAAGTTGGGTTTGAGGTAATCCCTGTAGAATCTCTTTAGTAAATATATTTTCGAAAAGTCAGAATACTGATCTTCTTCATTTTTTCCTGTTTCAACCACCTTGGCCCCTCCTGTAAAAACCGAAAACTGAAAACCGAAAAACAAAACCTCAAGAGATAAAATTAGCTCTTTCTTCTTGAATATTCAACCGGGTGATCGAGCGGGATGCTTACCGAGAGAAACGCGATCGGTGGGTTAACCCGGGTAGAAATTCGTCGGATCTCTTCAAATATGGGTTTTGAAACTTAGAATCTTTCTTCAGTCACTTTCCAGAAATTCCACCCAATCGTCGTAGAGGCTGGAGTACTGCGAAAAGTAATTGATCGATTCGCGCTCAAACTCGTCCGCTTCTTTCTCCCGGCCAAGTTTCCTGTATACCCTGCTCTTCACGGCAGAAACAAGAGCTTGCTTCTCCGGGTTATCCGCGAGTTCCGCTGCATCGGCGAGTTCATCCAAAGAGGTATCGAGTCCTTCATTTGTCCCCCGCCATAGTTCCAGCAGCGCTAAACCCAGCTTTAGCTGGAACCCAGGTATATTTCTGTCCCCCCTCAGCCGGTAAAGGTCGGAATCCACCTTTTCAACGCTATTCCGGAAGTAATCAAGCCCCCGGGCCACCAGGCCTTTCTGTCCGGAGTATTCCTCGAGTTCTCCAAGTACGAGCCTGGGAGTGTCCTGAAATACCAGTCCCGCGTTAAAAAACGAAGATTTGATATCCTCTTGATCCCCTGTCTCCAGATACTTGTCCAGGTAAACGTCCGACAGGAAGTCGTGGTCCACTTCCGGCACCGTTTTTTCCATGTATTCAATCGCAACTTCCCATTTTCCCAGCTCTTTAGCTATTCTGGCTTTGCTGCCGTACAAGTCGTTCCAATCAATTTTGGTAAAGGAAAATACCTCGAACTTTTCCATCTTCTCAATCGCTCGGTCCACCCTCGCCATAGCTTCTCTGAAATTCCCCATCAGAGAATTGATCGCCGCAAGCAGGTAATCAGTCCTCGGCGAATAAGGGTCAAGCATCCTGGCCTTTTCCAAAACTGCCTTCATATCCTTTAGCTCATCCCTGTTCTCAAGTGGCAATGTGTTCTGTACCCGCCTCACCGTATCCTGGTACCTGGCTCTCTCGAGGTAGAGGCCGATGGAGCGTAGCCCCAGCCTCTTGCCGGCCTCTGCGTCGACCTCGAACTTCACCCTCTCCACGTAGAGCGGTTCGGAAAGCGACAGGACCTTTGATTCCCCAAAATCCCCGGATACGGTAAATTTCTTCTTCGTCCGTTCGACCTCACCCGGCACCGAATTTCCGGCAGTATAACTATAACCGACAGTTGTCACAGTAAGTTCTTCGATCCTGCCGTCGTCCTTTAGTTCGAGAATCAACCTGTTGGAATAAGGATATTTTTCCCGGACGAGCTCGCCCTTACTTACGTCGAACTCCACGTTTACCCCTTCCCCGGGAGACAGATAAATAAACCGAGGTTTTCCGTCCTTTTCCTGGTCTTGCTTCTCCGGGGAAGTAAGTAACAGGGAATTGCGGAGTTCTTCCCGGGTCGCGCCACGAAAACACCCAAAGAGGCAGAGAGGACTAAATCCATCCGAAAGCAACCCTACGGATTTTGCAGGCCTTTCCCGGTAGTCCAGGTTAAAGAATTTTTCTTGAAAGGTGTACACGTAAGCGTTTTCGGGGTTAAAAGTAAAAAATACCTTTTGCTGCTGCCTGGTGAAGTAGATAGTAATTCCGGATATTACTACAGCTACTGCGAGTACCCCGGCGACCGTCTTGAAAAACGTTGGAATATTGGACCTACCAGACATTTGCATCACCCACCTGCTAAATACGGTGAAACTAAGGTTGCTCCTGGCATCGGTGGAACTAAGTCATTACAGGTTTGCGATATCCAGTTCCTCACCGTTAATTTCCGCTTCAAAACCAAATACCCGAGAATAGAAGTATAGCTCCCCTTCAAGTGCCCGGGCCACGTTTTCCTCCTTCCTGAATCCGTGCTGTTCGTCCTCAAACAGCAGGTAAGCAGTAGGTACCCCTCTTTCCACAAGCGAGGAATGCATTGTTCCCGCCTGTTCCGGAGGTACTACCCTATCCTCGCCGCCCTGAAAGAAGGCTACTGGAGCCGACACGTCCTCGGCGTGTTCTATTGGGGACCTCTCGGCGTAAACTTCCTCTTCCTCTGGGAAAGGCCCGATCAAGCCTTCCAGGTAGCGCGATTCAAACTTATGAGTACTCTTTGTTAATTCAGCCGGATCGCTTACACCGTAATAACTTGCTCCCGCGTCAAACAGGTCTCGAAAGGCCAGTGAGGCAAGTGTAGTATAACCTCCCGCACTACCCCCGCGAATTATAAGGCGATCCGGATCTACCTTTCCCTTCTCCACGAGGTACTCGGCACCCGAGGCACAGTCTTCCACATCTATAAGCCCCCAGTTACCTTTTAATTTTTCCCTGTATTCGCGTCCGTAACCCGTGCTTCCGCGGTAGTTGACGTCCAGAACAGCTATACCCCTGGTCGTCCAGTACTGAATCTCTTCCGACAAATCGTCCCCGGAGAACGAAGTGGGGCCTCCATGACTGATAACGATCAACGGTGGTTTTTCGGAATCCGGTCCTTTGAAATTCCGGTTCTTCGGCTGATAGTAAAACCCGTGGACTTCTTCACCGTCGTCGGCTGGGTACTCTATCTCCCTCGCGGGGGAAATAAAACCTTCGTCTACCTCCAGCGAAGTGGATTTCCTAACCGTATTAATTTTTTCGGAACTCCGGGAGTACTGCCTTACCCCCATCGGGCGCTTTTGTCCACCCCCAATAAACCAGAGGTCGTCCCCCTGAGCTTTAAGGGAGGCGACCTGAGTAAAGGGTAGGTCGTAGTCCCTGGTCTTTCCGTTTTCGAGGTTCTTCTCCGAAATGAACCAGCGACCCCCTGTAGTGTAGGAGAAAACTAGTATCTCTGGGGTGGCGAAATCGTAGGTGGAAATCCCAAACTGCCACTGTGGTTTCCCCAGTTCGGCTCTCTTCCGCACGACCCTTTCCTCTTCCCCCGTCCATCGATACAGGTTCCACCAGCCGTCCCTGTCCGAGAGATAGTAAAGCGTTCCCGTCGGACTCCATACCGGCTGAATTACCGATTCCTCCTCTCCCCCGGCAATTACCCGCGAGTATTTCAACCCCTCTGAACCTTCGTATTCGGCAAGGTGGAGACTGGTACCGTCCCAGGGCATGTTAGGGTGGTCCCACGTCACCCAGCTGAGGTACTTACCGTCGGGGCTGAGCCTGGGTGAAGAGTAAAAATCGTGACCTTCCGCCATAACCTCCGGTTCACTCGCTTCTTCGGAATTCAAGCGAGCCAGATAGTTCTTCGGCTGACTTCCACCGGCTGTATGATCCTCACAGACGGAGATTAAACCTTTACCGCGAGTCTCATCAAGGCGAAAATCGGCAAAGCGGAGTTCCTTTTCCGGGGTAATCGGCCTCGGCTGGCTTCCCGGTTCGTATTTGTAGAGCCTCTGGTCCTCGAAGTTGGTGAAATAAACCGTTTTACCCCGAACCAGATACGAGCCGCCACCGTACTCGTGCACCCTGCTTCGAGCGTTAAAACCTTCCGGAATCAGGTCCTCCTGACTCCCGTCAGGATTCAGACGGACGGGTACGGACCTGCCTCCTTCATAAGG
>CAZYCI010000031.1:10454-13428 GCA_964645955.1 uncultured Thermotogae bacterium
TTCATTTCTTTCCTCCTTTTCGTCTTCTCTGAATTGATACCTGACAATAGATTAAGAAATTAATCTCAGACCTAAAGCGTTAAGCGGCGAAATTTTAATCAGTACAGAGTTGACCTGTTCGGCTCGTTTATGATATCATAAGATGTCTTAATCTTCCTCACCCAGGTCGGGTTAGCCACTGGTGAAGCCAGCAGGGAAAAACCTCGCCGGGAAAGGAGGCAAAAAACCCGGTTCGGAAAACCTTACTAGCTCCACATCCCCGAACCTGGGCGGGAAGTATCTCAGTAAATTATATTCCAAAAGGGAAAATAATTCAGATAGGGTTCCGGCCAGCTGGATGGAAATTGCGGGTTGTAGAAACTTTATTACCCGGAGCTCTTTTCGGCTAAAGTTGAAAGAAAGTCCGCGGTCTCACGGACGACTACCCCTACCTGGTTCTCCCGGGTGATTTTTGCTTCTCCGTCGCCGGACTGAAACCCGTACCAGCCGAACTGGCTATGGTTACCCCCGGCTATTTCCACGAACTCGGCCCCGCCAGGCAGCTGTTCCCTCGATCGGGTCAGTTTATCCTCGTCGATGATCTCGTCCTCGCTGGCTTTTATACTCAGCACTCCAAGTCCGGGGTCGAATTCGGCACCTTCCGGCGGATAAGAAGCCCATAAAACCAGCCCGGATACGTCCAGATCAGTTTCGGCAACGAATTTAGCAGCCATGGCTCCCCCCATCGAATGTCCGCCGACGGCCCAGTTATCGATAGCCCCCAAACCGGAAATGACCTTGCCGGCCTTTCCGGAAGCCAGTACGGCAAGGTTGAGCGGCATCTTCACCAGAAACACCTCGTAACCGCGTTCCGCTATGGCAAGGGCGTTAGGAGCGTAAGCTCGGGCCGGAACCCTGGCGCCCGGATAAAATACGAATCCGACGTCCTTCTTACCTTCTTTTGGAGTAAAAAGAAAACCACCAGCTCCATTTACCTTTCTTTCCTCAACTCTAACTAGCTCGTTACCGGAAAGAGCTTCGGATCCTCGATCCATTACCCTTTGCGGACGAATGAACCATGCTCCCCCGGCCAGTCCGGCAAGTAAGAGACCGGCGATTACCGTATATACAGGGAGTCTTAGTTTTCTCGAGCTATGTACTTTCATCTATCGGTACCTCGAAAGAATTAATTTCAAAGAAATTTTAATTAAAAATGGTTTTCTCGACAAGCCAAAGAAGCTGCCGGGATAGAATCTTCGAACCCTTTTAATTAAGACAGACACCTAAAAATTTATCTTGTCCGTAGTTATAATACTCGCATGTTATACCTCTTACTTGCCGGCGTATGTTTTGGTGCCATCGGCCTGTTCGTCAATATAATCGGAGACGACGTATCGACGGTTCTGCTGGTCGCAATCAGGTTACTCTCGACCGGGGGGCTTATACTCTTCTATCAGGTCGCCGGCGGTCAGCTAAAAGAATTATCGTTAAACGACGCTCGAAGCTTCTTAGGCGCGCTGATCGGCGGGGTGCTGGGATTTGGCCTGACTTTCTCGCTCTACCTTAAATCGCTCGTTTTAATCCCCGTTTCCGAAGCCGTATTCCTGCATTACGTCGCTTTCCCTTTCTCCACGATCCTTTATTCCACAGTATTTCAGGGAGAAAAGATCAAAACGGCCGAACTCGTATCGCTCGCCGGGACCGGTGTCGGGGTATTCTTTATTTATAACGTGGGATTTTCCGGAGGCCTCGAATCACTATTCGGTTACCTGATGGCCTTCGTATCGGGAGTAACGTATACGGCGGCGCTTATAGTGCTCAAGGAACTGGGTAAATCAAAAACCACCCTGCAGACCCTGTTCTGGCCGGCCTCGTTTGGCGGCTTAAGCCTGGTGCCGGTCGTACTGATCGGTGGCTTTCAGTTCGACCTTACCGGCGGTTCGCTTCCGGCACTGCTGGGACTCGTCTTTATTTCGACCTTACTGGGGTATTCGTTGTTCGCCAGGGGGTTAAAAGAAACCAGGGCGGGGCTTTCTTCGGTAATTTTGATCATCGTGGAGCCGTTTTCCGCAGTGGTGCTGGCGATCCTCTTCTTAGGAGAGAAGCTGACTCCTTTTGCCTTGCTGGGAGGAGGGCTGATAGTTCTTTCCGGCTTGCTCCTCTACGTCACCAATTCCGGAAAGGAAAAGGTTCGACAGAACTGATCGGGGAGAGATTGCTAACCGTCGACTCGCTCGATCATTTCTCGCATATCTTCAATCACGCCGTCACCGTCCTCTCTCCCGTCAATATCGCCCCGTTCTATGTAAAAAGTCTCAATCCCGATCCTTCTGGGAGCTTCGTAATCGAAGCGCCAGTGATCTCCCACGTGAATCATTTCTTCTCCCCGGACATCCAGCAATTCCGTTACCCTGCGGTAAACGGATTCGTCCTTTTTAACTTCTCCAAAATCGGAGACGCAGGAGTATACTGCCTCGAAACTATCTCCGATTTCGTTCAGGGCGTAATCGAGAAAGACCCTCGGTGAGTTGGACGTAACTATCAACGAATAATCGTCTTTGAATTTATCTATAACTTCCAGGGCGTCCGGGTAAAATTCCACGTTTTCCGGTTCCCTTATTCTTTCAATCACTTCCCCTGGTTCCGGCTCCAAGTCAAACCTCTCAAACCAGTACTCCGGCCTGTACCACCTGATATCCTCGTCGCCGATCTCGTCGTACAGCTCGACGAGATCGTCCCGAGCCTCCTCAAATTCAATTTCTTTCTTCTTGGCGTATTCTTTTGGTAGTTCCTGGAACCAGAACTTATTTACGTAATTGCTATTTACGACCGTTCCGTCCGCATCAAAAGATATTACTTTTGTTTTCATGGTGAAAGAATGGTAAACCGTCAAAAAGGGTATATCAATAATTTTATCCCCATGACTTGCGTCTTACTTGAGCGGCAGAACAAAAATTACTCGAAAAAGGTTAAAAAACCGAAACGATTTTGTTTA
>CAZYCI010000032.1:0-1950 GCA_964645955.1 uncultured Thermotogae bacterium
CTCGAACCCACAGGGCCATTCGGCCTTACCGGTTTTCGAGACCGGCTCCTTGCCAGATTCGGTCACTCCTCCATATGTAACTCTATAGTAGTGTCGAGAGTACCTGAGTTCAACCTTCTTTACCTGTAGTGAGGCCCTCCTTGGCCAATATTCGTCGGTTCAAGCTTAAATTTATGTCGGGAGCGGAAAATTGTAAAACACCGCGCAAGTCGCTAAAATCTTTAATCGGAACAAAACAAACATAATTCCAGAGGAGGGGAAGATGTCGATTTTGGTCGACGGAACCACGAAAGTTCTCGTTCAGGGAATTACCGGTGGGGAAGGCAAGTTTCATAGCGGAAGGATGGGGGAATACGGAACGAGCGTCGTAGCTGGTGTAACGCCCGGTAAAGGAGAAGAAAGAATTCATGGAATACCCGTTTACGATAGCGTAAAACAGGCTGCTGATAGTCACCGAATTGATGCTACGGTAATATTTGTCCCCGCCGGATTTGCCAGGGACGCTGTGCTCGAGGCGGCAAATAACGGGATAGAGACGATAGTTTGTATTACGGAAAACATTCCCGTCCACGACATGGTCGAGGTCCACCACTACGTAAAACATTTTACGGACTCCCGGTTGATCGGGCCCAATTGCCCCGGAGTTATCTCTCCTGGCAAGAGCAAGCTGGGTATCATGCCGGGAGATGTTTTTGGTCAGGGCAGCGTCGGGATCGTCTCCAGGAGCGGTACTCTGACTTACGAGATATCTTCCGAATTAACGGATCGCGGCCTGGGTCAGTCCACTGTTGTCGGGATCGGTGGCGACAGAATAGTCGGGACCGGTTTCGTAGAAGTGGTATCGAAGTTTGACGAGGACCCGGATACGAACCTCATCGTTCTGGTCGGGGAAATCGGCGGCTCGGACGAGGAGGGGGCTGCCGAGTTTATTTCGGAGAACGTGACCACACCCGCCATTGCATACATCGCCGGCTTTAATGCCCCCAGGGGGAAGAGAATGGGCCATGCCGGTGCCATCGTCTCCGGGGAAGAAGGTACTGCCGAAACCAAAGCGAAAACTCTGGAAGAGGCGGGAGTTCCGGTGGGGCGCAGTCCGGCCGAACTCGGTGAACTGGCGTTGAAAGCGATGGATAGCGGGTAAAATAATACCTGTTTGCTCTCGGGGGAGTACTAGATTTTAGCTTTTTTGTTTATTATTTCTTCCGCCCCTTCCTCGAGCGAACCCCCGGTCGGGATACCGTTTTCCCTGAGTATTTTGACGCCCTCTTCCTCGTTGGTTCCCGTTAGCCTGACCACGAGCGGGTACTCGGACTCCGCGCTTTCCAGAGCCTTCACTATCCCCGAAGCGATCTCATCGCACCTGGTGATGCCCCCAAAAATATTTACGAAAACCCCCGCCAGACCCTCCTTGGCGGTCACGATTTCGTACGCTTTCTTCATCAGGTCGGCATTTGCTCCTCCACCGACATCCAGGAAGTTGGCGGGATTACCGCCCTTCTGGCTGAGGACGTCCAGGGTAGACATTACCAGTCCGGCACCGTTTCCGATGACGCCGATGTCTCCGTCGAGTTCGACGTACTGAAGCCCTGCTGCTTCAGCTTCCATTTCCAGGGGAGTTTTGTTGCCTTCCTCCACTCCGTCCGGCAGTAGCTCTCCAATCCTTTCCGTGGCCCGGGAGTCGTCGTCTATTTTGAGTTTGGAATCGAGGGCGGTAAGTTCTCCCCCTTCCGTCAGGGCTACCGGGTTGATCTCTACCAGAGTCGCGCCGAAGTCCTCGTAAACACGGTAGAGTTTTTCGATTAAACCGTAGAACCCCTTGAAATTTTCCTCCTTTACGTCGGCTCGGTAGAGGAGTTCGCGAATCATGTAAGGCTGCAGCCCAATTACCGGGTCGGGAGTTACTTCGTAAATCGCTTCCGGGTTGTTGGCCGCTACCTCTTCGATATCGAC
>CAZYCI010000032.1:2050-12834 GCA_964645955.1 uncultured Thermotogae bacterium
GGCATTGCAATACCGGCTTCCGCTAGCAAACTTCTACCCTGGTATTCTAGTAACCTCATGATACCCCCTCTTTGCTTAAGATCTCTGTGCGAAACTCTCTAAAATAATAAACCAATCAAGGGTTGTAGGACAAAATAACCGAAAGTCGTGACGATAACCAGAGCTATAACGTTCAAGCCAAATCCGTTTTTGACCATCTGTGGGATCGTTACGTGACCGGTGCCGAATACTATTGCGTTGGGTGGCGTGGCCACGGGCAACATGAAGGCCCCGGAGATACCGAGTATCGCCGGAATTGCAAGTACCAGAAACTCGATTCCCATTGCCGAAGCCAGCGGGACCAGAACGGGTAGCATCATTGCGGCGGTTCCGGTGTTAGAGGTGAGCTGCGTTATCGTTACCATCAGTGCAATAACGAGAAGCAAGAAGAGGAACAGAGGTAGGTGAGTGAACCAGTCCAGTCTGCCGGCCAGCCAGTTTGCCAGCCCGCTTTCCTCGATCCCTTTGGCTAGCGCTAGACCACCGCCGAATAGGATCAGCGTCCCCCAGGGAATTTTGACCGCCCACTCCCAGTCGAGGGCGAACTCGCCCTCCTCGAGGTTGACCGGAATCATAAAAAGCAAGAGAGCCATGGTCATTCCAATCGTGGCATCGCCGACCATCGGTAAGTACGGCGTAATCAAAAAACTTCTGATGATCCAGAGAAATGCGGTGAGGACGAATACGGTAAGGACTCTCTTTTCTCCTCCGCCCATGGGGCCGAGTTCCTCGATTTTTTCCTCTATTAGTTCGCTTCCTCCGGGGATTGTCTCGAGGTGGATCGGGCTGCTTACGTTCGTCAGGTACCACCAGGCCATCGGTAGCAGGATCACGACTATCGGAACTCCGACCAGCATCCAGTTTAAGAAAGAGATTTCCTGCCCCATGTTGTTTTCCATGAATGCCACGAGCAGGGCGTTTGGAGGTGTGCCAATTATCGTCCCCATTCCACCGATGTTGCAGGCGTAGGCAACTCCGAGCATCAAGGCCACGCCGAAATTCGTCGTTAATTGGGCTTTTCCGGAATTTTTCTCTTCACTTGCTTTGGTTACAAAGGATACTACGGCCAGGCCGACCGTAGCCATCATCATCGTCGTGGCGGTGTTGGAAACCCACATTGACAGGAAACCACTGGCGACCATGAAACCCAGTATTATTCTCTTCGGCCCCGTTCCGATTGCTTTGATGATGTAAAGTGCGATGCGGCGGTGTAGTTTCCATTTCTGCATGGCAACCGCGATCAGAAAACCGGACATAAATAGAAATATCAAGCGGTGACCGTACTGAGAAGAAACCTCGCTCGAACTCATGATCCCGAAGGCAGGGAAGAGTACGAGCGGCAGGATGGAAACCGCGGCGATCGGCAGTGCTTCGGATACCCACCAGATTGCCATTAGAGCTGCAATTGCCAGCGTGCGCTTTGCTTCCGGACTATGGATTTTGACCGGAAGGAGCAGTATAACTACGAAAAACAGTAAACCAAGAACCAGCCCAACTCGCTGACGTGTATCGTAACTATCGGAGGATTCGTTATCTTTCAGCAAGAGTAATCATCACCGTGTTTTCGTTGACTCAATTCCTCAAAGTCTGTCAGATTTCTCAACGCAATTCATAATATATTGAGGGGAGCAGACCTCACCGTCAACCGTGATCAATCACCTCTTGTGGCTAAAATTAAGTGGTTCCAAGTTCAGGTTCCCCGAGCTTTAACCCTCCAGCGCTGGTATCAGTCGGGGACAAGTTAGATTGACTCCAGTTCTCGGGCCAGGTTTCGATCGACTTCCTCGGAGATATCCCGATGGATTGATTCGCCCGTCGAATCCATAGTAACGAGCAACGGACCGAACTCGACTACTTCCAGCAACCAGACGGCTTCCGGGACCCCGAGCTCTTCCAGGAAGTAGACGTCGAGTACTTCATCGACGGAACCCGCCATGAGAGAGCCAGCCCCGCCGGTGAACTGGGCGTAGACACCGCCGTGTTTCTCCAGGGCTGCCGAAGTTTCTTCCCCCATACCACCTTTTCCGATAAATATCTTCGTCCCGAACTCCTCCATAAAGTCCGGCTCAAAGATCTCCATCCTGATGCTCGTGGTCGGTCCGGCCGAAACTACCTCCCATCCACCGTCGACCCCTTGCATTACCGGCCCGCAGTGAAAACAGGGATACAGGGATAGGTCGAATGGCTGTTCCCTTCCCTCTTCGGCCAGTCCGAGTAGTTTCTCGTGTGCGGCATCGCGGGCGGTAAATATCCTTCCGGTTACCTTGAATGGTTCATTTACTCTTAGCTCCTTGACCTTTTCCGGGTCAAGCGGAGTCTCCAGAATTTTCATTCTCCCACCTCCCTGACTTCCCCCGACGGCGTCAGTTTTAACGATACCCGCCTGTTGGCCCAGCACTGTGGGGTTATCCCGACGGGAAACGAGGCCGGGTGCCTGTAATCGTACTCTATCTTTACGTCCAAAACGGTGGTTTCACCGCCTACCCCCATCGGCCCGACGCCCAGGTTATTGGCCCGTTCTTTTAGCTCTTCCTCCAGTTCGGCGACCTCGCTTTCTTCGTGGCGTTTGCCTACCGGACGCAACAGGGATTCCTTTGCCAGCTCCATTGAGATGGAGGCTGATCCACCTATGCCAACGCCCAGAATGGTCGGCGGACAGGGCTTACCTTCCATTGAAGCAACCCTCTTGAGAACGATTTCCTTGAGGCCTTTGATCCCCCGGCCCGGGGTCATCATGGTAAGCTGACTCATGTTCGTACTGCCGCCCCCTTTGGGGAGATAGGTTAGCTCTAACTCCTCGCCGTCGACCAGGGACCAGTTTATCCAGGGAATTGATTTACCCGTATTGTCTCCCGGGTTCTTTCCCGAGAAGGGGTGGACTGTATTCGGACGGATCGGAACCTCCTCCGTAGCTCGTTGAACCGCCTTCTTTAAGCCTATTTTAACCGAGTCGAGTTCGCTTATTCCCGGGTACTCCGCCCCAACCCTCACGTAAAACGTCGGCGTCCCGGTATCCTGACATATTGGTACTCCGTCCCTTTCCCCGATCTCCACCGATTCGAGCATCGCGTCAAACTGGACGCTCGCAGCTTTGCCCTCTCTTTTTTTGGCTTCCTGCAAAGCGGAAAGCGTTGGCCCGGGGAGCGTCGTCACGGCTTTTTTAATCGGCTCAACCAGATCCTGCGCGAGTTCGTCCGGGTTCATGGTTTTCACCTCAATTTACCTTCGACTATTCTGGTGGTTCTTCGATTAGACCTTCCTCCATGGCTTTCTGAGTCCATTCTCTCGCTTTCTCGATTCTTGATCGCGCTTTTTCCGCCAGCTCTTCTTCGGAGAGCTCGTTTCTCGCAATGCCCTGTTCAATTGCTTTTTTGCCCACGGCCACTGCCTGGTTGATGAATACCTCCCACTCGTCCATGTTCGGTACGACGTAGTCCTCACTCAAACCCTTTTCTTCGGCAGTATCTGCAATTGCGTGAGCTGCAGCGATGGCCATTTCGTCGGTTATCGTTTTCGCGTTTACGTCCAGTGTACCGCGGAATATCCCCGGGAAGCCGATCGAGTTGTTGATCTGGTTCGGAAAGTCCGAGCGGCCGGTGCCGACGATCCTTGCCCCGGCTTCTTTCGCCTTCCAGGGCCATATCTCCGGTATCGGATTGGCGACTACGAAGACTACCGCGTCTTCGTTCATCCTTTCGATCCACTCCTTCTTAATCGTGTCCGGCCCCGGCGCGGAAGCGGCAACCAGCACGTCGGTATCCCGGATTGCTTCCTCCAGGCCACCGGTCCTGCCTTCGCCGTTGGTTTTACGGGCTAGCTCCTGTTTGTACGAATCGTTTTCTTTATCTTCTCTGAGGTCTTCCCGTTTTTCGTGCAGTATCCCCGTGCTGTCAGCCATGATTACGTTTTCCGGAGGTACGCCGGCGTTGAACATTACTCTGGTCAGTGCTACGTTGGCGGAACCGGCGCCAATTATTGCATAACGAGCTTCTTCCATATCCTTGCCAACTATTTTGAGGGAATTGATTATCCCGGCGAGTTCGATGGAAGCGGTGCCCTGCTGGTCGTCGTGCCAGACGGGAATGCTCATCTCTTCCCTCAGACGATCGAGAACTTCAAAACACTTAGGCTTTGCTATATCTTCCAGGTTTATTCCGCCGAACGTGGGTTCTAGGATCTTGACCGTCCTGATTATTTCCTCCGGGTCCTCGGTATCCAGAGTAATTGGGAAGGCGTCTATTCCGCCGAGGTATTTGAATAAAAGGGCCTTGCCCTCCATTACCGGTAACCCGGCTTCGGGGCCGATGTTCCCGAGACCCAGGACCCGCGAGCCGTCGGAGACTACGGCAACCATGTTTGACTTGTTCGTGTGATCAAAGACCTTATCCGGATCCTCGTCTATCTCCCGACATGGTTCGGCAACTCCCGGGGTATACCATATACCGAAGTCATCGAAACTTCGGATGGCGCACTTTGGATTGGTCTGGATCTTGCCCTGGTAAAAAGGGTGAAGCCGGAGTGCCTCCTTACCGGGTTTTTCCGCCTTTTTCAGTAGTTCCTCCTCGCTGATTTCTTCCTCCATTTTTAACCCTCCTTTTTGTTATTTTTTCAGTAAATAGGGACCGAGCGGCGATTCTATCACCTCCCGAGTCGGGGAAAATGATATCAGATAAGACAGCTAGCTTTTACCGATTTACGGAAATTCGGCCCCAAATCCGGGATTTCCCGCTGTGGTATAGCCCGAAACGATTGTTACCATAACGTAAAGGGAAGTATCCCGGCTATTGGTGGCTTAACGATCTTTGTCAATCAAGGTAGCTATCCGCTACGTCACAATAAGTTGGGCGGTCCGTATCCACGAACTTGCCAACTATGATTTCCGATTCCGGGTCCCGTTCGATTTCCGCTTCCGCCGGGTCGGAGCCGTGCCTAATTATTGCTCTATCCTGATAGCTTTTCAGTTCGTCTATACCTTCCCCCAGTTCGTTCTTCCTACCGTAGCCGGTCGGGCACGGGGAAAGTATTTCGACAAAGGAAAACCCGTTTTTTGATAGTGCTTCTTCCATGGCGTTCTGAATTCTCCGGGCGTGGACCGAAGTCCACCTTGCCACGTAAACTGCCCCCGCCGAAGCGGCTAAATCGGGAAGGTTGAAGGGTTTTTCGTAATTTCCGTAAGGCGACGTAGTTGCATTGGCCCCCTGCGGAGTGGTGGGGCCAAACTGTCCGCCGGTCATTCCGAAGTTGTAGTTGTTTACGCAGATCACGTTTATGTTCAGGTTGCGTCTTGCCGCGTGGATGAAGTGATTCCCGCCGATCGCAAACAGGTCCCCGTCGCCACTGAACACCGTGATATTCATATCCGGATTCGCCAGCTTTAAACCGGTGGCGAAGGGAATCGCTCTACCGTGCGTCGTGTGGTAGGAGTCGGTCTCGAAGTAGCCAGCTGCTCGGCCGGCACAACCGATTCCGGAAACGACCCCGATGTCGTCGATCGGTAACTGTAATTCGTCGAATGCTTTCGTCAAGCTCGTGACAGCCGAACCCAGACCGCAGCCGGAACACCAAATATGGGGCAGGCGTTCCTCGCGCAGGTACCTGGTTGCGGGATGATCCGTTTTCGTTATCTCGGGTTCGGCCGATTCTTCTTTTTCTTTCAGGTCCGTCGTCATATCAAAGCCTCCAGTGTATCAAGGATATCTTTTGGTTTATGTAAGCCTCCACCGGGATGGGGAACGAGTTCGACTTCGGCTCTATCGCCACAGGCCCGCTCGACTTCGTGAACCATCTGGCCCTGGTTTATTTCTGGAACCACTATACCGGATACCTGTTGGCTCAGTTCGCGTATTTCTTCCTCCGGAAACGGCCAGACCGTGACGAGTCGGATTATTCCCGCCTTAATTCCCTTATCCCTGGCCTGCTTGTAAGCTCCCATTGCCGTCCGGTAAGCCATACCGTAGGAAACTATTAGCACCTCGGCGTCTTCCACTCCCTGAGTCTTGATTTCTACTATGTCGTCCTTGTTCTTTTCCACTTTATCCACCAGCCTGCCCACTTTTTCCTTCTGGGTCTCCACGTCAAGCTGGGGATAACCCTTTTCATTGTGTGTCAATCCGGTGACGTGAACGCGATAACCTTCTCCCGCCGAAGCCATTTCCGGCACCAGGTCCTCCTTAGGTTCGTAGGGCAGGAAATCCTCCGGGTCGGTTTCCGGCTTTCTTCGAGGTTGAACTTCTACCTTGCTTTCATCTATCACGACCCGTTCCCTCATATGGCCGATCTTTTCGTCCGCCATGACGAAGACGGGCATCATGTACTGTTCGGATTTGTTAAAAGCCTTAATGGTGTAATCGAACATCTCCTGCGGCGACGTCGGTGCGTAGGCGATGACTCCGTAGTCTCCGTGAGAACCCCACTTTGCCTGCATCATCTCTCCCTGGCCAACCGCGGTCGGCAGACCGGTGCTCGGCGAGCCCCGCTGGATGTTGGCGATTACGCAGGGTGTCTCCGTCATCATCCCGAGGCCGATGTTCTCCATCATCAACGAAAAGCCGGGCCCCGAAGTGGCGGTCATTGACTTTGAACCACCCCATGAGCCCCCGAGAACTGCCGCGATGGAGCTCAGTTCATCCTCCATCTGGATGAACCTGCCGCCGACTTCCGGCATTCTCTTGGACATTCTCTCGGCTATCTCCGACTGAGGAGTAATTGGGTAACCCGCGAAAAACCGACAGCCGGCAGCTAGAGCCCCCTCGGCACAGGCCTCGTCCCCGTTCATGAAGTACTTGCCCGTCATTATTGCTTCCTTACTCATCTTCTTCCGCCTCCTCAGTCCAGATGGCAAAATCGGGACAGATCATGCCACAGAAGTTGCAGTTGACGCAATCACCCAGATTTGCCGGTTGAGGTGGATGGTAACCTTTCTCGTTAAAGCTTTCGGATTCTTCCAGAACGTCCTGGGGGCAAAACTCTATACAGTAACTGCATTCCTTGCAGTAATCTTCTTTGATGAAAAGGTAACCCCCATCGGTCTCCCACTTTTTGGTTTTCGCTTTCTCTTCTGTACTCTTCGTCATATTCACCCTTTAATTCTTTTGTGTAATTTTAGAGATTGTTAAAGTATGTCGACTGATCGCGATAACGCCTCTTCACCGCGGTATTCGGGAACCAGCATCGGGGATTTTCTTTCCGCCTCGATTCCGGAATCTTCCAGCTCCTCGGTGTAATTTTTCACGTGTTGCATCGTCAGCTCACCCCAGCTGCTTTCCTGAGCCCTCCGGGCCGCTGAAATCCCGGCCCTTTTTCCGAATACGTTATAGTCCAGCAGGGAGTTTCCCATCAGCCTGTTCTTGCCGTGGACTCCCCCTTCCACTTCTCCTCCGGCAAAGAGGCCCTCGACGGCAGTTCTGCCTTCTTTATCGATTTCAATTCCCCCGTTCTGGTAATGTAAGGTTGGAAATACCAGAAGCGGGTCCTCCGTTGGATCTATTCCAAACCTGGTGTAAAGTCTGTAAATGTAGGCCAAATTTTCCTCAAAAGTTCCTTCACCGTGCATCATGTCGATCATTGGAGTGTCGAGCCAGACTCCTTTCATGCCCGTCGGGGTTTCGACGCCCAGGTCCCGGCCGTAGCATTCCCGGATTAGCGCTCCCGCTTCGACGTCCCTCGGTTCCAGGTTGTATACGAAGGCTTCCCCCTCACAATTTACGGGAATTGCACCCGAACCCCTGACCTTTTCAGTAACGAGCAGGCCGACTATCTGTTCGGGGAATGCAGCACCGGTCGGGTGGTACTGGACCGAATCCATGTCGAGCAGGTTTGCGCCAGCCCGGTAGGCCATTACTAGACCGTCGGCAGTTGCTCCGTAGTGGTTCGTGGTCGGAAACTCCTGAATGTGTAGTCTGCCGAAGCCACCGGTTGCCATAACGACGCTCTTGGCTCGAACCACGTAGTACTGTTCCGTTTCCATGTTGTAAAGCAGTGCCCCCGTTACCGTTCCTTCAGAATCCGTGAGGAGCTCGACCGCGGGAGAGAACTCTACCACGGGTACGTCGAGGTTCCGGGCCCGGTCCCGGATGTTTCTCATCAGTTCCATCCCCGTGTAGTCCTTGGCGGAATGGAGTCTCTTTCGGGACGTTCCGCCACCGTGCAGGGTCTGCATGGAACCGTCCTCGTTTTTGTCGTACATCACGCCCAGTTCCTCGTGCCACTTGAGAATTCCAGGGGCGTCCTTCGCCAGAGCTTTTGCCAGTTCCGGTTTGTTTGCGAAGTGGCCTCCGCCTATTATGTCCAGGAAGTGGGCACCCGGGCTGTCCTCTTCCTTGTCCGCCGCCTGGATTCCGCCCTGAGCCATCATCGAATTGGCGTCGCCGTGTCTCAGTTTGGTCGCAATTAATATGTCTTTCGGGTCAATACCCTCCCGGATGGCCCACAGGGAGGCAACGGTACCGGCGCCTCCGCCGCCAATGACGAGTACGTCGACTTCGTAATCTACTTCGGAAAGGTCGACTTCTTCGGGCCTGACTGCAGGGTAAGCTTCCAGCAGGTCGGCCAGCTCCAGGGGCATCTCGTCTCCCCGGTTTGGCCCCGCCTTTAGCTCCCGCATGCCGGCTTCCCGGTAATCCGGGTGGAATTCGTTTAAAACCTCCTCCCTTTCTTCGGGGTCCATCCGCTCCACTTCCTTTCCCAGTCTGGCGTCCCTGGTCTCCTCTACTTTGCGGATAGATTCCCGCATGGACTCAGGATAGGGGTCCGCCTCGTCCGCTTCTTTATTCTTGAATTTCCCTGTCTTCATATCTTTCCTCCAGTTTTCCTTTTGAAAGGCTGGCAAGTTCCTCCAGCTCTTCGTCGAACCTCCCGTTCTCTATTTCCTTTACCCGACTCTCCAGGTGATCCGAATCCGGGGCCCGATACCTGCCGTAAATTCTCCTTGCGAGCTGCCCGACGTGGTGGTGGGGAATCTCGGCCGGACAACGAGCCGCACAGAGCCCGCACTGGATACAGTCGAAGGACAATTCCGCCACGTGTTTTATGTTTCCGCGGATAGCCTCGTTGACGAAATCCATGACCTCCAGGTCCTGCGGACAAGTTTTCGTGCAGGTATTGCAGGAAACGCACCTGGCAAGTTCCGGGTAGAGGTCAAGTAAGGGGTTGGTGTCCAGGTTTATCTCCTCGATATCGTATTCTTCCCTGCCGGCCGGTGTAAAGGGAAGCTGAGTGAGGTACATCCCGTCCTGGACCGTCGTCTGGCAGGCAAGATCGGTGTGTAGTTTATAATCCCCCTCTATCCTGTAAATGGTGGCACAGGCACCGCAGAACCCCCCTCGGCAGCCTACCCCCCGGACATATTGGTAACCGCTGTACTCCATCGCCTTCATTATAGTCAGGCCCTTTGGAACCTCGTATTTTTTGCCCATAATGAATATTTCTACCGTCCCGGTGTCCGGTTTTTCGGGCATCGTATCACCTCTCAGTCGCCGGATTATTGACCGGCTCGAGCTTAGTTGTTGGATCTATGCTGTTTTCCGAGAATTGGCAGGCTTCAGTGTGGCCGAAGGCCAGTGAGGTCAACTGAGTAAAGTAAAGGACGGGCAATGGTTCGTGGCTGGGTGCGACTTCGGTTAAGTCGACCTGCCTTGAGTCCAGGTTGAACTGGCAGAGCGGGCAGGAGGTTATGATCAGGTCCGCTCCGGCCTTTCTGGCCCCGCAGGTGATGGTTTCCGTTTTGTCCAGAACGACCTCGGCCTTATCGACGGTGTTATAGGAACCACAACACTCGGAATCGTAAGCGAAATCCACGGGGTTAGCGCCGAGAGCTTTTATCAGGTCGTCAAAAACTGACGGGTCGTGCGGATCGTCCAGTCCGACCTCCCTGGGTCGAGTTAGCATACAACCGTAATAGGGGGCAACATTGAGGTCGTTCAACGGGCTCTTTACGTTTTCCCGGACTCTCTCCCACCCGATCTCGTCCCGGAGTAACTGGAGAAAATGCCGCACTTCGACTTCCCCGAGATAATCCGGCTCCTGGTCCATGAACGCGTTGATCTTTTCGAGCTTCTCCCGGTCCTCTTTTACTAGCAGGTTTGCCCGCTTCAGGGTGTTGTCGCACATGGAACAGAGCGTATACAGGCGGTCGTACCCTTCTGTCTGGGCATGGATCAGGTTCCTGATCGGGCCGAGTTGCTTCATCAGGTCGTCGTCGGTTAAAGAATAGACGGTGCCGCAGCAGTTCCACCGCGATAGCTCTTCCAGGTCAACCCCGAGATCTTCCGCGGTCTTTAGGGCTGAAGTCTCAAAGTTGCTGGCCGTATCCTTCAAGCTGCATCCCGGGTAGTAAGGTAGCTCTTGCATGAGTATCAGCCCGACTTTTTTCTCAGATTGCTGACCAGAGCGATCTCCGGTAGTCCCCTGGTTTCCATTCGTTTTAGGTCCACTTCATCAATGTTCTGTCGCAGACTGATTTCCCTGATTCCTTCCATTATAGCCGGAACGTTATTTCCTTTTGGGCAGTCCACCTCGCAGCTGAGACAGGAGGCACATACCCAGGGCGTTTCGGCCTCGAGCACGCTCTCATCGCCGAACTGGACCTTTCTGATAACCTGGTTGGGCATGAGGTCCATCTCCTCGGTGAACGGACAGCCCGCCGAACACTTGCCGCACTGGTAGCAGGAATAGACGTTTTCTCCACTTAACTCCTCTATTTCAGCCGTCAATTCCCGGTTGGACTCGCTTATTTTCATTGTGCCCCC
>CAZYCI010000033.1:0-1068 GCA_964645955.1 uncultured Thermotogae bacterium
ACCCTAAGTTTTAAGGATTCTACTCCAGCCTACGTTGAATGTCAAGGGGTGAAAGGAGTTTACAGGAAAATATTAAGTGGATTCCCCACGATAGTGGAAACTTTCAACTATTACACCTGACCAATGACCTAAACGTACACAACGATTCCTGAAGAGGGTTTCGGGGGTCTAAGACCTTTCACCGGGGGGATAGGATCCCAGAAGGTGAACCTCCGGCACCACGTCTTTTAGCTCCCGTAAAGTTGAATTAAGCGGTTCTTCTTCGCTGTGACCCTCCATTTCCAGGTCAAAATGGTACTCCCAGTGACCGGTGTTCGTTGGTCGGGACTGAATCATCGTCAGGTTTACTTCCTTTTCGGCGAATGGCTCCAGACAGTGGTATAGTCCCCCGGGAGAATCCCCCAGTTCGAAACTTATGGTTGTCTTGTAACCTTCGTCGCCCGCCCGTTTTTCTCGTGGTTCGGAGGATATAATCAAAAAACGGGTCCGATTTTTATCGCTCGACTGGATATTATCAACCAGTGGTTTGAGGCCGTACTTTTCCCCGGCGAACTTGCTCGCCACCGCAGCTACTTGAGACTCGGCCCTTTCCCTGACCATCTTTGCCGAACCGGCAGTGTCGTAAGTGGCGTGGGTTTCAACTCCCAGGTCGGATAGGTAATCCCGACATTGCTTGAGCGCCTGGGGATGAGAATAGACGGTCTCGATATCCGAAAGTTCGGCGTTCTGGATTCCGAGAAGAGAGTGTCTTACCCGGAGATATACTTCCCCCGTGACAAATACGTCGCCGCGGGTAATCAACCTGTAGGAACTATCGACGTACCCCCCGAGGGAGTTTTCCACGGGAACTATTCCGGCATCGACGGAACCAGTTTCTACGGCGTTCACCACTCCTTCCAGAGCATCCCGGGCCAGTCCTGCTGGTTCCGTGCCGTTACCCTCATAGTACTTCCGTAACGCAGCTTCACTATAGGCCCCTGGTTCGCCTTGAAAGGCGACGGCAACCTGGTCGTCTATTTCTTCTAACATCATCATGGAATCGGAACTTTTTACTCCTCAATTAAAAAA
>CAZYCI010000033.1:1168-8397 GCA_964645955.1 uncultured Thermotogae bacterium
GTATTCATCCAACCCCAGACTTCGCCTTCGCTCTCCGCCATCCAGCGCTCGTGGTCCGTAAGGTAGTAAAACACGTTGGAAAGCGTCTCGTAGTGCTTGTCCTCTTCTTTTGTCAGCGCCTGGAAAAACTCCTTCTCTTCCTCGTCCTCGGTTTCTTCGGCCAGTTCCTTGTAGAGTTTGGCGAGCTTGGTTTCCAGTTCTATGGCGTGATCGTAAACGTCGGCCTTTTCTTCCTTCCATCCTTCCTTTTCATTATCGGAAAACTCTTCAAAAATATCCCTGGTTTCCTGCTCTATATCCAGATTGATGAAGGAGACGTCGTCGACGGACTTCCCCTCCGCAATGTTATTGATGGCCTCGATATGTTCCAGCTCCCTCTCGGCAAGTTTCTCGAGAACCGATTCCACGAATGGATTATCCGTCTCGTCCGCGTGATCGACGTAGTAATCGTGTCCTTCCTGCTCCAGTTCAATCGCGAATTTCAGCGAGTCTTTGCTGACCGTCATCTTTTACCTCCTCTAGGCAAGCTTATGAAAGATAAATAAACTGCTACAAATAACTTTTCGGTTCGGTTCAACCTGTATTTCGACTCTATATCCAAGAAAAGTATATTGGACGAAAAATGGTTCGCAAGGCAAACTCCTTCCTAAATCAAATCATCGTAGCGCTTGTGGGGAGTTCACCTTGCGCCAAAACCGGGTTCGCCTTGAAATTATCAACTCGATAAGTTAGCTTATCCTTAACATGTCAAATTTAGTCGCAGCAAGTTCTACTCTTTCCGGCGCAAAAGCAATTCTTCATCATCGGGGATGTTCCGGACATCTCCATCCACTTACCTAATTACTCCATAACTTCCGTTCTATCGAATTTAAAACTTAAATTCTTGTTTCCAAGTTAGTTTTTTCGGCGTGTGAACGTCATCTCATTACGAGCCGGAGGTAGCCATGAACATCAACCTGATAGATCAATCGAGAAAACTGTCTTCCGTAGCTAAACAATTGAGGCAGAACTTCGAGCTCTGGAACTATCGTGAAGTACTTTTACCCGCCATGGAGGAAGCCAGGCCCGGGCTGGACAAGGGAACCAAGTTCGCCGATGGCGATAATTTTTACCTGATAAAGCCCGATATAACTTCCCAGATCCTGTCTAAACTGGAAAACGGGAAAGAGTACAAGCTCTTCTACCTGTCCGAAGTGTTGGACGGCGGAACCAGCGGCGACTGGCAGTTCGGAGTCGAGTACGTCGGCGGGGATAGCCGGTTTATGATCGTGGAAATCCTCAACGGGATCATCACGGCCCTAGAATCACTCGGGATTCGGGAATTCTTCGTCGACATCGGCAGCAGAAAGGTCTGGGAAAAAATTACCGAAGAAATTCCCGAAGTGAGGGAAAAAGTATTCGACGCGCTCCACCACAGGAGCTTTGACCTGATCGACGAGGTAGAACTGAGAGAAGAAAAGCGGGAAGAAATCTGGCAGTTGTTCAACTACAGAGGACGAAACCCCGAGTACGACAGATTGAATTCAATTTTGGAAACGGTGGGCGACGAAAGGATCTTCGCGGACTTCGGGACTGTCCGGGGCCTGCCCTATTACGACGATCTGACCTTCGAGATCTACTCACCCGAAGTAGGTGCGCCGCTTGGCGGGGGAGGAGAGTACAGTTTCGGTAACGAGGACTCCTGCGGTTTCGCATTTCACCTGACCAACCTGCTGGAGGTCTACGAGGGAAACGAGGAAGAAAGCCGGAGGAAGATTTCCGGTAATTCACAGGAAAAATTCAGGCGGGCAAGAAGACTGGTAGAAAAGGGGATACCGGTGGAGGTGGAGCAATGAAAATAGTGCTGCCGCGAGGGCGGATGCTTGACGATTCCGTAGAGCTGCTGCGCCGGGCCGTACCGGACATCGGGATCGAAGACAACCGGAAGCTGGTCCACGAAAACGGGAAACACGACCTCCTGCTGGCCAAGCCGGCTGACGTCCCGACCTACGTCGAAGAAGGGGCCGACATGGGAATCACCGGCAAGGACGTCATCCGGGAAACCGACCCGGATGTCTTTATTCCGATCTCCCTGCCTATCGGACAGTGCAGGTTGAGCGTCGGCAGACTGCAGGAGGACCCGACTCCGCCGGAAGAAATGGACGGCTACCGGATAGCGACCGAGTACCCGAATGTAACGAAACGCTACTTTGAATCACTGGGAACTTCAGTGGAAATCATCGAAGTCAACGGATCGACGGAACTAGCTCCCCGAGCCGGGATCGCGGACGCCCTGGTCGACATCGTCCAGACGGGGAACACCCTGGCAGCGAACGGGCTCGAGGAAGCTTCGACGATAATGGAAAGCTCGGCCCTTTTATTGGTAAATAGAATCGCCCAGAAAACGGAGTTCGACAGAATCAACAAAACCGTCTTCTCAATCAGGGAAGTGATCGAAGATGAAGTTGAAAGAGTACGTGGATGATATACTTTCCGAGGTCGAATCAGAAGGCAAGCGGGCCGTCAAACGGTACTCGGAAAAGTTCGACGACTTCACGGGACCGCTGAAGCTGGACCAAGAGGACCTGGAGGTCAGAGCGGAAATTCCGGACGAGGACAGGAAAACAATCAAAAAAATTATAAACCGCGTGGAAAGTTTGCACGAAAGGCAGTACCCGGAGGACGACCTGTTTTTCCAGGAAGGTTCCATCTACGGCCGGGTCTACAGGTCCGTAGAAAGAATTGGAATTTACGTTCCGGGCGGTCAACCGCTGCCCTCCAGTCTGATCATGAGCGGTGTGCCCGCACGGATAGCCGGCGTAAAAGAAATAGCGCTGGCTTCCCCACCGAACGACGGAGAAATCGACAAATACACGCGTTATACGGCCGGCTTGCTTGGAATAACGGAGATCTACCGGGTGGGCGGGGCCCAGGCAATCGGGGCCCTGGCTTACGGAGCCGGGATGGATCCGGTGGACAAGATATTCGGTCCCGGTAACAAGTACGTCAACGAGGCAAAAAGGCAGGTATACGGTCAGGTCGGAATCGACGGGCTAGCCGGACCCTCCGAAGTCTGCGTCGTTGCGGACGACACGGCGCGGTCGGAGGCAGTCCTGGCCGACCTTCGCTCCCAGCTCGAGCACGGGGAGGACGCCCGGGCCTGGCTCCTGTCGACTTCGGAAGGTCTGGCGAAATTCTGTAACGAGGAGCGGATAAAAGTAGAAACCTTGCCGGACTTAAAGAGCTGTATAAACCGGGTAAACGAGATCGCACCGGAGCACCTGGAAATCAATACCGAAGAGCCGGCCAATCTACTCCAGTACGTCCGAAATGCCGGCGCAGTCTACCTCGGCGAGTTCACGCCCTCCGCCGCGGCGGACTACTTCCTGGGGACGAACCACGTCCTCCCGACCGGAAGGGCTGCGAGGTTCGATTCCGTCCTAACAGTCAGGGACTTCATGAAGCCAATAAGCTTTGCCTGGACGGGCGAAGGGGAGTTCAGGGAAAACAGCCAGCTCGGGGAACGAATGGCGGAGATAGAGGGTATGTCTGCCCACGGGAAGGCCCTGGAGGTGAGAAGCAATGAAGAGGGCGACTGATGAAGTTGAAGTATCTCTGGACTTCGTCGACGGAGACATCCAAATCGAAACCGGCGACGACGTCCTCGATCACCTGCTGGAGACCCTGTTTTTCTACATGGAAACTCCAGTCAGTATCGTGGCCAGCGGGGACCTGCCGCACCACCTCTGGGAGGATGTCGGCATCTTGATCGGTCGGGCGCTGCGGGGTGACCTGGACGAAGCCAGGATCGCTCGTTACGGTAAGGCGATAATACCGATGGACGAGGCCCTGGTTCTCTGTGCGGTGGACATCTCTCGGCCCCACCTGAATTACGACTTCAATCCGTCCGAGGAAGAAGACGGTTTTTCTCCGGTCATGGCAAAGCAATTTCTCGACGGACTGGCCAGAAGCCTGGAAGCCACGATCCACCTGAAGCAACTTGACGGAAGGAACTCGCACCACGTCATAGAGGCGGGGTTCAAGGCCCTGGGTGTCGGTCTATCGGAGGCACTGGCGGGTTCGGAGCGGCTCGAGAGCACCAAGGGTGACCTGAGATGATAGCGATAGTCGACCTCGGAGTCGGTAATTTCGCGAACGTCGGCAAGGCCGTCGGCGGAACGATCACCGACGATTCAAAAATACTCGCGGAAGCCGACAGGATAGTCCTGCCCGGAGTCGGCAACTTCGGGGAAGTGTCACGGAGGCTGGAACCGCTGCGGGAAATACTTTTAAAGAAAATCTCTGCCGGTACTCCCTTTCTCGGCATCTGTCTCGGCGCCCAGCTGCTATTTCAATCGAGCGAAGAGGAAGAGGGGCAGGGCCTTGGAATTCTCAAAGGCAAAGTGGTCAAACTGCCGGAGGCGGCGGCCCCGCACATCGGATGGAATCAAGTGAATTTCGAGACCGACTTTCCGCTCTCCCGGGGAGTCAAGAATGACAGTTACTTTTACTTCGTCCACTCCTACCGAGTTAAACCGGAAACCAGAGCACCTGTTGCCGCAACGACAAAGTTCCGAGCAAATGAAGGAATCAAGAGATTCCCTTCCGCCGTCAGACGAGAGAACGTTTTCGGGGTCCAGTTTCACCCGGAGAAGTCCGGCGAAGCCGGGCTTCAAGTTATGAAAAACTTCAAGGAGCTCAAACTATGAAAATCTACCCCGCGATCGACATCATGGACGGGCGGGCGGTGCGGCTGGAAGAAGGAAAGAAAGAGCGGAAGGAAGTCTACGGCCGTCCGCTGGAGTTCGCAAAAAAATTCTCTCGGGTAGTCGACGAGGTTCACGTGGTTGACCTGGACGGGGCCTTCTCCGGCGAACCGAAAAACCTGAACGCAGTAAAAGAGATCCTTGAAAAAACGGAACTACGGGTCCACCTCGGCGGGGGAATCAGGAGCATGGATACTTTAAAGACGGTCACAGAAATCGGAGTGCGAAACCCCGTAATAGGCACGAAAGCCAGGGATCTGGAATTCTTAGAGCAAGCGGCCAGGGAGTACGAAGGTCTGACGGTCAGTCTCGATGCTGGCGAAAAGGGCCTGATGCTCGAAGGCTGGGAAACGGCAACGAACGTCAGCCCGGGTGAGGCCTTTGCCGAAATGAAAGAAGCAGTAAACAGGTTCGTATTTACTTCGGTAACACGAGACGGAAAGCTCGAGGGAATAGGTGAAATCAAAAGTTTCTGGGATGACAAAGAAGTGGAAGTGGTTTACGCCGGAGGAGTTACCGGGATTGCCGACGTCTTGAAGCTAAAGCGGAAAGGTTTCGACGGGGCGATCATCGGAAAGGGGCTATACGAAGGCAAGATCGAGCTAGAAGAGGCAGTAGCTGCCGGAGGTGAGTCCGTTGCTGGCTAAAAGGGTGATCGCGGCGCTGGACGTACGGGAAGGCAGGGTGGTCAAAGGAATCCAGTTCAAGGATATCAGGGACGCGGGAGATCCGATAGAACTCGGGAAAAGATACGAGGCGGCCGGAATCGACGAACTCGTATTCCTCGACATCACGGCCTCCCACGAAAAGCGGGATATACTGCTGGACCTGGTGGAAGAGGTGGCCCGGGAGTTATTCATTCCGTTTACCGTCGGCGGCGGGGTCCGATCGGTCGAGGACGTGAAAAAGCTTGCCCGGAAGGGTGCGGACAAAGTTTTCATCAACACGGCTGCAGTAGAAAACCCCGGGTTGATTGAGGAAGCCGCGAAAGTGCTTGGCAGCGCAAACCTCGTGATCGCGATAGACGGCAAAAGAGAAGGGGGCGACTGGATCGTCTACACCCACGGAGGCAGAAAGGGGCGCGACCTTAAAGTTCTGGACTGGGCCCGGAGGGTAGAGGAACTCGGGGCGGGAGAACTACTGCTGACATCCATGGACGCGGACGGAACTGAAGAGGGCTTCGACCTGGACCTGACCGGAGCCGTTGCGGACGCCGTGGATTTACCCGTAATAGCTTCCGGCGGTGCCGGAAAACCGGCCCACTTTCCCGGGGCCTTTCAATCCGGAGCTTCCGCTGCTCTTGCGGCTTCAATTTTCCACTACGACGAGTACAGCGTATCCGAGGTCAAGGAAGCAATTTACGAGGAGGGTTTCAATGTCAGAAGAACTTGAAGGACTGATAGAGTCGGTAGCCTGGGATGAAGACGGCCTGGTCCCGGTCATCGCCCAGGGGACAGGGGGCGATGTATTAACCCTGGCTTACATGGACCGGGAGGCGCTCCGGTTAACCCTATCCACCGGATACGGCCATTACTTTTCGCGGAGCAAAGGGAGAATTAGAAAAAAGGGAGAAGTCTCCGGTAACTTGCAGCGAGTAAAAAACGTGAGAATCGACTGCGACGGCGACGCCCTGCTCCTTGAAGTCGACCAGGAAGGACCCGCCTGCCATACCGGAGAAGATAGCTGCTTCTACCGGGAGCTGGGAAAACCGGAAGTTAAGTCGGGAAGCATTGACTACTCCCTGAACGTCCTGAAAGAACTGGAGGAGCTCATCCGGAACCGGGAAAGAAACCGACCCGAGGGTTCCTACACTGTAAATTTATTTGAACAAGGGTCGGAAGAAATCGAGAAAAAGGTCGGGGAAGAGGCAATAGAAGTAATTCTTGCCTCGGGCGGGAAAAACCTCGCCGAGGAATCGGCCGACCTGCTCTACCACCTTCTGGTGCTGTTGCGAGAACGGGGAGTCGAGCTGAAAGAGGTCATGGATGTTCTGGGGGAGAGACGGGAATGAAAATTAGAAAAAAGGTCGAGGAATTTTCTTCCTACGATTCGGACCGGGAAGCCCGGGAGGTCAACCTGGACAAAAACGAATCCCCGTTTCCCCTGCCCGAAGAGCTGAAGGCTAAAATCAATGCGGTGCTGGAAAAGACGGAGCTAAACCGGTATCCGAGTCCGAATTCAGAGGAGTTGAGGCGGAAACTGGCGGAATTTCACGGAGTCCGACCGAGCAACGTCGTAGCCGGAAGCGGTTCCGACCAGCTGATCTCTTATACCGTAAAGCTCTTCGCCGGAAATCACGTCATAACGACCCCGCCCACCTTTTCCATGTATCGCTTCTATTCGGAGCTGGCGGGCTACGAGGTTAAGGAGGTACCGTTAACCGATAAATTCGGACTCGACCTCGAGGGAATCAAGGACCGGCTCGAGGGCGCGGCGACGGTTTTCCTCTGTTCCCCGAACAACCCGACGGGAAATAGATTCGAA
>CAZYCI010000033.1:8497-10130 GCA_964645955.1 uncultured Thermotogae bacterium
CGGTTCTCGGGTTACGCCTACCCGAGCGCGGCCAACTTTCTTTTGCTGGATCTCGACGCCGGGGAGTACCTCGGTAAAAAAGGTATTGGTGTCAGAACGTTCTCCGGGGAGTTGTCCGATAAGATACGGATTACCATCGGAACGAGGAAAGAAAACGAACGGGTTGCCGCTTCCCTGGAGGATTACGTGAACGAGTTCCAACCTTCGAAAAACCTAACTAGTTGAGGTGAATACAGTGGAGGATTTGACCTGGGTGGTACTGGATATAGACGGGGTCCTGATAGACCCAAGCGATAGTTACGACCGGGCGGTCAAGTTGACGGGAGAGCTTCTCCTGTCGGATATCGACCAAGAGGGGGCTTTCGAGCTGGATACCATAAGGGAATTCAGGAGGAAGGGCCGGTTCGGCGACGACTACCGGGTGACGGAAGGGCTGGTTCTGGCACAGCTAACGTCGGACTTCGTGGGGTTTATCGATAATTTTCCCCGGGGCAAAGGCCTCGAGTGGATCAGGGAGGAGGTCGGTGAAGCAATCGGCAGGGGAAAGGTCAAAAAACGATTTGACCGGTTTTATTTCGGGGAGGATGGCGGATCGGAGGGATTGTGGAAGGAGGAGCAACCCTTCGTTGACACAAAGCTGCTCGACCGAATTGACGCAAGGTTCAAGCTGGGCTACATCACCGGCCGAAACCGGGACGAGGTCGAGCTGGCCGAGCAGGTCCTGAATTACGAGCTGAGTCCCGTCGTTACCAGGGACAGTTACCACAAACCGGACCCGAGGGCACTTGCGGAGCTCGTTGGGGATGAAACCGGAGTATACGTCGGAGATACGTTGAACGACAGGATTTTCGTCGAAAACTACAACGAGAACGGAAATGACTTTTCCTTTATCATGGTCGACGAGGATGATCGGCCGACGGAGGTCCTGGAAGGAATCCTGGACTCGAGCAGTTAGCGAGCTTTAAGAAATTGCAGAACCCTCAGAACCTGTAAGAGGAATCAGCTGGCTCCGGCTTCCAGGTCCGTCACCACGTGAACTGTGCCGGGTTTACCCTCCAGGGCCAGCTTGCAGGGGCAATCGCGTGGATTTTTCTCTTCGCTTCTGAAACAGCGGTAGGCTTCGCGTTTTTCCTCGCCGATGAAGAACAGAAAAGGGTCGGCGGATCCTCTTATTAGACCAGGTGATACCGTTATTCTATTTTCGGGGGGCTTGGGTGAGTCGGAAACCATCAGGAAACCTTCACTTTCGAATTCAAGCTGTTCTCTCCCCGGAAACAGCGAGCCCACGTGTCCATCCCCGCCGACGCCGAGCAGCGGCAAATGGATCCGCCCACCGGAAATTTTTCGTAACTCGTTATCGTACTTGTCCAGAGCGTCAGGGATATCCTCGGCCTCGCCGGGAAACCGGTGAACGTTGCTCTCGTCAATCAGGTCCCGATCCAGCAGATCTTCCAGAAAGAGACCCTGCGCCAGACCGTAGTTGCTCTCGGGCGAGTCCGGCGGTACCAGCCGCTCGTCCGTCCAGAAAAAGTGAACTCTTTTCCATTCGTCCTGGCTCAAACGTTCGGCGTATTCCGGTATTTTCGAGTAAAACGGTTGAACGGACCGCCCGCCGGGCAGGGAGACGACGACG
>CAZYCI010000033.1:10230-12504 GCA_964645955.1 uncultured Thermotogae bacterium
TCAGCTGATCGACGAGCTTCCACTGTTCTTCTATCTCGTCGTAACGGACGAAAGAACGCTGATCTCCGTTAATGGCCTGTGCCAGCAGGTTTTCATAGGCACTCGGCGTATTTGGACCGTGATGGCAGGAATGGCAGAACTCCATTCTCGCCGGCTCCGTGCTCATCTTCCCCGGTACCTTAGTGTTGATGGTAAAATTGATTCCCTGGTTGGGCTGAATATTGATGATCAGTGAATTCGGAACCAGGGTACCTTCTTCCGAGGGGTAGCCGACGTTTGACCGGTTGAACTCGACGTATACCTGGGAGTACTTGCGGGCGAGATTTTTTCCGGACAGGAGATAGAAGGGTACGCCACGCCAGCGATCGTTGTTTATCCCGGCCTTAACCGCCACGAGCGTTTCCGTGCTCGAATCCTCTGCTACTCCCGGTTCCTCCCGATAACCTCTGTACTGACCGATCAGGGAGTCCTGAAGCTTCACCTGTTTGAGCAAGCGAACCTTCTCGTCCCGGATGGATTTCGCGCTCATGTTTTTCGGATGAGCCATGGCAACGAGAGAAAGCA
The DNA here is from genome assembly GCA_964645955.1 of uncultured Thermotogae bacterium. GTDB lineage: Bacteria > Bipolaricaulota > Bipolaricaulia > M55B111 > M55B111 > JAGXLP01. The sequence goes on from CAZYCI010000033.1 coordinate 10,795, forward strand.
ACTGCAGCAGGTGGCTCTGGAAGAAGTCCTTTACCGCGCCGTAGCGATCGTAGAACTCACCCCGGTCGAGCACGCCGAAGTTTTCGCTGGCAATTATCTGAACGTGGTTTACCGACCCCGCCGTCAGCAAAGGATCGACGATGGAATTTGAAAAACGGAGCACGGAGAGGTTGCCGACCAACTCCTTGTCCAGGTAGTGATCTATCCGGTATATTTTCTCCTCCGGGAACAGGTCGCCGATACAGCCGTTGAGCTTCCGGGCGGATTCTAGGTCGTCCCCGAAGGGCTTCTCGTACAGCACCTTGGAGCTTTCCTTTACGAGGTCCTGGTTGGCCAGGTTGTCCGTGATCACGCTGAAGTGCTGCGGCAGGGTTGCCAGGTAAAACAGCCTGTGGTCGCCGCACTCCATCAGCTCGTCGCGCAGGTCCTCGTAGTCGCCCGGCTCGTAAAAGTCGAGCTGGGAAAAACGGATGTTCTGCCGGAAGTCCTCCCAGTCCTTTCCCCGCTCTATCGAGGTCCCGACCTGATTCAGGTACTCCTCCCGGGAGAGGTCGTGTCTCGAAGTACCTATCAGATCGAACTCACCGACTTTCCCTTCTTTGTAAAGTTCATAAAGCGAAGGCACTAACTTGGTTCGGGCCAGGTCACCAGTTCCGCCCAGGATGACGAAAGTTACGTTGTCTTTATTGTCTTTATTTTCCATTATTGCCTCTTTAAAACTCGATCATTTTAAACCACCGGATTCACGTCTTGGGAGCTTACTCTTTCTCCTCTTCTTCCAGCGTATCCATTCCGACCGCGGAGTATAAACCGCAGGTTTTGGTGGTCCCCGTCACGAAGGAGATCAATCCGACTACGATCAGCACGATTTCCAAAACCAGTCCCGTGGCAATCAAACCCAGTAGTCCCAAAATCCCGACGAGTATTAAAATCATTCCCAGCCTGTTTCGTATCCTGCTATCCAGCTTGCCGACGTTCTTTTTCATTTGAACCTCCCTATACCTCTTGAATTAGGTGTATCATCTCGAGTAATTTTATTCTAATTAATATTTATTTCAAATTAAAATCGGATTTAAAGTTCGGTCCGTTTTACACGAACTTTATTCAAACCATTTTGACTGAATCGAAGCAAACAAATATATTTAATTTAAGTAAAGTTCATAACGGGAAATGATCGATTAACTCAGGAGTGACTCCCGTGTCAGGCTCAGAGCTGGGTCGCGGAATACATCTATTTCTCCAGTGGTGGCTAACCTCCGACCAGATACTGTTCCGCCGTTTCCTCGGGCACGAGTCATTGATCTCTTCGTTACTGATTAGTATCGGAATTAATCTCTGGGGAGTCTTTGTCCTCTACGTACCGATAAACTTCTTGATCCCGAAGGATACACTAATCCGTTTCCGTGACTATTTAAAAAGGAAGTTTCCCCTCATCAGGCACCACCTGGAAAGGATCAACGAGGTATCCGAGGAGTTCGAAGACGGCCAGCTCGGCCTGCTGAAGTCGAAAGAAAAGCGGGATCGAGCGATCTCCGATTTAATCGAAACCTACGAGTACGACTACCTTGCAATATTTCTACTATCTTCCATCCCGATACCCTTTCTCGGAACGGTTATGACCGGCGGAGCGATCTTTGCCGTCGAAGCCCTGGAAATCCGTTACGGCCTTTTCGTGATCGTTCTCGGTAAGCTGGCAAAAGTATTCGCCCT
>CAZYCI010000034.1:0-12132 GCA_964645955.1 uncultured Thermotogae bacterium
TCCTCGTCCTTTTCCATGTGTACCTCCTCACCCTGATCCAATAATTCAGGGTTTTCTTAATTATCTTTACGAGAAACGCGGCCCGAGTTAAGAGTGGATTGGATCTCTCGCAAAAAGTCGTTTCTGGTAATTGTCAGGTCTTCACCGTCTTCCACCACCCTTCTGATTGCGTTAAAGGAAGCATTCTGGCAGATTGATTCGATATCCGCGCCGACAAGCCCCTCCGTTTTCTCTGCCAGTTCCGAGGTTGCAACGTTCTCTGCAAGAGGCTTTTTTCTCGTGTGGACCCGGAATATTTCTTCCCGGGCTTCACGGTCCGGTTCGGGTAGTTCCATCTGGACCTCGAGCCGGCCCGATCTCAACAGTGCGGGGTCGATGATATCCGGCCTGTTCGTCGCTCCGATGACCACTACGCCGTGCAGTTCTTCCGTGCCATCGAGCTCTACGAGTAGCTGACTCACCACCCTTTCAAGCACCTGGTTGCCCTCGCTTTCCCCGCGTCTGGGCGTGAGAGCATCTATCTCGTCAAAAAAAAGTACGCACGGGGCAGCCTGTCTGGCCTTTTTAAATACTTCCGTTATCTTGTTTTCTGCTTCTCCCACCCACTTGGAGATAAAATTGGAGGCGTTGACGGAGATAAAATTGGCCCTGACCTCGTGTGCAACGGCTTTCGCGAGCAGGGTTTTTCCAGTACCGGGTTTGCCGTGAAGCAATACCCCTTTCGGCGGTTCCGTATCCGCTTTCTCAAAGAGCTCCTTGTTCTCAAAGGGCCACTGGATGATCTCCGTCAATCTTTCCTTTACCTCCTCTAAACCACCGACGTCCTGCCAGGTTACGTCAGGTATTTCGCTGAAGATCTCTCGCAACGCCGAGGGGGTGGTTTCTTTAAGAGCCTCGCGGAAGTCCTCTTCTTTTACCTGCAGGTCGCGTAAAACCGAATAAGGTATATCTTTTTCCGCAAAATCGATTTCTGGAAATATTCGGCGCAGGGAAACCATTGCTGCTTCCTTTGCCAGGGATTCCAGGTCGGCTCCGACGAACCCATGAGTAACATCCGCGAGCTCTTCCAGGGAAACGCCGTCCGACATGGGCATCGATCTCGTATGTATCTGCAGAATCTCTTTCCTCCCCTTTCGATCAGGAATCCCTACTTCTATTTCCCGGTCAAACCGCCCGGGCCTCCGGAGAGCCGGGTCGATTGAATCGGATATGTTTGTGGCGCCGATTACTATTACCTCGCCCCTGGACTCCAGCCCGTCCATGAGAGAAAGGAGCTGAGCCACCACCCTTTTCTCTACCTGTTTTTCCCCGCTCAATTCCTTTCTCTTTGATCCGATGGCGTCCAGCTCGTCGATGAATATAATACTTGGCGCGTCCTCCTCAGCGTCTTCAAAAATACTTCTCAGCCTGGCTTCGCTCTCTCCGTAGTACTTACCCATGATCTCCGGCCCGCTGACGTTGAAGAAAGCCGCATCCGTCTCCTCCGCCAGGGCACGGGCAAGCAACGTCTTTCCGGTTCCCGGAGGGCCGTGCAGCAATACCCCTTTTGGGGGTTCAATTCCCAGTTTTTGAAATACTTCCGGGAACTTCATCGGTAGTTCGATCATTTCTCTCAGCCTGGCTATTTCCTCGTCCAGCCCCCCGATATTTTCGTAGCTTAGCCCCTCACTCTCCGACTTGCCGCCCCCGGATTTTGCTACCCGCAGCGAAGTGTCGGTAGTCAAAAGTGCCGGACCTTCCCCGGGGTCGACGTCTTGAACCACGAAGTCCTGTTTTTCCGCTCCAAATAACTCGATCCTGACGACGTCTCCTTCCGTTACGGGATGGTTGTTAAGCGCTGATAGAACGTACTGGCGGTCCTCCTCGTCCAGTTTTGTCGTGAACAGCGGTTTCAGTTTTACCGTACGGGCTTCGCGTCCGGGCCACTTTTCTATCTGGACGGTCTCGTCCAGCTTCACTCCGGCATTGCTTCTGGACAGCCCATCGATGGATAGAGTCCCCTTTTTGTCGTCTCCCGGCCTGCTGGGGAGGGCTTTTATAGGGGTATTTCTTTCGCCAATCACTTTTATCAATTCACCGACTTCGACACCCAGTTGCTCCATTGTTTCCTGATCAAGCCGGCCTATGCCTGTCCCGGCGTCTACGGGTTCTGCTTTTTGCACTCGAAGTTCGATACGGTCACGTTTGTTCAAATCAATCACCAGCCTCGTTTACGTCCAGCCTATCATTACTCTCTTCCGGTTCCTCCTCCATCGCCCTGTGGGCAGCATCCCAGTCTTCGAATAACCCGTAATCCAGCATTCGATCTATTCCTGCTAGAGCTAATCTGAGATCAACTCCGATGAGGGGGACATCCGCAAGCGTGATGATCAAATCAGAATTGACGACGACCCCTTTTTCGAGGATTTTATCCAGTAAGTCCACTACTTCGTCCCTTTCCGGTTCCATGCCTGAAATTAGTCCTCGTTTCTACTTATGTCAGTGAAGGAGTAAGGTGCCCAGGGTCCAGTAAAGCGAACGCTCAAGCCTTCCCGGTCGTCGATTTCCTCCAGGGTGTTTCCAAGCTCTTCGTATTCCCCTGACTCAACCAGACAGGCAACGCTCAACAGGGTCTCGGTCTCACCGGGAAAACTTTTTGCCTCTTCTTCGACCAGCCGATCGACGTCGGGCCGGATTTTTTTTATTAAGTCCGATTTCATGGCCTCCTTCTCTTCCTCCATTCGGTCGGAGGTCAGTTTCTCCAGTTTTTCCCTATACAGGTAGGCCGCTCCCTCCGGCTTTTCTTTGATTTTACTTTTAAGTGATTGTACTTCCTCCGAATCCCGGGGTATCGTGCCAGCAAGCCAGTCGGGGTCGTAAGTTATATGGACGCCGTATTCTGCTTTCCCCTTCACCTCATCGAGCTGTTCCCTTATGGAACCGTACTCGGTGTTTAACCAGCCTTTGACGGTAGAATCCGGGTCCTTGTCACCCTTTTGTTTTATTATCGTATCGAAGCCGGCCGGCAGTAGCCCACCGTATTCGTGATCTTCCATTACTGCATCCAGTACGTTCTGGTGGGAACGTACCCACCTTTTTACTTCTTCCTCCTCGTCGGAGTCGTAAGGATCCGCCTGGCAGTCGTGGACGATGGCGGATATATCCTGATGTGGAATCGTATAAACCGAGTTGCCCTCTACGCCGATATCCCCGAACTCCTTCCGCTGACCGGAATCTACGATGCAGTAAAGGTACCTTCCCGGTTTAGTATTTTTTTGCTTGGTCACGGTAACCCCTCCCCGATTACCTCAAATTACTCACCATTGCCGGTTGCCCAGTTTTCCGGGTTAATTGCTTCGTTTATAACTTCGTTCAGCCCTGATCTCGTGCTATCAACTGCTTCGGATATTTCCTGGTCATCTTTTATATCCTCGATTGCCTCGTCGAGTTTGATCAGAGCGGTGCCAAGTTTGTCTATTTGCTCGTCTTTCAGCCTGCCGTTCTCCATCCGCCGCATGGCCTGAAGCTTTAAGGCATCACGAATAATTTCGACGAGCGCAATTACCAGCCCCAGCAACCCGTCCTTGAGGTTGTCCGAATCCACGTCAATCTCGTCGGACATGGTGCCTCCTGAAGTCCATTGAGTTACGCCTCAATCCCGTCGATTTTGTTGCCGTCTGAAGGTCCAGCCTTTTGCCCCGAGCTATTCTTTGATTTCGCACTTTCCCAGCCGCACCAGGGGCAGCTTTCTTCGAGCAAAGTTTCTTTTAGTACATCTTTTCCGCACTGGGGGCAAGTCTCCTTTCCCTGATAGGCTTCCTTCCAGGCCTCCGTCTCCGTGTTGGTGCCACTTGGAAACTCGAGCCCGTATTCCGCGGCAGTTTCAAACGAGGCCAGTGCGGCTCTTACTTTGACCCCGAGCAATTCCACGTCCGCGACGGAGACGGTTATGTCGGCGTTGATTACCAGCCCTTTTTCCAGAATTTTGTCGATCGCTTCCGGTAGACCTCCTCCCGATTCGGTAGAGTCTTTCGTTGCCTGAAGCGGCATTTATTTAACCTCCTCTGAATTGGTTTCCGACACACGTACAGTTAGGATGCCGTGGTTAAATTCGGCAGAAGCCTCCGGCTGAAAACTATTTTTCATCTTGCTGCTGTAGATGAATGAGATTTCTTTTCCATCCTCGAAGACTTCCAACCTATCCTTCTTTGATCCGGGATTCAAGATTTCCAGTCCCGTTCGCGTCAGCCACCAGGAAAAAGTCACGGTTTCGCCGGTTTGGCTATCCAGAGCACTCTTTCGGAATTCCATTGCCGGTTCGCCGAAGAAGTTCTCGCTGCGTTCGTTGATCACTTCCTCAATCCGGGTCAAAATTTCGCTGTGGCTGCTTCCGTTAAGGTAGTTTTCCAGCTCGTTTATGTGGGCAAAACGGTGTTTGCCGACGTAACGAAGTATTTTTACGCTCTCTCTGTCCAGCTCCGAAAGGTACTTCGAAGTTGATGATTTAAACTCCTTCAGAACCCCCAGATCCTTTGCCAGGTCGCGCATCCTGAAGACCTCCCTCGCCACTACCTTTTTTGACGAGGGGACGTGCTCAAATGCCAGGGAGAGTACTTCCGGCAGGTATTTTTTTCCGGGCACGCTACCATTTGTCCACTTTTTGACCGCGGGATAGCTACAGCCGATTTTTTCCGCAAGCTCTTTTTTGGTCCCAAAGTAATCCTCGAGCTGGAGAAGTATCTTTTCTGCCCCATCCGGCGTCAGAAATTTGGATAGTTCCTTCATCTTTTTCTTTCTTTTCATAGTTAGTGTTATTCGTTCCTTTAATTGATAATCAACGGCTTAATGCTTAATGAGAAGTATAAGTAAAATAGCTTTTTGGTATAAATGATATATCTAACAGGAATAAACGGAATTACTTCAGGGCAAAGGAGGGAAGCTCTGGAGTAGAATTTTGCGAGCTAAATAAGTCCTACTTTTTCTCGTACCGAATATCGAAGATACCGTTTTTATAATCAAGTGAGGGGTCTTCCCGGACCGGATAGGGTAACTTTAACTCTTTCCTGTTGTTTGGGGTCCTTAGTACGAGCTCACCTTCTTTTAACTCTAATTGCAGGTCCTCCGGGTCGCTGAGGTCGGGGAATATGGCTACTATGCGGACCCCGTCTTCCTGATCAAATAAGTCGACAAGCGGCTCGGCCTTTCCACTACCTTCGGGTTCTCGTTTCTTCTCCTTTTTACTATCTCCTTCTTTAAATTTCACCGAATCGCTGTCCCAGGAGCCCGTTTTATTGTCCTTCCCGGGCCGAGAGCCTTTCCTGGGTCTGCTGCGTTTCCTGGAGCTGTCCTCCAGGGTATTTATGGAAAAATTGTAGTCGAATTTCGGTTTTACGTCTTCAAGGTCCTGAGAATTCAACCGTTCTTTTAGTTTCTCGTTGACTTCTTCCATTCTTTCGCTAAATACGTCGGATTTCTTTAGCAGGTCAACTAAATCACCGAATCCGAGCGAGTCGAGAATGTCTTCTGCGGTTTCCTTCTCGTCCCTGTCACTCATTTTTAGCACCTCGTAATAATCGAGCTTCTAAGCGTCTCTATGGTTCTATAATACCGCGTCTTTCGGCTGGTGTAAAGAAGGTCAAGTCATGCAGGTTGCGATAAATCTTTTAAAGGGTGAAAAGTTTTTAGTCGCGTCCGTTTTAGCTCTCCTCTTCAATCGTTCTCAGGGCCTCCAATATATCCAGCAACTCTTCTTCCTTTTTGTCGTATTCTTCCCTGGTAATTTCACCAGTCTCAAGACTTACCTGTAGTTTTTTAAGTTCGTCCCGTACCTCTTCCGGGCTGTAGTAGTTCCCGAGCTCGTTGTCGACCTGAGTCATAATTTCGTTCATTACCTGTTTGGTAATTTTTGTCGGGACGTCAACGAGTAGGCCTTTGAGCAGGTCGTCTACCAAAAGCACTGGCTACTCACCCAAGTTCCATTTCCACAAAGTTGAAAGGGGGCCAGGGTCCATTGTACTTAAAAGTCAGGTAACCGGGGTGGTCCTTACCCAGGTCCTGCATGGCGGAATCAAAATTATCTTGCGATTTACGATCGAGAAGGAAGGCGAGGTTGGTAGCCATTCTCTCGTCGAAAAGGTCGTTCTCCACCCACTCCTGGGATACTGGCGTAAGGTGTTCCAGGATCGAATCCCGTAATTCTTCCTTCTTCTCTTTGATTTTCTCGTCAATTAGTTCCCCGACTTCTACGGTAGCCTCGTACTGGTTTCCCGCCTTTCCGCTCTGGACTTTTTTCTTTAACTTTTGAATTTCTTTGTCATTTTCGCCCACTTTCCGGGCAACTTCTTCCGGGTCCCAATATGCCTTTACGCCGTATTCAACCTTGCCGGAAATCTTCTCCAGGGTATTTTCAAGGTCCTCCCTGTTTTCATTAATAAGTTTCTTGACTGAATCCAGGTCGTCAAGTATCGCTCCAAAACTAACGGGGGCCAGTGTCTCGACTTTCTCGAGTAAGTCACCCAGCGTTTCGGAGTGCCTTTGTACGTTTTTCCTGGTTGCCCTTAATTTGCTCCCCAGATCGACCTCGCTGTACAGGAATCCGATACCATCTTGTGTGAAGAGTTCAATCGGTGCTTCCTGGTCTCCCACCTTTGCTTCCATGCCCGGGTTCCATCCCTCAGAAACTCCGCCGGGAACTACTCCATAAAGGTATATTTTCATCCGTTCAGATCTCACCTACCTGGTTCCAAAGCTAGAAAATTATAATTAACCGTTTCAGGACAAAAAGCTTTTAACGAGAAATTTCAACACTCCATATGGCCATATGAAGATAAATTTTCAGAAGCCTCAGCGAACTAATCCGTCTATTCTTCCGGGTAGTAAGTTCTATCTTGCTTGCTTACCTTGTTTTCTTCGACCAGAGTATTTGCAGCGAGAATTAGCTGGCGCCAGTCAACGCCAATTATTTCGCCAATTTCCGTCAATTTTACCCCGTCAGGGTTTTCCTCGACGGCCTCCAGGACTTCCTGGTAGAAGCGTGGTTCCTCTTCCGCTTCTTCTAGCTCTTCTTCTTCGACTTCTTCTTCGGATATTTTTTCTTTCTCCGTGTCGACCGGTTCTTCCCTTTCCGTTTCGGACTCTTTAGCTTCTGTGCCTCGCCACGCCCTCTGTGCAGTAGCTCGCTCTTCTTTCCACCGGTCCAGTTTCTCCCTTATTTCGTCCTTTCTTTCTTCCGTATACTGGTTTAGTTTTTTTTCCAGTTGTCGGGCTTCTTCCGACCGTTCTTCGGCAAGTTGCTCCAGAAACTTGCCCGTTTCTTCCAGAAGCTCCGTTGCGGATTGTTTGACCTCGGAGACATCCTCCTTTCTTTCCGCTGCGTCGGCTTTGATAGAATCCATCAAATCCCCGAAGTTGTTCTTCCTTTCCTGATTGTACTCTTCCAGGTCGTTCCGAGCCACTTCGAGAAGTTCGCTCACGCCTGCGTTGATATCCTCTATCTCTTTTCGTCTTTTTTCGGCCTCGCTGGCCAGTGTCTCCATTAATTTGCTTATGTCCTCCTGCCTTTCCTGATTAAAGCGGTCCAGGTCCGATCCCGTCTCCTCTCTAACTTCCTTAACGAATTCCTCCCTCTCACGCGCAAAACTCTTTAGTTTTTCCATTAAATCTTCCTGGCGGGATTCTCTCTCAGCGGCGAATTGATTTAGGTCGTTCTTTAACTCACGTTTTCTCTCCTCAGTTTCTTCCTGGAGAGCTTCGATTTCCTCCATCCGGGACTGACGTTCCGACTCTATTTCTTCTGCCAGTTCTGTCATTTCTTCACCAAAACTCATTTTTCCACCTCCTGAAAAGGTTTTTTCATAGGGAATAAAACGAAGTTTATTCTTCCCTGTTCCAGTCGACCTCTCCCCTGGACCTCGTTTCTACTCTTTCAAAGGAGACAACCTCGTCGTCCTCCCCGAGCTCTATTTCGTACCTTTCAACCATTTGAGGTTTCGCGTGTTTCTTTCGGTATTCGTCAATACGTGTTAACTCCAGCTCGCCTTCCCACCCATCGCCAACTTTGCTTAATTTTATTACCTCTCCCCGGGTACCAAAGTTTTCTTCGGCGAAATCCAGGATGATCTCCTTTGCCTCCAGGAAATTTGCCATGGCTTTGTCCCCCTAGTAGTTTAAATGGTTACCGTTCTTCTCGCCGGAGTCGGAATTTACTTCCGCCTCCCCTTTTATGTCCCCACTTTTTTCAAGGAGAATTTCCATTTGCTCCTGGACCTCTTTTAGTCGCTTTTTCGCCTTTTTCTCCCGCAGGTTCAGTCTTTCCAATTCGTCCTTGAGTCTTTTTCTCCTGTTGGAAAGGGTGTGAAGCTGGAGGTACGTCTGTTTTTTTCTTCTCCCTACTTTGGCGCTATTGATGGTCTTAATGTCGCTAACGGACTTTCGTTTCGGCCTCATATCAGTTCACCCTAGATTAAAGTTTTTCGTCGATCTGGTTCTTAATCTTTTCTCTTTTTTCTTCCCGGTGACCGTTTTCGCCCGGCTGGCTAAAAACATCGACACATATCGCCTTAAAAGTAGAGTCCTCTGAATCCGGTTCAGCTTCAATGGACTTTATTGCCTTACCTATTTTAATCGAGGACCGGAGGGTGTACTGGTGATCGCCGGAAGGGCTAGTTTTGCGGAGAGTCCTGGTTAACGAAACTATCTTTCTGGCCTTTTCTTTCGGAATGCCGGCTTTGCTTGCCGTTATCTCCGTTTCCGTCTCCGCGTCGTAATCTCGCAGGTCGATAGTTATCATCCTATCCATAAGGGCGTCCTGAGTCCCGTAGACCCCCGCGTATTCGCTCGGGTTACTGGTGAAAATGGCCTTGAAATCGGGGTCGACTTCCACGTAACTTTCTTTGCTGTCCTTGGTAGTCAGGTTCAGGATTCCTTCCTCCAAAACGCTCAGCAGGACGTTGTTGGCTTCCGGCCGGGATCGAGAAAATTCATCGTAGATTAGTATATGACCGTTTTTACATGCCCGCGTCAGTAACTCTGCATTCCAGCGTTTGTGGATTTTTTCCTCGGTCTTTAGGACGCTTGGGATGTAATTATCCACTACTTTCTTTTTGCTGTAGGATTTTTGTTTTCCCGTTAGGTCCGAGGTATTGAGTTCCTCGTCCCCGTGAACAAGTACGGCAGGTTGGTTGAATTGAGAAGCCAGGTGCATGGCCAGCGTCGTTTTGCCCGTTCCCGTAGGTCCTGCCAGGTGCACTGGAAAGTCGGATTTCAGATAAGAAATACCTCTTCTCGTTATTCGCTGAATCTCCTCGGTATTTACGAAATCCTGGCCCGGTTCGGGATAAAACTTTTCTCTCTTCATGTAAAGGTTCTCCTTGGCGTCAAATTGACCTTTTTATACCTGACCTTGTTGGCTTATCATTAAAAAAATCAGGGGCCGGAAACCCGGCCCCCCACTAAAATGGAAATTACGCTGCTTCTGCTGCTTCGGCCGTCAGGCCTACAGCTTCGGCGTACCTTAGCCAAGTTTCTACGGAAGCGACTACAACTCGGGCTTCGACGGCCAACAGCTCTATTCCAACCAGTGAGACTGTGGCCCATGCATCGACGACTAAACCCTTGTCGAGAATTCGGTCAACTACCTCCGCGAGCGATCCACCAGATGCGGTTTTCTGTACTTCAGCCATAATTTTACCTCCTGTGTGTGTTGTGAAGTTCAATTATATTATCTGGGTTAACGGGGTTTGGCTAAAGGAACGATGTATCTGAAAGACTGACACCTTTCTCGGAGTGGTAATGTTACTTATCATAAATTAATATGTTACACAGGTAATACAGAGGAAAGATCGCCCGATGAATGGCCGGGAGCAGAGAGGCCGTAGTGAAGGTGGGGAGATTGCAGCTAATTTATGGTTCTATGCTTTATCCTGGGGTAAGGTGAAGTAGATGGTGGTTCCCTCTCCGACTGCCGAATCCAGGGCGATATTCCCGCCGTGCCCCTGAACTATTCTTTTACAGAATGCCAGTCCCGCACCCATACCATTTTCCCCTTTTTCTGGGTGGAGCCGTTCGAACATATCAAATACCCTATCCCGGTATTCTTCTTCGATGCCCTGGCCATTATCCTCTACGAATATGGTCAAGTCCGAACCCTTCCGTTCCCTTTCGTAGCCAATTTTCACGTGTTTTGGGGGTGAGTTATACTTGATGGCGTTCGATATGGCATTCCTTAACAGAACCTTGAGCTGGAAAGGGTCAAACTTTACTTTAGGGAAGTCCGGCTGGACCTCGATCGTCGCCTCACCCAGGTTTACCTTCAGTTCGCCGATGATTTCATCGATCAGATCATCTACGTCTATTTCTTTTGGTGAATCTCTTACTGTTACCTTGGTCAGGTTTGAGACGTTATCCAGCATCTTCTGCAGCCTTGAGGAATTTTGCTTCAGTTTTTTCAGCCTGTTAAACGAAGTAGTGTTCAGGTCATCCTTGCACTTAGAGTAAAGCATGTCGCTGTAGGTGCCTATTGACCTGAGCGGTTCCTTCAGATCGTGGGAAAGGATATGTATAATCTCTTCGAGTTGCTCGTTTGATTCCTTCAGGCTTTCTGCTCTGTCCCTGAGTTTATTCTCCAGTTCAGCCCTTTCCGTCATGTCGTGGAATAAAGTCAGTATAGTCTTTTTGCCCCGGTACTCTATCAGGGAAGCACTCATGGAAGTCACTTTACGGGAACCGCTATTAGTTGACAGTTCTTGGTGCTCTCTATAGGAAAACTTGTTTTCGTTCAGGTTGTCCTTGATATTTTCCAATTTCTCGCAAACGAGCAATTCGGCCAAGTTCTTGTCGAGTAATTCCTCGGTTTTATAACCAAGCAGGTTTTCGGACTCGGGATTGGCCTCGAATATACGGCCGGATTCGAACTCGGAGAAGATAATCGCATCGTAAGCGTACTCAAATAAGGTCTTGTACTTTTTAGCAGTTTCCTTAGTAGCTTCGAACTCCTTTTTGACCTCACTATTCTTTATGTCAGCTTCATAGTCGGCTTTCCCGATACATACTGCCAGGTTTTCTTCTTCTCCCTTAATTCCCGTATGAACGACTTCCCAGAGCAATACTGTTGTTTCCTCCTCTTTTGTTTTCAGAGGAGCTACTACGGAAGCATCCTGACTGTCCCGTTCCGATAAGAAAGTTTCATTTGCCTCTTTCCTGCTTTTGCCTGGAATGATCCGAGATACGTGTTTTCCTTCTATTTCATCCCGATCGAAGTTTGCAAGACCCCCAGAACCCCGTTTGAAGAATAAAACTTTTCCGTTTCGGTCGAGGACCATGGAGGGTAAATCGGTAAGTTGGTCCAATATCTTGAACAGAAGTGAAAAATCGTGTTTCATGTTCATCTGACTCATAGGAGTGACCCTACTTCCATTTCAAGAGAAATATCGTTTGCAAGTTTACTTAATCCGTCTATATAGACTGCTTCGATTTTGTGTTCTTTGGTCTCGATCAGGCCCCGCTCCTCCAGCTCACCCAGGACCTGGATCGCCGTTTTGTAACTTACGCCCGTCAGCTGGGCCAAATCGGTTCTGGAAAGACTGATGTCGCAGTCGTTACTGGACAATATTAATCTACTAATACGTTGTTTGCTGCCAAGATACGAAGCCTCAACCAGTTTTAGCTTGTTTGCCATGGTTTGTGTGGCCAAGTAATCCGCGAAGCCAAAAAGCAGCGCGGGGTGATCCTTCATGAACTCGAAAAAGTTATTTCTCTCGAGAAAGCCAACGCTTGCTTTTCCGGAAGTGACTTCGGCCGTGGAGATATGGTTTTCCTTATTGAACAGTGTTTCGGAACCGATGACGGAACCGGGCCCCGAAAGTTCAAAAATCAACTTTTTCCCTTGAGGAGTAATATGGTGCTGTTCTACTTCGCCTTCTGCAAGCAGGTAAATTCCAAGCCCCGGTGCTCCCTGCTGGAAGAGGGAATTTCCTTCGTTCGTCTCGAACCAGGAAGCCATATTCGATAATTCATCCCTTGCTTCCGGAGGTAAATCCCGGAAAAGTTGAAACTTTGCATCAAGCTTCTCTGTTTTCTCGTTGGAAGACATAGTGTGTGCGTATTGTACCGTTTCAGGCTAAATGTCAGTATTTCACCGATTCCAAAACTTGTACT
>CAZYCI010000035.1:0-12119 GCA_964645955.1 uncultured Thermotogae bacterium
AATAAGTATACCCGGGGCCGAACCAGGAGGAGAAATTTAAACTTGATAACGAAGTGAGTTGCTCAAAAATATCAAAAGAATGGAGGTTTAAAGCATGAAAGGCAAGTTTGGTCGTTATCTCGACGTATCCCTTACTGAAGGAGAGGTTACGGATTACTCGGTTCCGGAGGAATGGTACGAAAAATACGTCGGAGGGCGAGGAATTGGTGCCAGGATTCTGTACGAGGAGCTTGACCAAGGAACTTCCCCTCTGGGCCCGGAGAACGCCCTGGTTTTTGCCACGGGCCCTTTTCAGGGTTTGAACATTCCCGGAGCCGGGAGACACGTAGTCATGGCCAAATCTCCGAAGACGAATTCCGTCAGCGGCTCCTACGTCGGTGGCTTTTTCGGGCAGGAGCTCGGTAAGTCCGGTTACGATGGAGTGATAATTCGAGGAGTAGCCGAGTCGCCGAAGTACCTCCTCCTGAAGAACGGAAAAGCGGAGATCAAGAGCGCGGACGAGTTCTGGGGTCTGGAGACGGCGGAGTTCGAGAACGAGATCAGGGAAAAAGAAGGTGACGTCCGTGTTGCTTCAATCGGGAAGGCGGGGGAAAACCTGGTAAATTATTCCTGTATCATTCATGACAGAAACCGTTCGGCAGGAAGGCCCGGCTTCGGTGCAATCATGGGAAGTAAAAAATTAAAAGGCGTGGCAGTTGCGGGAAGCGAGGAAAAGCCAGTTCACGATCGTAAATCACTGAAAAAGCTCAAGGGGGAGTACGCGAAAAAACTCGTAGATACCAAAGCGGACTCGCTCGGAAAGTACGGGACGGCCGGCGGCGTACTCGGACTCAACGAAAGTGGGATATTGCCGACGAAGAACTTTCAGAGCGGCGAGTTCTCCGGGGCCGAGGAGATAAGCGGTGAACGGATGGCGGATACGATTCTCGTGGAAAGGGATACCTGCAGCGGCTGCCCCGTTAGATGTAAGAGGGTGGTTCAGACTCAATTTTCCGGCGAGGAAGTAAAGCCCGAGTACGGCGGTCCGGAGTACGAGACGGTTGCGGCCTTTGGTTCCCTCTGCATGAATTCCGACCTGGACGCGGTTGCATTGGCCAATCAGAAGTGCAACCAGTACGGCCTGGACACCATTTCTGCCGGTAACACCATCGCGTACGCCATGGAAGCAAGCGAAAAGGGCTACCTGGAGGATGACCTAGACTGGGGCGATCCGGAGACGATAGTGGATCTAGTAGAAAAGATAGCGAAAAGGGATGGCCTGGGTGAGGAGCTGGCAAAAGGTATCGATCAGCTTGAGGACGAATGGGGAACCGACTTCGCGGTTGAGGTCAAAGGCCAGGAAGTGCCGATGCATGAACCACGCGGCAAAAAGGGTTTAGGTATCAGTTATGCCACCACGCCACGCGGGGCCAACCACATGGAAGGGACTCACGATACTGCGCTGGAGGAAGGAACGCTTGCCCCGGAATTGGGGGTAACGGAGCCGATGAGTCGGTTTCAGTACGAGGGCAAGGCGGAAGCAATGAAGGTCTTTGAGGACCTGCGTTCGTTCAATAACTCGCTCGTAATGTGTGCCTTCACGACCGATATGGTCGGTAAGAATTACTCGTTCGATAAGGTCGGCAAGATGCTAGAAGCAGTTACGGGCAGGGGCTTTTCGACGGAAGATACCTTAGAAATTGGCGAGAGGAACTACCTCTTGTTGCGAATTCTAGCCGGGCGAGAAGGCTATTCGGCGGACAAGGACTACCTGCCGGATCGGCTTAAGGAACCACTGCTTTCCGGCCCGACCGAAGGGGAAGATTTCCCGGAGGCGAGGCTGGAAGAAATCCTGGCGGAATACTACGAAATAAGGGGATACGATGGGTCCGGGCTACCCGGAGAAGACAAGTTGAAGGAACTGGGTCTGGAAAAACTGGGTTGTTGGTAAGTGATTCTTATAGCTCCTCCGTAAAAATTGATTAAAAATTTAATCCAGTATATAATTCGTATGGAGGAATGATTTCGCATAGGAGGTGGGAAGATGAATTATGATACTGGTCGTTTAAAATTGGCTTCTCTGGTATTCGTATTCTCTCTATTACTGGTTCTGGTGGGTTCTCTTGCTGGTGCAAAGGATCAGAACTGCTGTCTTTACGAAGAAAAGCCGGATTGCCCGGAGAGATATAGCTCGTTAAACCCCTCGAAAGATATATACTCCCCGGGGGAGACTGTAAAGATTACGCTATCCGGTCTGATTGACGAGCATAGGATGGAGGAAATCGAAATCAGGAAGGTCGGTACGGACAGAGAGGTAGTGTATACCGAAGTTATCAATGCCGACGTTTCCAGCGACGCCTCAGAATGGACCTGGCAGTGGAACCAGGTAGGAAACTCCGGAGAGCAGGTAGATACCGATCATTATTTTGCCTTGCTTGAGACTTATTGTTGCGGGATATACAGGACCGACTTCAGGATCCAGAGGCAGGTTAAACCCTTTACCTGTAGATCAAGCCGAACCTGCTGTACTAGCTGGTCCATGAGGCTTGATACTACCTGCAATAGGTACAAGACTGGCGAGAGCATCGATTTTACCTTTTCTAACTGCAATGATTGTCAAGTTCAATTCAACAGTCTAGCAATCAAGAAGTCATCCGGATGCTGTGGCGGTTCAGAAACCGTATACTACAGGGAATTTGACGAAGGCTATGACCCTGGCCAGAGCTGGAGCTGGAGCTGGAATGGCAGAGGAAATGAAGGTCAGTCCGTAGGCCCCGGTTACTACACAATGGTAATTGATACCGGATCCTGCAGTGACCTCAAGACGAGCTTCAGGATTTACGAGCCACGCGGTTGTTCTAACTGTTGTGGAACAGGATTATTTTCCCTGTTTTCCTGTTCTTCCTGCTGTGACTAATCCCTTTCCGATCTTCCGGTGGGGCAACCAAAAACCTCACCGGAAGATTACCAATACTAGCCGGGAACCTCACGCCCCCGGGTATGAAACAGTTGATTGACTTCCCTTTTCGTTAAGCATTTACCCTGTATCCATTTGTCTTCGTTTCTGCATCCACCTTTTCCCGGTTGCCTTTAGGATACCGATTCGAGAATATATAATCTGTTGAGGTGATTTTGATGAAGGTATTTGTCGATACCGCTAAGCTGGAGGAAATTCGTGAGGCGGAATCCTGGGGAATTCTGGACGGCGTAACGACCAACCCGTCATTGATAAAAGCCGCGGTACAGGAGCGGGATAGTATAGATATTGAGGAGTACATTAAGGAAATTTGCCGTACGGTGGACGGCCCGGTTAGCCTTGAAGTAATTGGTCTGCAAAGCGACGAAATGGTCGACCAGGGCAGGACTCTCTACGAGAAGTTCAACCCCGTGAACGATAACGTGGTAGTGAAGATCCCCGTAAATACGAACTCGGAAGTAAGTAGTGCCGGGGATTACGAAGGTTTGAAAGCGATAAAAAAACTGGCCGAGGAAGGCATTCCCACGAATACTACGCTGGTAATGAAGCCGGAACAGGCCCTGCTGGCGGCAAAAGCCGGGACGCAGTACGTTAGCCCGTTTGCCGGCCGGATAGATGATTACATCAGGACTAAGGTGGGACTCGAAAGAGGGGATGATTACCCTAAAGGGGCCTACCACGACTCCGACTGGTTACAGCACGCCTCTTACTTGAATCTGAGCCCGCATTACGGCGATCTCGAAGGGGACGAGCTGGACGAGATATATTCGGACGAGAAAGTCCAGAAGGCTCGCGAAAAAGTCACTGACGGCGGAATACCGAGCGGTGCCGGTGTCGTATCCTCGATCAAACAAGTTTTCAGTAACTACGGTTTCGATACGGAAGTCCTGGCGGCAAGTTTGCGGAATTCTCGCCAGGTTAGAGAAGTTGCCGAGGCCGGGGCCGACGTCGCCACCATTCCGTTTAAGGTCCTGGGCCAGATGGTGAACCACCACAAGACGGAAGAGGGCGTAGTGAGCTTCAGCGAGGACGTAGTAGAGGAGTACGAGAGCATATTCTAGCTAGGAAGTTAAGTTATCCTCAGGTCAGGACGGCCAGCTTGATATCGTTGACGTTCGTGCCAGTTAAGCCCGTAATCACCGAGGCACCTAGCTCTTCCAGTGCCTGTAACGAGTCGTTTCGGTTTAGGGCGCTTCTGACTTCTTCCTCCTTGCTTATCGAGCTGCCGTCGAGCAATCCACCGGCGCAGGAGGTACTGCCGTCCTCGCCGTCAGAGTCGATTGCTCCGATGACGGCTTCGGGAACACCCTGGATTTCGAGTCCGGCAGCAAGGCTGAATTCCTGATTCGGCCCACCGGCTCCGTGATTATCTGCGACGCTAACGGTGGTTTCCCCGCCGGCAATCAAAGCGGCAGGTCGGGCTAGCGGGTGGCTCTCTGCATGGATTGAAGCCGCCAGCTGACCGAACCACGAACCCTGATAACTGCTTTCACCTTCTAATCGAGAGGATAGTACCAGCGGTTCGACTCCCTCTGCTTTTGCTTTTGCGGCAATCGCCGAGAGGGCGGAGGTGTTGCTGGCGATAATCTCGTTTTTCACGTCGAAACCCTCGAATTCTTTTTCTCCGACAGGCGCTTTGGAGACCTGGGCCCTCTGGCTTAATTTTTCCAAAAGAGAATCCATGAGTCCGTATTTTTTCAGTACCTGCCTGGCCTCATCCGGACCGACGTCATCCGGAGCTGTCGGACCGGAGGCAATGTACCTCAGGTCGTCTCCTACCACGTCGGAAACGATCAAGGAAAGTGTCTTAGCGGGGTGAATTGCCCGGGCTAACCTCCCTCCTTTGATTGCCGAAATAGTCTTCCTCACATTGTTGATTTCATCGATGGAAGCCCCGCTCTCGAGCAGTTCTCTGGTTAGTTGCTTGATTTCAGCTAAATTGATCCCTTCCCCCGGGTAAGTAAGCAGGGAGGAACCTCCGCCGGAAATGAGCGTTATTACGAGGTCCTTTTCCCCTGCTGATTCGGCCATTTCGAGAAGTTTTCCGGTTGCCTCCATACCGCTCTTATCGGGTTCGGGATGCCGGCCTCCCCGGACCGCAATTCTTCCGAGATCGTCTCCCGGTCCACTGGATTTGACTATAATAAGTCCGGCGGAAATTCGGCTTCCAAGGATATCCTCTATGCTTCTGGCCATTTGCAGAGTTGCCTTCCCTCCACCGAGTACGATTATTCGCTCGATCTCCTCGAGGTTGTACTCCCCGGTTTCGGTTTTTAATTTGTTATCACTTACTTTGATCCGATCCCTAATTGACCTGCCTGGCAGGGCCGCTGTCAAGCCGGTTTCTAGAAGGTCCAGCGCAAGTTCTTTTCCATCTTGCGGGCCGGAGCTGAGCAGGTCTTCCCTGTTTTTAATTTTGACGTTGGGACTCATATCTTCGCTACTCCCCTTAATGCAAATATTTGGTTCAATTATGGTACTTAGTCCGGATGATCGACTCGTGGTCCGCGAAAAATTCTTCCCGCAGGATATCCATCAGGATCAGGTCCTGGTACTCGTCCCCGCGAAGGTAAAACCGGCGGAGCCTGCCGGCTTCCCGGAAACCGACTTTTTCGTAACACTTCCGAGCCCGTTCGTTTTCCTCCATCAGGCCCAGGCGAATGCTGTCGAGGTTTAGCGCGTTGAAACCGTAGTCGAGCAGGAGCTCCAGTGCTGTCGTCCCGTAGCCCTTTCCTCTGTAATTGCTTTCGCCGATTAAAATGCCGACCTCGCCGCGATTGCTCTGGTGGTCGATATCCACTATGCTGCAGTTACCTATCGGATCTCCCGAAGAGAGGTCGTGTATGGTAAATAATACCGAGTCGTCCTCGTCCTTCATGTTTTCGTACCACTCCTCTTCCTCCCCCATCGTCATTACCTGGCCGAACCTGTTACCCAGATGAATGTTGACTCTCATGTCGTTCATCCATTCTACGTACTTCTCGAGATAGGTCTCCTTTGGTTCGGTAAACCCTACTCCCTCTTTTTTTAGAAAGTAATTCATCCTTTCCCCCTCCTTTTTGTAATCTGGCGAGTCTCTTCAAGCGTCTTATGACTTTAAACGTTTGGGATTATGGATGCAAGAGTTGCCATAAAAGTTCTAGGTGAGGACAATTTACCGGCGTTATGGCCTCGCAAGTTCCGGATGAAGCTGGTCTCCGTTTCAGGTAAAATTAGCCTCAGTTTGGGACCGTTTTAAAGCTAAACTTCTTTGGGTGTGTTGGTTCCGCGACGGTTAAAGGGGGAATACGGATGTTCAAAATCAGTAAGGACGCCAGGATTCTAATTGTTTTTTCGCTGGTCTGTACTTTTGGGGTAAGCAACATTGTGCCGTACATACCGATATTTGGCCGGGAAATCGGTATGCCGGTTGCTTTGATTGGTAATCTCGTGCTGCTTTACTACCTCCTGCAGGCAGTTACGAGAATCCCGCTCGGGAAGCTATCGGACCTTATCGGCCACCACAAACCGGTACTTCTTGGCTCTCTTCTTTACCTGTTTGCCGCTTTGGCCTTTCTTGCCTCGATGAAGCTCTGGCCCCTGTTGTTTCTTGGCGAGGTATTTCTCGGGCTGGCCAATTCGATCACCTGGGTCACGGTCCCTTCCTACATTACCAGTTCCAGTAACGCCCTTCCGGTGTACTCCTTTTCCGTCGGACTTGGCTGGTTGATTGGTTCCCCGACGGGCGGCTTCGTCAAGGATCGGTTCGGTATGGAATGGGTATTTTTCACGCTCCTGCTTGTATCTCTGGTACTGGTTTACCTTTCCTGGTTGTTTTACTTTGAAAGCAGTAACCTGTCCCGCAGGGAATCCGCGAAAAACTTTATTCGTATGTCGTCCGTTACGCCCTCTACTGTTCCGATCTACCCGTCCCTGAAGTCCTACCTCCATGCCTGGGACCTTGTTAAGAAAAACAGGGACCTGCTTTTTGCCTCTTTGTTTTCCTTCATAGTTTTTATGACCTTTGGTCTCGGAGCATCCGTAGTTCCCCTCTACTTGAGCAGCGTTGGGGTAGCTTCCTTCTTCGTCGGTATACTCATTTCAGTACGCGTGGCCACTTCGACTTTCATAAAGCTGGCAAGCCGGAGACTGACCGAAGCCTTTGGAAATTATAAAGTGCTCGTCACCAGTACGGTGGTTGCCGGTGTATTTATAGTACTGGTTTCCCTGACCGAGAACCTGGTATTGCTGGCTGTCTTTTCCGCCCTCTGGGGAGTTGGTTCCGGACTTTATTTACCGATCGTCTTCGATATTATTGCCAACCACACGAAGGAAGAAGAGCGAGGAATAGCTATGGGCGTCAGGGGAACCCTTGGTACTTTTGGTGCCGCTTTCGGAACCTGGGCCTTTTCCACCGTGGCAGGTAGCTTTTCGCTGGCTGGAGCTCTTTTCAGTGCCGGGGTTTTTGCAGGGGTGGGCAGTCTGGCCCTGGCGGTTGTTTTTAGGTAACTTGATAGGGAGAAACGTCGATACAGGTCTTCTTTCCCGGGGCCGGCTTTTCAAACGAGGTCCGCAAGCCAGGGGTCGAGGAGCTTTTTGATCAGGGCAAGCGCTGCTGCACTAAGGACAATAAATATCAGAGAGGGCCAGCCGCCATTGATGGCCAGTCCCAGTGCCGTTCCGGCCGCCGGAGGGTGCTCGGTGTCGGTAACCACCATTGTGAACATACTCAGGGCAACTGCAAGTGCTCCAAAAGTTATCGAGTAAAGCCGGCCTCCGGGCAACGAACTTATCAGGTAAAAAAATCCCAGGCCAATTCCACCGGCAAACAGGTGGCTGCCG
The DNA here is from genome assembly GCA_964645955.1 of uncultured Thermotogae bacterium. Lineage (GTDB taxonomy): Bacteria > Bipolaricaulota > Bipolaricaulia > M55B111 > M55B111 > JAGXLP01. The sequence goes on from CAZYCI010000035.1 coordinate 7,778, forward strand.
ATTAAATTCCTCGTTTGTGCAGTATAAGAATCCGGAGTTAAAAAAGCGATGAAGAGTGAGGAGCCGAGAGCAGCAACAAGGATATCTCGTCCCATTAACCCAATAAGGCCAAGGACCGCTAAGAGCGATACGAATGCTAGAAGTGTTTGAACCAGGAAGTACTCCGGCTTTTTATTTAGCTTTCTGTCCAGTTTGGACCAGATCCAGTTCAAGCTAAACCTCCCGATGCTTTCGTCTTCATATGACTCGCTAGCACGTCAAACCAACAGTTCGAGCCGAGTTTTGCCAAATTGAGAACTTCCCTGGTGTTCCCCGAAAAATCCAAAACTATCAGGTTTTAGTTCCCGTGGAATCCAATTATAATTGAAAAAGAAAAAAGAGCAAAGGACCGGGCGAAAAGGCCAGTCAGGGGTGATGTAATTGAAAATAGAGAACTATTCGTTTGGTCGGATGATTGTTGACGGGGAGAAGTACGGTAACGATTTGATGGTCTGCGGCGATTCTGTCAAAAGTAACTGGGTGCGGGAGGAGGGACACCTCCTGAAGCCGAATGACCTTGAATGGGTAGTGGAGAGAGAGCCCGATCTCCTTATAGTTGGTAAGGGGAGCAGTGGTAGAATGAAGATCACAGAGAGGACTCGATCTCGTCTAAAGGAAAGAGAAATTTATTTATGGTCCGATAAAACGGACGAAGCAGTTGATTATTTTAATTCGAAACAGGGTGGTTCGGAGCTCGTTGCGGCAGCTTTTCACCTTACCTGTTAAACCCATTTTCCCGGGAGCGTAAAATGAAGGGTTTTCTGGAAGAAGATCAGCGAAGAAGGAGTCTGGACGAGCTGAAGGACATAATTTTGAAAACCATTCGGGTTCGGAGGATAACCCTGGTCCTGTTCCTCGTCCTTGCCCTTTATTTCAGGTTTGGCGCGGGTTTGAATTTTCCGCTTCCCCTGATATTTTCCCCTCTAATGTGGGGCATCATTACCTACCCGTTCTCCCGGTTGATAGAAGCTCAAAAATCCAAGGAAGCTCTGCACAACGTTCACTTCGGATACTTCGTCATGGAAGTGGCCATACTTACCTATCTGATCCATATTATCGGTGGTGTGGAGTGGATAGGCGTCGCTTTTTACATATTTTCCGTTTTATATGCCAATTTTTTTCTACCTCCAAAAAAGGGCTGGATTATCACGTTTCTGGTTATTGCCTTTTTCACGGGTATAAGCTATGCAGAATTTGTCGGCCTCATACCTCACTGGTCGATTTTTCTCGAGGACCCGACCCTGTATAAGGATTCTTTTTACGTAACTACAACCATCCTTACCGGCGGCGCAGGTCTATTCCTGGCGACGGCGTATACGGTGCAAATATTTGCCAGGCTGTTCCGTGAGAAGAACGAATCGCTCCGAGAGAGAGAGGACAAATTACAGCGGCTCTGGCGCGAGCTGATCTCGGCCAGAGAAGAAGAGAGGCAGAGGATAGCCAAGAGGTTGCACGACCAGCTCGGGCAGAGGTTGATGGGGATAAAGATGAAGCTGGATATTCTGAATAAGGAAGTGGAGGATTCCAGGCTGGAAGAAGTAAAGGAGTTACTCGGTGAGGCAATAACGGAAAGCAGGAACCTTTCACATCTTCTTCGTCCTTCGACACTGGACGAACTCGGGATCGCACCGGCTCTCAGGGAACTCGTGGAAAACTACAAAGGGTCGACCGGGATTGACTTCAAAATATCTTTAAACCTGGAGAAGAATATCGAGGTCGAGGAAAAACGAGCGATACTCTATAGAGCAGCCCAGGAGTTGTTGAATAACGCCGTGAAACACGCGGAACCCGATGAAATCAAGGTAAGTCTCTCCGGTAAGGACTCGCAAGTCAAGCTAACCATCGAGGATAACGGCGAAGGTTTTGATCCGGATCGGGTGGTGAAAGAGTCCGGCCTCGGTCTGAAGGGGATCAGGGAAAACGTAAATATTGCTGGTGGAGAATTCCAGCTCAACTCCGAAAAGGGCCAGGGAACGAGGGCGAAAATCATCTTGCCGCTTGATTAATCCTTCAACTTATCGTTCACCGAAAATACCTGCTCCGTTAGCACATCTTCCCGTCAAAATTGGTACATCTATTCCGTTTACCCGGGAAATACGTACGTTAAAATATAGGTGATTCAATTATGGAACTATATTTTAAAGCGGATAAAGGAGGTAGTTCTGGTTCTGTGGGGGGAATAGAGGGAAACAGGGAGAGAGGATCCGTTGTGAATCAAGATACCCTGCAGATCGTCCTTGCCGATGACCATACACTGGTGAGGCAGGGCATAGAGACGTTGCTTGCGGGAAATGAAACGGTGGAAATCGTTGGTCAGGCCGGTGACGGTTATCAGGCTCTGGAATTGATCGAGGAGGAAGAGCCCGACCTGGCTATTCTGGATATATCAATGCCCCGTTTAAATGGTCTGGAGGCTACCCGAAAGTTGCGGGAACAGGGTGTGAAGACGAAAGTAATTTTTCTATCGATGTACGATGACGAAGGCTACATTAGGCGGGCGGTCAAAACCGGGGCGTACGGCTATTTATTAAAAGAAGACGCCATTGACGAGCTGGAGGACGCTATATCTTCGGTTAGGCAGGGTTATTATTACATGTCGCCTCCGATTCTTACCTCGCTTGTGAAAATGATGAAAAGGGAACTGGAGGATATAGAACCGGACGTTCTGGAGAAGTTGACTTCGCGGGAAAGAGAGATCCTTCAACTGGTTGCGGAAGGAAATTCTAATAAAGAGATTGCGGAAATACTATCGAGGAGCGTGGAAACGGTGAGGACCCACAGGGCAAATATGATGGAGAAACTGGATATCCACTCCGCGTCGGAAATTCGTGAGTTCGCACTGGAAGAAGGAATAATAAAGGACGAAGAGCAATGACGGATCACGAAGAGGGCATCCCTGAAAGAGTTAAGCAATACAGGAGGAGGGTAGCCAGGGCCATTCGGGATTACGTCCGAAACCGCGATGGAAGGCTGCACGATATGATCCGGTATCACCTGGGTTTTGCAGCCGCGGACGGCAGCGGGGAGTTGAAGGGTAAAGCAATTAGGTCTTCCCTGGCGCTTTTCACCACTGACGCGCTTGGAGGTGACCCGGACGAAGCCCTGCCCGCGGCAGTCTCCCTGGAATTAATACACAACTTTTCCCTGGTACACGACGACATTCAGGACGATGCGGGGAAGCGGCGCGGTCAAGCCAGCATCCAGAAAAAATGGAGCCCCAGTCAGGCGATAAATGCCGGCGACGGACTCAAGGATTTGTCCACACTCGCGCTGACCGAACTAGGAAATGGATCCAGTCCGGCGAAGGATCTGGCTGCTCTCGACGCTCTCAGCAAATATTCCCTGAGAATGATTCAGGGTCAGGTGAGTGACCTTTATTTCGCCGAGAGGGAAGAGGCGGACGTGGGAGGTTATCTGGGCATGATTGAGGGCAAGACTTGTGCCCTGCTGGAAGCCCCGTTCCGCCTGGGAGCAATTTATTCAAGTGTTGACTCCGCGAGTCGACTCACTTCCTTTGGGAAGTTACTGGGTTACGTTTACCAGATTAGGGACGATTGGCTTGGTATTTGGGGGGAACCGGAAGAATCGGGCAAGTCAGCCGAATCGGACCTCGTTGAGAAGAAGATGAGCTTTCCCGTAGTCTATGCAGTTCAAAACGGGGAAGGTCGACCGCTGGAGCGTTTAAAGGAGCTATACTTCCGGAGCGAGGAACTGAATGACTCAGAGGTCGAAGAAGTCCGTCTGGCTCTGGAAGAAATTGGTGCCAAACGAGCGACAAACGAACGGGCCAAAAAGTACTGGGAAAAGGCAAAGTACGAGCTGGAAAATACCGCACTACCGGGCCCGGCAAAATCCGACATGAAGGGTTTCGGCAATTTTTTACTGAATAGAAAGAAATAGGAGGACCAGAATCGAGCGGTTTGTTGAGTTAGCTGGAAAGAATAAGTTACTCCGAAAAAGGTATTTGAAAAGCGAAAATGGGTCCAGCACTCAGATGAGGAGAGTTGCCTGGAGGTATAAATCGTTCACTGAAATAGAACGTTCTACCGTTTCGAGTGAGATTGAAAGATCCCGTCCCAGGGTGGGTAACTCATCTGAGTGCTGGTTAAAAGTTATGGGAGAGTAATTTGGATTAACTTTTTAGTCATCACCCACTGGGTGGTGGGGAAAAGTTGATACACCAGAAGCAATTTTCTTTTGTGTTCCTTTTTAGCAGTTGGATTTCAAAGAGAGAATTGACCAAATTAGGGAGGAATATATATGGGTAGACCGTTAAAAATGAATGCCAAGATAGCGAGTTACG
>CAZYCI010000036.1:0-12055 GCA_964645955.1 uncultured Thermotogae bacterium
AAGTTATTTGCAAATTTTTTTGACTCAGGTTAGTATATTTGCTGTATATTGGTCTCATAAAATAAAAGAACCTGGAGGTTTCTATGTTACAGACGAACAAGTACGTAAACCAGACTCCTCAGTTCAACATACTCTCCGAGGACGACAAGGAGCAGATCTACGATGCTTCACTTGAAATCCTGGAGAATACGGGAATGAGGGTCGACCACGAGGAAGCAAGGTCTATTTTTGCCGATGCGGGGGCCAGGGTGGACGACAACAGGGTACATATACCGCCGCACCTGGTCAACGAAGCGGTAAAAAAGGCCCCTAAAAAGATTTTAGTTTACGACAGAGACGGAAACCTGGCAATGAGGCTAGGAGGGACGAATTCTTATTTCGGATCGGGCACGGACGTGCCGAGGACGCTGGACGAAGACGGAGAGATGCGTAACGTAAACGAGGACGACCTCGCCAAGTGGGCAACGGTCTGTGATAGCCTGGATAATATTGACTTTACCTCGCCGATCGGTCTACTGAGAGATAGGCAGGAAAACATTCAGGACCTGCTGGAAGCCCGACAGATGATGGCACACTCGACGAAACCGATAATGTTCTGCTCCTGGGACGATCAGGGTACGGAAGACATATTTGACATGGCTTCCATAGCCGTTGGAAGTAAAGAGCAGTTAAAGGCCAAGCCGTATATCATTCACTACATTGAACCGGTTACCCCGCTGAGTCATAGCAAGGAGGTAATGGCTCAGACGATCTTTGGCGCGGAGAATCACCTGCCGACCATTTACACACCCATGCCTTCTGCCGGTGCCGTAAGCCCGATGACTTTCGCCGGTTCGGTTGCACTGGGGTTGGCCGAGTCCCTGACCGGGATAACTCTAGCGCAGCTGGTAAACGAGGGAGCACCGGTCATTACGGGCGGGATTTACTCCATCCTCGACATGCAGACTTCCGGTTTCGTCTACGGCGGTCCGGAGTTTGCTCTCATGAACGGTGCAGTGGCGGAAATGAGTAATTTCCTCGAACTACCGATGTTTGGCACTGCAGGAGTGACGGATTCGAAACGAGTCGATGCACAGGCCGCGATTGAAGCTACTTTTAACCTGACAACACAGTCGCTCGTCGGTTCGAACCTGATTCACGACGTGGGTTATCTATCTTCCGGGTTGCTTTATTCCTACGACCAGCTGGTAATGAGCGACGAGATCATCGGAATGGTCAAGCGGGTCATGGAAGGAATCGATACTTCCGAGGAAAGGATCCCGTTAGACCTAATTGAAGAAGTCGGTCCCAAAGGCAACTTCCTCAACACCTCTCACACCATGGAAAACTTTAAGAAGGAACACTGGCAGCCGAGCCTGATGGACCGGCAAAACTTTGATGCCTGGGAAAGTGACGGAAGCAAGACCATGGGGGACCGGATTAGCGAGAAGACAGCAGAAATTCTGGAGACCCACGAAGCTCCTCTTCTGGACGAGGACAAACTGGATAAAATGGATGAGATCATAGAAGAGGAAAAAGAAACAAGAGACGTGAGCTATTAAGGGGGAACAATGTTAGAAAACAAACTTGCAAGTAACAAATCCGTTCAAGACAAGGTCGGTTTTGAGGTCATGACGGAATCTCAGGTCAAGGATATCCATCAGGCCTCACTCGAAATTCTTCAGACTACCGGCGTAAATATTCACCTGAAAGAAACAAGGGATATGCTGGAAGACGCCGGATGCAAGGTGGAGGGTGAGAAGGTCTACTTCCCGCCAGGGCTAGTTGAATGGGCTATTGACGCTGCTCCATCCCGGACGTATCTCTACGATCGGAACGGGGAAAACCCTCTGACGCTGGGTGGACACAATACCACGTTCGGCCTTGGTCCGACTCTGCTCAAGATGCGGGATCCGGAAACCGGGGAGAGAAGGCCTTTCCGCAAGCAGGATACGGTCAATGCCGCGCGACTTGTTGACGCTCTTGATAACATTGATTGGGTCTCAGGTCTGGGAACGATAGACGACGTACCGCACGAGCATTCGGACCGCCACGAGTTTGAAGCCATGGTCAAAAACACGACGAAACCCATAGTTGCCTGGAGTTATACCAACGAGGGCCTGGAAGACATCATCGACATGGCTTCCGCGGTAGCGGGAAGCAAGGAAGAATTCCTCCGTAAACCGTTTGTCGTTTCTTATTCCGAACCGATTTCACCCCTGACTCACGACAAGGATGCCTCCGAAAAGCTTCTGATGACGGCGGACTACGGCATTCCGACAATTCATACGCCGATACCGCAGGCAGGAGCAAGTGCACCCGTCACGCTGGCCGGTCAGCTAGCCCAGGGCAACGCCGAGAACCTGTCCGGACTCGTGATCTCTCAGGTCAGACGGGAAGGACTACCGTTCTTTATCGGTGGAGTTATCTCGATCATGGACATGCAGACGGCAATCCTTGCTTACGGTGCTCCGGAGAAGGAGTTAGCAACTGCCGCTTACATGGACATGGCCCACCACTACGAGTTGCCCACATTTGGAACCGCGGGCTGCACGGATTCCAAAGTAGTCGATCAGCAGGCCGGGATAGAAGCGATGTTTTCCTCGCTCTTTTCCGCCCTCAGTGGAGCCAACCTGGTCCATGACGTCGGCTATACGGAGTCGGGCACCACGGGCAACCTAAGCCAGATCGCGATGGTGGACGAGATAGTCGGAATGCTGAAGAAGTTCTCCAACGGGATAGAGGTAAACGACTATACGCTGGCGCTGGATGTAATCGACGAAATAGGTCCGGAAGGAGACCACCTGACTCACAAGCATACGCTGGACAATTTCGAGGAAGTAGCCTGGCACCCAACCCTCATGGACAGAAACGTACCCGATACCTGGAAGGACAAAGGATCAAAAACCATGGAAGAGCGACTACAGGAAAAGGTAAACGAGATCCTCGAAGAGCACGAACCCGAACCACTACCGGATGAAGTCGAAGCAAAGATAGACGAAGTAATGAAAAGCCTTTAAATCGCTTCTAATCTAGGGGGAGCTTACTCTGTGTGGGAGCTCCCCCATCCTTTAACTTGGGGGTGAAAAATTTACTTGCAAATGCCTTAGTTTTACATATACTAAAAATATATTAGCTATATATTGGCTTCTCTGAAATTTTAAAAATTTATCAAAAACCGGGAGGTTTTACAGCAGTTATGTTTAAGTCTACCGGAAAATTACCGGCAGCTTTCGCTCTTTTTCTGGCAATCTCCTTACTTGTCGGGTTTGGTTCGGTGGCACAGGCACAGAGTTATAAAATTGGTACAATCTGGCCGATGACCGGAACCTCGGCGGCGTTCGGTGTGATTCAGAAAGCAAACAGCCTCGTGGCGAAATACGTCAACGAAGCTGGTGGTATCCATGGACACGAACTCGAGTTGGTTCAGAGGGATTCCGGTAGCGTCCCTAATCGTGGTGTTGATGCTGCGAGAAAACTGGTAAACGTTGAGGGCGTCCACGGGCTCGTTGGAGCGTATTCCAGCGGTGTGGCCATGGCCGTCGCGCAGGGTGTTACGATCCCGAACAAAATTCCCTATATCACCATCGGTACCTCACCGATGATCTCTGTCGTCGATGACAACGATTACTTCTTCCGTACGTCCGCTCACGGACTATTCAACGGACGAGTTCTTGGTGAAGCTATGTGGGAAGACGGTGCCAGAGATGTCGGAATTATCTACGTAAATAACGCTTACGGTAAGGGTCTGGCGGATGCGGCTGCAGTTACCATTGAAGAGATCCATGACGGTGAAGTCCTCGCCAAGGTACCGTTCGAAATAGGGAAGTCGAGCTACACGTCACAAATAAAACAGGCGTACGCCAACGGCAAAGTTGACGCGGCACTGATTATTGCTTACCCGGAAGACGCGACCACCATGCATAACAACATAGTTGCACTCGGCTACCAGGATATTCCGTGGTACGGCAGTCCGGACCAAAAAGTGCCGGAACTAATCGATTCACTCGGAGCGAATTACATGTCGAGCATACAGATCGGCTCCACGCAGGGTAGATGGCCCGGACCTTCCAACGAGAGTTTTGTAAACGGATACGAGGAAGAATACGGTCAGGAGCCTCCCAAACCCTACATGGCACCGGGATTTGACGCCGTAGCTTCCATGGCGCTTGCCATTGCAGCGACAGGGAAATCCCCGGGTGAAATTACTGGTACGGACATTCGGGATCAGCTCAGGCCGGTAACTTCTCCTCCGGGGGAAGAAGTTTACGCCACTCCGGAAGGCTTTAAGAAGGCATTCAAGCTCCTTTCCGAAGGCAAGGACGTAAATTACATCGGCGCCAGTGGCAAGATCGAATTCGACAAATACGGGGACGCCATGTCAGCTATTCAGACGTGGACGATTACTGAAGACGGTGAAATCGAGGTCGTAGAAAACGTATTACCAGAACCGATTCCGAGAGACCTGATGGGCGAAGAGTACCAGGGTTAATCTCGCCGATCCAATTCGGGAGCGAGGCAGATTTACGTCTGCCTCGCTCCTTCATTGTATATGTTACTCATCACTGGATAATAGCCAGCATCAAACCTGATTAAAGGAGGTATGAAGGGTGGCTTTACTCGAACTAAAAGAAGCAACGAAAAAGTTCGGTGGAATTACCGCGGTCGACCGGGCGAACATCAGCGTAGAAGAGGGTAGCATTACCGGTTTAATCGGACCCAACGGGGCTGGCAAGACGACGATATTTAACCTTATCACCGGCTTTCACCCCCTGACCAGCGGCGAAATATATTTTGACGGGGAGAAAATCCAACCCGGTCACGAGCCGCACGAGATCTTCAACAAGGACATATATCGCTCCTTCCAGGTTACCAGGGAACTATCGGAGATAACGGTTCTGGAAAATCTTCTGATAGCTCCGCCGAACCAGCCGGGAGAAGAATTCTGGAAAACCTGGTTAAAACCTCGAGACGTGGCCGAAGAGGAAAAGAAGAACTACGGTAAGGCCATGGAGACTCTGGAATTTCTCGGAATGAGCGACATTGCTGACGATTACGCTGGCAAACTCTCTGGCGGCGAGCGTAAATTGCTGGAGCTTGGCCGTATGATGATGGTCGAGCCGAAGCTCGTGCTGCTGGACGAGCCGGGTGCGGGAGTTCCTCCAAATATGCAGAAGAAGGTCAACGACAAGATAAGGGAGTTAAACGACGACTTCGATATGACCTTTCTTGTAGTAGAGCACGACATGGCAGTGATAATGAATTTATGTCACCCCATTAACGTACTTGTCGATGGACATAAGATGACGGTAGGTTCTCCGGAAGAAGTCCAGAACGACGAGCGCGTCGTCGAGGCATATCTCGGAAAATCATCTGAAAATTAGGAGGCAGATATGGCACCAGAAAATACGGAGGAGCAGGAGGCAGCGGAAAGCCAAGCGGATCGCAAAGGAAAGCCGCTGCTGGAGGTTGAGGGTGTAACAGCCGGTTATGGAGATATTGACGTTCTGTTTGACGCCTCTATGCAGGTAAACCAGGGAGAGTTCGTCGTCCTAATCGGACCGAACGGAGCCGGTAAAACGACCCTGATCCGTTCTATTGATGGGGTAATTGAGCCTAAGAAGGGAAAAGTTGCCTTCGCCGGTGAGGACGTAACGTACGAAACACCGGCCGACATGCTGGAGAGAGGAATAAGCACGGTTCCCCAGGAAGGAAATATTTTTACTGACCTTTCCGTAAAAGACAACTTGATGATGGGGGCCTATACGTACGACGGTGAGGTCAAAAGCAGACTCGAAATGGTGTACGAGCTCTTTCCGATCCTGGAAGAAAGGTCCGATCAGGAGGCAGGCACTATGTCCGGCGGGCAGAGGCAGATGCTCGCCATCAGCAGGGGCACCATGGTGGATCCGGACGTGCTGATACTGGATGAGCCCACCGCCGGACTGCAACCAAATCTGGTTACTGACGTTTTGGATGCCATTTCCAGATTAAAAGAAGAGGAAAACCTGACGATATTGCTTGTTGCGCAAACCGAACAGGCAATACCGATGGCGGACTGGGGTTACCTGCTTAGAAGCGGCGAAATACTGGTGGATGCTGAAGCTGAAAGTCTGCTGGATAACGAACTGGTCAGCGATCTATATTTCGGAGGTTGATGAGTAAAAAATGCTAGGCAGTATACTAGATGGCATCATTCTCGGTTGTATGATAACCCTTGGGGGGCTGGGGATCTCTTACGTCCTTTTGCTCCAGAACTACTTTAACTTTACGGGCGGGACTTTCTTTACTCTCGGGGCTTACATGGCTCTGGCGTTCCTCGGTTTCATCCCAATGGGGTCCTTCCCGCTGGTGACGTTTGGTCCTGGTTTAATTCTTGCTCTCCTCCTGTCAATGGTATCTATGGCTTTAATTATGACTGCCGTTGACAAGTTACTTTACCGCCCGCTCCGCGAAAGGAACTCACCCTTTATGTTCTTCTATTTAACGGCCTTCGGCATGCTCTTCGTATTTAGGAGCATAATTTACCTTACCTGGGGAGCTCAACTCAAAAACTACGTTTCCGGCATCCCGACTTATATGAGGTTCGCCGGAATGAGTATAACCTGGGACGAAATATTTGTCGTTGTGGCCACCGTGGTTATCGTCGCGATTGTCTATTACTTCCAATACCACACGAAACTCGGGAAGGGAATGCTCGCAACGGCAAATAATTCGGAGCTTGCCGAGATGTCCGGAATAAGGAACAGGGATATAAACACCCTTACCACCGTCATTGCCGGAATTCTCACCGCTACCGGTGGAGTCTTTTATGGATTGACGATCCAGCTCCGACCGATGATGGGGTTCACGTTGCTTATGGCAATGTTTTTCGCCGTCGTTACCGGTGGTGAAGGGGCCATACTCGGTACGTTCGGTGCGGGTTTGATAATCGGTATAACACAGGAATTTGGGTCCTCTCTCCTGCAGATGCTCTGGGACGCCACTGGAGTTCCAATTCAGATGGGTGGTTATAAAGCTACCCTCTCTTTTCTCCTGTTAGTGGTGATTCTAATCTTTCAGCCTGAGGGTATATTCCAGGGGACCCCCCTCGAAAAGTAATTACCGGAGGAGTGATTTAAATGGATGCATATATAGCGGCTCTGCTCTGTATGGGTGCAGCTTACTCAGTCTTTACTATTGGTTACAACCTTCAATGGGGTTATACGGGTTTGTTTAACCTTTCCGTGTTTGGTCTGGCAGCGGCCGGGGGATATACATCCGTGATCCTGACCACTTCCGCGGCTGGAGGCCATATAGGTGGTTTCGGCCTGCCTTATATAGTCGGAATTCTCGCAGGCGCAGCTATGGCAGGTATCATAGGGGCTGCAATAGGTACAATTACCCTGCGGCTGGAGTTCGGTTTTTTTGCCATTGCAACGCTGGGACTGGGTAAATTCCTCATTGCTATATTCAAGAATGAGAAAGGCCTGACAAACGGCGTGTGGGGGATAGGTGGAATACCGAAGCCACTGTCGGACGTTGCCGGAAGTTATGCCAACTGGGCTTATGGTGGAATTAGCGTTGTCATCCTGATAGTTGTTTATCTGTTGGCTCAAAAGCTGGTGAGTTCCCCCTGGGGTCGTCTCCAGCTGGCAATTAAGGACGACGAGCACCTGACACAGATGCTGGGCAAGAACGTCTGGCGTTACAGGATGGAGTCACTGGTCCTTGGTTCCATGTTGATGGGGCTTGGCGGGGCAATGTATGCACATTACCAGGGTTACATAAACCCAAAATCTTACACCGACATAATGTGGGCGTTTTTGCCTCTGCTCATGGTCGTGGCAGGTGGAAGTGGTAACAATAAGGGATCAGTTCTGGGGGCTTTCGTTGTCTGGGGTGCATGGAGCATATCGGAAATATTTGCAGGCTATCTTCCGATTGCCTCGATGAAGATCCCACACATAAGGACTTTAGTTGTTGGCTTGCTGATAATATCGATACTCAGGTGGCGTCCGCGCGGTCTAATTGGCCGTAAAAGAGCAGTCTCTTCGTCTGCCGGCGAGTAAATATTATCGGTGGCGCCAGAAAGAGCTTGATACAGCGGAGGAGAAAAGAATTAACAAAAAAATAGAAGGAAGCGACTATACGGGTCTCGAGGAAAACCTCCTGCGTCTGTCCGATTACTACCTCTCCGCGAGCAAGCTCAGGTACGATGACGACATAGTGGAGACCCTAAAATCCCTTTATTGTATAAAGGAAGTCGAGCCGGAGGAAGCGAAACGCCGAGAGAGCGGCTTTTCGTTCCTCCGGCATCCTCTGGCTCTCGTAGGGAGGATTCGGTCCCGAGGCAGGTATTTTCTTGGAATTGATGGTGAGTATTACCGGGAAAGCGACTTCGTTAACTGGTCGAGGGCACGCCCTTTGCTGGTAAAGTTACAGGAGCAGATAAAAAAAGGCGAATTTTCACAGGATTGGGGGCAAAGTAAGTGCGCGGAAGAGAAGGATAGTTGCCGGGCAAGCGCCTGTTGACTTATTTACTCCCCTGGAAAATGAAGCCTTTGAAAATTACTTTGAAAAAGTTGTAAATATAATTAATATTAAAACACCTTAAGGGGTTGAATCGGACTATATTTTTAGTTAATTAATGCTCTAAGCAGGTTTAAAACCAGTTTACTTGCAACGTGAATATTATTTTAATTATCAGATAAAAGTTGAAAAGAATGACAAATTCTCCGGTGTTAATTTGGCTTTACCCGATAAATATTTATAATATGAATGTAAGGTTGTATATAAACGACTAAATAGGAGGAGGAAAATGCCTTCCATCGAGTTAGAAGGTGTCTACAAGATATTCGGGGATGAACCGGAAAAAGCTCTGGATATGATCGACGAGGGGGCCAGCAAGGACGAAGTCCGGGAGGAAACCGGACAGGTAATTGGTGTCCAGAACATATCCTTTAAAATAAAGGATAACGAACTCTTCGTCATCATGGGTCTTTCCGGTTCCGGTAAATCAACCCTGCTCAGGTGTGTAAACAGGTTGGTGGAGCCGACTAAAGGACGGGTTACGCTGCACTCGGACGGCGAGGATTACGATATTACTGCCGCCGGTCAGGAAAAACTCCGGGAGATCAGGGAAACCCAGGTGAGCATGGTCTTTCAGAACTTTGCCCTTTTCCCCCACAGGACCGTTCTGGAAAACGTCGGGTTTGGCCTGGAAATACAGGGTGTAAGTGAGGACGAAAGGAAAAAGAAGTCGAAAGAGTTGATCGAGGTAGTGGGCCTAGAAGGCTTCAGTGATTCCTATCCTTCACAGCTCTCCGGCGGAATGCAGCAGAGGGTGGGGCTTGCGCGTGGCCTGGCAACTGGCGCAGAAATCTTGCTCATGGACGAACCGTTCTCCGCACTCGATCCGCTGATTAAAGTGGAGATGCAGGACGAACTGCTTGACCTCATGGAGAACATGCAGCGGACGATTCTGTTCGTGACTCACGACCTGGACGAGGCACTGAAAGTGGGGGACCGGATTACGATTATGGATGGAGGCAAGATGGTTCAAAAGGGTTCGCCCGAGGAGATCATAGTTAACCCAAAAACTGAATACGTTGCGGACTTCGTGGAGAACGCCGACCCCTCCGACGTGCTCCGGGCCGAGACGGTTGCCGAAAAGGATCTTTTCGTTGATGAGCAAAACCGTGTAGAGCTGAGCGAGTTGGTCGAAGTTGAAGTCACCGACAACATGGAGGTCGTGCAGGGATATATTTCGGGTACACCCGTGCCGGTTAGATCTCTGGATGAATACGGTAGTTTAGAGGAAGACGCACTACTGTTTTCCTCTCCGGATACTCCTATCAGTGAAATAATGCGTGCCAGGTTAGCTTACACCTCACATCCGGTAATTGTATTGAGAAACAAAGAGCTTATCGGTTACGTTAGCGAGAAAAATATTCTCCAGGGTATTTTGGAAAAAGGTCGAAAGGATTAAATAGTTTTTTGAGTTCAAGGAGGTATATCAATCTAATGCCAGAAAAATATAAGAAATTTTCCAAAAACCCTGAAGGAGGAAAAATATCTCATGAGTGAGTTCAGCTTCCGAAAAAAGAAGTATTTTGCTGGTGGACTTGGGCTGATTAGCTGGTTGTTTTTCTACTCGGTAACCTCTTTTGCCCGGATAGGTGAGGAATTAATTGACTTGCCGGCCATACCAGCTTCGATTCCCCTGGACGACTGGACAGTCGCCGCCGTCGACTGGTTGGCGATAAACCTGGATCCTTTTTTCGAATTCATTCAACTGGTGCTGAATTCGATTAACGATGGCTTGCTGGCGGCAATCCAGTGGATACCGATATTCGTGGTCGAAGTCGGTGGCTTACAGATCAGGTTCCCCGTATGGTCCCTAATACTTTTCTTCCTGCTGTGGTACCTTGCCGGTCAGGTAACAACTGGCCTACTCGGTTTAGTTACCCTGTGGCTGGCTGCAAATTTTGGACTTTACATCGAGACGACGGAGACGTTTGCTCTGACCCTAACTGCTGCGCTTATTGCTATTAGCCTGGGGATTCCGTCCGGAATTCTTGCCGGCATTTCCGATACGGTTCATAATATGATTAGACCGGTTCTCGACCTGATGCAGACCATGCCGGTTTTCGTTTACCTGATTCCAGCGGTGATATTCTTCGGTATGGGTGCGGCTCCTGGTGCGGTGGCTACGGTCATCTTTGCCTATCCTCCGTCGGTCAGGTTGACCAACCTGGGAATCCGGGAAGTTCCGCAGGAGCTCGTCGAAGCGGGCGAAGCCTTTGGCTGTAATTACTGGCAGTTACTGATGAAGGTGCAGATACCGGTTGCCCGGCCCTCGATTATGCAGGGCGTCAACCAGAGTATAATGCTCGCTCTGTCCATGGCAGTTGTCGCAGCCTTAATTGGTGCCGGCGGTCTCGGTGGAGAAGTTGTTCGTGGAATTCAGCGGATGCGTGTTGGGCAGGGCTTTGTTGCCGGCCTTTCCGTCGTATTTACCGCTATGATTCTGGATAGGGCAACTGCTAACATCGGAGCCAGAGAGTAAAAGTTTGTTACATTAAAGAAATCCTTTCGTGGGGGTGATAAGGGTAGCGGAAGAAAAAATTTACGGAGTTTGGTGGCAAAGAAGAGTTTTTAAATAAATCTATTTCCACTTTTATCAGGAGGTGGACCTTTTGAAAGCAAAACGTTTATCACTCGTTTTGGTACTTGCATTCGCTCTGACCTTTAGTTTTGTGGCGGCCCCTGTTCAGGCCAAGGACGATAACACCTTAGATATTGGCGCAATTGCCTGGGAGGAATCCCTGGCTATAGCCGACTTGATTCAACACGTGGTTCGAACTGAACTTGGTTTTAACGTAAAAGTTAGCAACCCCAATGCGGGAGTTGCCTACGAAGCCGTTGCAAACGGAGATCTTGACCTATTTTTGGAGTCCTGGCAGCCGATGACTCAGGCAAATTATCTGAAGAAATATAACGTAATTGACTTTGCCGACTTCGGCCCGATGTACGAGGAAGCAAAATTGACCTGGGCGGTACCGGCTTACGTACCGAAGGACAAGTTAAATTCCGTAGAAGATCTGAGTAAGCCAGAAGTAAAGAAAAAGCTAGACAGTGAGATTACCGGAATCGACCCCGGCGCCGGAATCATGAATATCTCCGATAACATGATGGATGAATACGACGCTCTCGAGGGTTACGAGCTCCTTGAAGGTAGTGGCGCCGCCATGCAGGCCTCGCTAAAGGACGCGATCATGAACGATGAGTGGATCGTCGTGACGGGCTGGCAGCCACATTCGATGTACGGTCGCTTTGACCTGAGAAACCTGAAAGAACCGAAGGGCATGCTTGGAGAGGAGGAAAGAATCCACATGCTCGGCCGGACCGATTTCGTCGCCGACTTCCCGAGCAAAGTATCCCAGTTCCTTAGCCGGTTCTACCTTCCGATAGGCATGGTCAACGACCTTTCCAATTTGTATTCCGAAAGAGGCGAAGGTGCGGGTGCACAGTGGGCTGAAGAACATCCAGAGATCGTGGATTACTGGGTAAACGGAGTTGAAGCTCTCGGATA
>CAZYCI010000037.1:0-11649 GCA_964645955.1 uncultured Thermotogae bacterium
TAGCTGTGGGGCTTACCGACGGTCTGGAAGGAGTGGTTGATAGTGGTAAGCTGGAGGTGCTACTTAATTGAGTTCAATCACAGCTAGCCGGACGTTCTCGGGCGGAATTCATCCTCCGGATAATAAACTAACGAAGGATGAACCCATTGAAGAAATTACTCCGAACCGAGACCTGATTGTCCCCCTGAGTCAACACATAGGGGCTCCGGCAAGTTCGGTGGTTGACCAGGGAGAACAAGTAAAAAAAGGTCAAAAGATCGGAGAAGCCCGGAGTTTCGTATCCAGCCCGGTTCACGCCCCAACTTCAGGTGAAGTCAAGAAGATTGGCTCCTTTCCTCACCCTTCCGGGAGCGAAGTTACCGGAATCAAGATAGAACCGGACGGAGAAGACGCGTCCGTGAAATTTACCAGGAGGAACCCGGAAAAGCTTTCCGGAGATGAAATAGTCGAGGCAATCCAGGAAGCCGGCATCGTCGGGATGGGCGGCGCTGCCTTTCCAACCCACGTAAAGTTGAGCCCGCCGGAGGATAAAGAGATAGATACACTGATCATAAACGGAGCCGAATGCGAACCTTACCTGACGGCAGACTACCGGCTCATGCTGGAAGAACCTGAGGTACTGGTAAGAGGGACCCGACTTGTAGCGGATCTGCTGGGCGTCGACAAGGTATACTTTGGCGTCGAGGACAACAAACACGAAGCAGTTGAGGCCATGGAAGCCAGTTCGGAGGGCGTGATCGAGGTCGTCGAACTCCCGACCAAATATCCCCAGGGCTGGGAAAAGACGCTGATAAAGGCCTTAACCGGCCGAGAGGTACCTCTGGATGGGCTGCCGCTTGACGTTGGTATCGTCGTCCAGAACGTCGGAACGATCAAGGCGATCTGGGAGGCTGTTCGGGAGGGTAAACCTTTAACCGAAAGGGTGGTCACTGCAACGGGCGAAATAAACCGTCCCGGGAATTATCGTGTCCGCATCGGTACTTCCTGGGAGGACCTGCTGAACCAGCTCGGCGGTTTCCAGGGCGGAAAACCAGCCAAGCTCATAGATGGTGGGCCGATGATGGGGGATACTCAACCGAACAGGGAAAGCCCGATAGTAAAAAGCACTTCCGGGGTACTGGCGCTAAACGAAGGAGCTGCCGTAAAGCGGGAAGCTTCGCCCTGTATAAGATGCGGTAAGTGCGTGGACGTATGCCCTGCCGGTTTGCTACCGACTTCAATTTATAAAAGCGTTAAATCGGGAGACGTGGAGCAAGCGAGGGAACTGGACGCGACTGCCTGCTGTGAATGCGGTTCTTGCACCTACGTCTGCCCAAGCGAGATCCCGCTGGTGCAGTGGATCGTTCAGGGTAAGGGTGAAATAAACCAGCTGGAAGAGGAAGAGGACTAGGAACTTTTTCCGGTAGCTTAAGGTGAACCTATTTCCAGGTTACATTTTCTTTCGAGCAGTTCGGCTATTTCGGCTCGATCGGAACTGGTGGCAGCCAGCCTTCGGTCGTAAGCTACCAAACCAACCAGGCTAATGAGGAACAGCCCGCCGGCCATAGCTCCCTGCAAGGCAACCGAGTACCCTCCAGACCAAATAAGCCGACTGAACAGAGAACCCAGGCCGAGCCCACCCATCAAAGCCGCGGCGGGAATCCCAAATACTATCAAAGCAACTTTCCCAAAGCTTCGCGGCTGGATCTCGACTTCGACACGATCACCCTTATCCACTCCGACGGGGTCGCGGGCAGTAACTTCAAAAGAATCAATTGAACTACCACACGTCCCGTCACAATCGTCACAATCCAGGTCGTCAAAAACGGCAACGGTAACGCTTCCGTTCCGCCTGTCGGTGACTAACCCTTCTTTTACTTTGACCTCTCTACTCATGATCGTGTTCGAGGGGTTGGAAATTTAGGAATCGGACGAACCTTCAGGGGCCTGAAACCGAACAATGCAGCCCGGAGGACACTTGTCGATTATCGTCTCGAAATCGGCGTCCTCGTCGACCTCCGAGTAATCCATTCGGGACAGGTTATCCTCGACGTCAAAGACACCTTCCGGTCCCATCTTTTCACAGAGACCACAGCTGATGCAGCCTACCTCGCACTTATCCCGGATTACCGTGCCATCGTCCTCGGAGTTACAGGCAACTTTGACGAAATCCCCGGCGAGGTCGATCTCTTCAATGGTTATAATGTCCCGAGGACAGACCTCAACGCAGGTCCCGCACGCCGTGCAGGCATCCGGATCGACGACTGGCAGCCCGTCCTCCATTTCGATTGCGTCGAAAGGGCATGCTTCGGCACAGTCGCCGTAGCCGAGGCAGCCGTATTCACACTTCAAGTCCCCGCCGGTCGTCAGTTCGGCAGTTCGGCAGGATTCCACGCCTTCGTACTCGCCGGTGCGTTTTTTCTCTTCGGTTCCCGCACCGCAGTGGACTACCGCAAGCTTCACCTTGCCGGCTTCCGCGGAAATCTCCACGCCCAGTATATCCGCAACTTGCTCTGCCACCTCTTCGCCGCCGGGTACGCAGCTATCCGGTGGAGCTTCGCCCCTGACGACTGCCTTTGCCATCTGCTGGCAGCCCGGATAACCGCAGGCACCACAGTCCAAACCCGGCAGAACTTCTTCGATCTCGGTTACCTCGGGGTCCTCCTCTACTTTTAACTTGGTGTGGGCAAAACCAAGCAACCCGGCAAAAAGGAGGCCCAGGCCAGCCATCGTCGAAGCCGATATTATTACTACCGGTCCAAACATAAAATTTCACCTAAGTGGGAACCAATCCGGAAAACCCCATGAACGCCAGTGCCAGCAAACCCGCAACAAGAAGCGTTATTCCGGTTCCGCGGAAGGGTTCGGGTATATCTTCTTCGTTTATCTCCCCTCTTATCCCCGCCATAACTACAAGGGCAAGAGTGAAGCCGACTCCGGCACCGAAACCGAATACGGCGGATTCCACAAAATTGTACTCGCGTAAAACCATAAATAAAGCCAGCCCCAGAACCGCACAGTTGGTCGTAATCAGGGGCAGGTAAATCCCCAGTGTCTCGTACAGCTCCGGCAGGTACTTCTTCAAAAACATTTCGACCAGCTGGACGAGCGAGGCAATTACAAGAATAAAGGAGACGTACTCGAGAAATTCTACGTTGAAGGCCTTGAGAATGAAAGTATTGATGTTCCAGGTAATTATCGCCGTCAGGGTCATCACGAAGGTCGTAGCAATTCCCATGCCAAACGCCCCTTCCATTTCGTCCGAAACGCCTAGGAACGGACATATCCCGAGGAAGTAGTGCAGAACGAAGTTCTGCGTTAAGACAATCGCAACGAAGATAAAGAAAAGACCCATTTTCATTCACTCCCCGAAAGCTTATGGAAGAGAGCAACCAGCAGACTCAAAGTTATAAAAGCACCGGCCGGTTGAACCATAATAACCATTGACTTGTACCAAGAACCCAGCACCTCAAAGCCGCCGACCGTTCCCTGGTAGAACAGCTCCCTGACGCCCCCCAGTACGACCAGAGCAAATACGAACCCAAGCCCCATACCGAGCGAATCCAGTAGACTACGTCCTACCGGCTCCTTCGAGGCAAAAGCCTCCTGCCGGCCGAGAATTATGCAATTCGTTACTATTAAGGGAAGATAGGGTCCGAGCTGACTGCTGATCTCGGGTATGTGAGCTTCAAAAAGGAGCTTAACCACGGTCACAAACGAGGCAATAATAATCATAAAGCTCGCTATTCTGACCTGATCGGGAATTAGCTTTCTAAGTGCGGAAATGGCCAACCCCGAAGCCACCAGTACGAAAGTAGTGGCCAGGCCCATCGAAAGCCCGTTAATCAGGGAGGTAGTTACCGCGAGCGTGGGACACATACCCAGCACCTGAACGAAAACCGGGTTCTCCCTCCAGATTCCTTTTACGAAGTCCTTGATCATCTCACTCACCCTCGCTTAGAACGCTTCGAACTCGATCAAGCCCTTTGTTAACTATATTTACCACGGCACGAGAAGAGATTGTCGCACCGGTGATCGCCTGGATCTCACCCTTTCCGGGCTCCGCCGATTTGACGAGTCCAACCTCGCGCTCGACCTGAAGCCCCCGGAACTGACTCTTGAAAGGTTCTCCCCTAATTTTGCCTCCGAGGCCCGGAGTCTCGCTGGATTCCAGGACCTGGATCCCCTTGATCCGATTCAGGTTCGGCCCTACCCCGACCATAAGTCGGATGGTTCCCTGATAACCACCGCCGCTGGCAGTAAAGGCATAGCCGATCAGTTCGTCGGAGGAATCATAAGCTTTGTAAATAACCTTTCCTTCCCGCGTCTCCTCCTGATAGGACTCGGTCGGCTGAACCACGTAATATACCGCTTCGCGCAGCGCTTCCTGTTTATTCTGCTTTATGAGCGGATCGGTATAATTCGAAACCATCGACAGGGCAAACCCGCTTATCAGCCCAAGGACTGTCAAAGTTAAGACCATTTTTGCTATCTTATTCATTCCTGACCACCGCCGAGCGGAGTCGGGGTAGTAAACCTGTCAATTAACGGCCTGAATGCATTCATCAACAGTATTGAATACATGACGCCTTCCGGATACCCACCCCAGGTTCGAATAACCATGGTGATGATCCCGACGCCGGCTCCGAAGATCCACCTGCCACCCTTGGTGACGGGAGAAGTTGTCGGATCAGTAGCCATATAGATTGCTCCGATCATAAAACCGCCGGCCAGGGCGTGGAAAAGCGGGGAAGCGTACTCCGCCGGGTTAATTCCCCAGAGTAGCCCGGATAGTGCTATCAGCGCAGCAAAAGCCGCAACGGGAATCCGCCAGTCCATGTATCCTTTCCAGATAAGGTAAGCACCGCCAATCAGGAGAGCCAGAGCCGAAGTTTCCCCAAGCGAACCGGATATATTCCCAAATAAAAGCTTACTGAAGGGCGTAACAAAGTTATCGAACTTTTCGGCGGCAAGAGGAGTCGCGGAGGTCACGGCATCAAAACCCCTCGGATTGGTCCAGGTCGTCATGAGAACGGGATAAGCAGAAACCAAAAACGCTCTGCCGATCAGGGCCGGGTTAAAGATGTTCTTACCGAGCCCCCCAAAAAGCTGCTTACCTATGACGATGGCAAACACGCTTCCGAGTCCGGCCGCGTAAAGCGGAATTTCCGGCGGCAATACGAGGGCAATCAGGATTCCGGTCACGAGAGCGCTGTAGTTGGACAGGTCAACTTCCTTCCCCAGGACCCTCTGCATAATCGCTTCGGAGGCAAGACTTGTCAGTATAGTCGTTAGCAGGAGAAGGACTGCATCGAGGCGGAAATAGTAGATCGCCGCACCGACCGCGGGGAGCAACGCGATGGCGACGCCCCGCATTACTTCGGAAGTCTTAGTGCCAGAATGCACGTGAGGCGAATACGATATACGGTAATTATCGTTTTCGGTATTTTCCATCCAGTAATCCTCTCTTTACGATTTTTGAGTATTTAGAAAAGAGCTCCTCAATTGACCTAATTCTTCTAAAATTACTTCCCCCGGACGGAACTCGATGTTTGCACTTATGATAACAAACAGTTTTTTTGCTGACAACCGTAAAATTACCGAAGCACGAGAAAGAAGGTTACAGAATTTGAAGATTTTCACCGAATGACTAGAATAATTCCAGCTTTTCGCTAAACTTACGTAAAGCGTCGTTTCGTTTTCCGAATTTAATATATGATTTACAAACCAAGATAAATGGAGGTCAGAATGAAAAACAATTCCGTTTTGGATGCAATTAGGGAACGAAGAAGCAAGTTCCGGTTCAGGGACGAAGAGGTCGGAGAAAATGCGATAGAATCGATTCTGGAGGCAGGGCGCTGGGCCCCTTCCTTCGCGAACTTACAGCCGTGGAAGCTAATCGTCATTAAGGATGAAAAATTAAAGGAAAAGCTGTACGAAATAGCCGGGAAAATTACGCTCTTCCGGGAGGGTCTGGAGGAAGCTCCGGTGATCTTTGCTGTCGCGGTTAATCAAGAAGAGGACCCGGACCACTACATCGAAGCCGGGGCCGTAGCAACCCAGAACATGGCACTTGCAGCTTACAGTCTGGGTCTGGCTTCTTACTGGATCGGTCTTTTCGATATAGAAGAGGCGAGGAAATCCGTGGAAAAGGAAGCCAGAAGTATCCTTGGCCTATCAGAGCAATACAGGTTGATATCGCTACTCCCGGTGGGAAAATCGGATCAGAAAAAGACGGGAGAGCGCAAGGACTTGGACGAAATCGTCATCCGCAAGTAAATTTAATTCCTGATTACTCGCTAATCCCAGTTTTATGGCGGACAAGGGTACTTAATCCGATTGGTTGATAGAAACGTTCAATTATCCAGCCAGTCCTTTAAATCGGAGAGAGAAAGTGTATTTAAAAGGTTATCGGCCTCGCACCAACCTCTACGGGCGAGATAAACCCCAAACTCCATGAAGTCCAGATGCTTGACTCGATGAGAATCAGTGCCGAGGGAGAGAGTCACGCCTTCACCGAGAGCACGCTTAATTAGTTTGTCGGCCAGATCAGTTCTCGAAGGCGAAGCGTTTATTTCCAATGCTGTACCTGTTTCCCTTGCGCGGGCGAAGACTACCTTCCAGTCAACCTCAAAGCTACTTCGTTCTCCGAGCTTTCTTCCCGTCGGGTGGGCAATTATATCCACGTCTTCGTTTTCGATTGCTCGAACCACCCGCCGCGTCATCTCCTCTTCCTTGAGATCGAAATGGGAATGGACTCCGGCAAGTACAATATCTAATCTACCCAGCGAATCCGCCGATAAATCAAGCGTTCCGTCCTTTTGAATGTTGGCCTCGACTCCGGCAAGCAGTTCTAGCCCTTCCGTCTCTTCGTTGACTCGCCTGATTTCTTCCAGGTGCTCCTGAACTTCAGAATCCGTCAGGCCACCCACTATTCCCGCCGTTTCCGCGTGGTCAGTCACGGCAAGGTAACTATAACCCCTTTTCTCTGCCTCTTCTCCCAGGGTTTCCACGGGAATTTCTCCGTCGCTGCTCCGATCGCTATGACAGTGCAGGTCGCCGTTGAGGTCTTCCCTTTCGATCAGGTCGGGTAGGTCGTCGCTCTCGGCTGCCTCGATCTCACCTCTGGCCTCCCGGAGTTCAGGAGGTATCCAATTCAAATCGAGCTTTCCGTAGACGTCCTCTTCGTCGCTTCCGGCAACCTTTTCCTCGGACTCATTCTCGAACAGACCGTACTCGTTTAGCTTGTAACCATCGGCGAGTGCCCGCTGTCTCATCCTCACGTTGTGTTGCTGAGAACCGGTAAAGTACTGTTTGGCCGCCCCAAGACTCTCCCGGTCAACTATCCTGAGGTCAACTCTCAAACCGGAATCAGTCCGGACGGACCCTTTGGTTTCACCCCTGCTTAAAACTTCGTCGGCGTTAGAAAGAGAAGCAAAACTCTCCATGGCTTCGTCCCTATCCCCTGTGGTAGCAAGGATATCGACGTCGCCGATATCGTAGCGACGGCGCCGCAGTGATCCGGCAAACTCCAGCTCGAAGAAGGAACCGGATTCCTCGAGTTCCCCGATTATCTTCCGGGCCACGGGCAGTACCTCGGATATGTGAGCTCTGCCCTGAGACTTCTTAACTATCTCCAGACCCTTCATAATGTTTTCTTCCGACCTGGCACCGAAACCCTTGAGCTCGCGAATTCTACCCTGCTCACCGGCATCTTCCAGTTCTTCCAGGGTAGTGACGTCTAGTTCCTCCCATATCTTCTTCATCTTCTTCGGCCCGAGGTTGCGAACTTTGAGAAGGAGAGGATCGATGGGTATTTCTTCCTTGAGTTCTTCGTGGTACTGAAGTTTACCCGTCTCGATGATCTCGGCGATCTTTTTCGAAATGTTTTCACCGACCGAGGGTATACTCTCCAGCTCTCCCCGTGAATGAACTTCTTCCAGGTCGTCGGGGAGCGAATCCACCTGTCGGGCGGCTCTGCGATAAGCCCTGGGCTTGTACTCGACACCTTTTATTTCCAGTAAATCGGCCACTTCGTTCAGGATTTTTACGACGAGCTTATCCGAAGCCATGCTTCCTTCAATCAACTCCCCTTCTTCCTTCGAACGCCTTGCCCAGTGTAGCTTTGTCCATAAACTCCAGCTCCCGCCCAACCGGGATTCCCTGCGCAATTTGAGAGACCTCGACCTCAAGCTCGCGTAACTTCTTTACCAGAAACATCGAAGTGGACTCCCCTTCCGTTTTGGGTTCGAGCGCGAGAATTATTTCGTCCACTTCATCGTCCTTTGCCCGAGCGATGAGGTCATCTATGGCGAGATCCTCCGGCGAGACGTCCTCGATTGGATTGATCAGTCCGCCAAGGACGTGATAAAGACCGTCGTACTTCCCGGTAGATTCTACTTTTGGGATGTCCCACGGCCTGCTAACGACACATATTTTGCCCCTGTCCCGCTGAGGGTCGGAGCAGATTTCACACGTGTCTCCCGTGGAAAAATTACCGCATACCTCACAGCGACCAACTTCCTCGATTAAAGCATTCAGAGCCCGGGAAAGTTTCTGAACCTCATCCCGATCGCGAGTCAGCAGGTGAAAAATAAGCCGCTCGGCCGTCTTCTGGCCAATCCCGGGTAGCTTCTTAAGCTCCGAAATGGCTCGCTCGAGCGGTTCTATCATAAGCCGGGTATGTTAGGGATGTCCATTCCTCCGGTGATATCACCCATTTCCTCTTCTTTCATTTCCTGGGCTTTCTCCTTTGCATTGTTCACTGCGGCCAGGATCAGGTCTTCAAGCATCTCTGAGTCTTCCGGGTCAATTACCTCTTCCTCGATGCTAATATCTATAACTTCTTCATTACCATTTACGACTACGGTCACCATGCCGCCGCCGGAAGTAGCTTCTACCTCTTTTTTCGCCAATTCTTCCTTTTTCTTTTCCAGTTCTTCCTGCATTTCCTGCGCCTTCTGCATTATGTTATTTATGTTGCCAAATCCTTTCATGATATAAACCTCCGTGTTATAACCTACCTTCTTCGACCACGTTACCGCCAAACTTTTCCTTAACCAGCTCCGACTTCTCGTCGAGCAGGCCGGTTGTCGACTTTCCACTTTCCTGGCTGGCGTCCTCGTTATAAATTATCCGTAAATCATCAATATCATCAAAGTAATTATCCACCACGGAATTCAAATAGGAAAGGTTGCTTCCGGATTCCAGACTTTCCTTGTGAAAGGAGAACTCCTTGCTGAACTCGATATACAGGTCCTTATTCCGAATCACGGGATTCGCCTCTTCCAGAAAAGCGGCAATTGATATTTTATCTTCTTCTATTTCCCTTACCATCTTTCTCCATGCTTCCGAGTTCTTCAGACCTTTTCCTCCCTCCTCACCGGCGGGGACGGTAACTTTGTTCCTGCTCCCGCCGTCTTCCCTTTCGGTTTCTGCAGTTTCCTCTCCGGAGGAACCCTGTTTTGCTCTTTCTGCTGATTTTTCCTCGCTTGATGCTCCGCCAGCATTAACTTTGGGTTCATCGTTAAGCGCTTCTTCCGGTCGACTCACCTTCTCATCGCCGGTTGATTCTTCGGTAATTTCTGGTCCCTCAAGCTGGTTCAGCAACTCGAGGCTACCTACTTCCAGAGCCACCCGTTTGTGCGAGGAGCGCTTCAGGTCCTCCGCAGTGTCCAGTAACCCCCGGGAAAGAAAAACCAGTTCTTTAATCCTCTTGCCGTCGCCCGCTTCCTTGATCCTTCCCCTTAAATTATCCAGGACTCCTTCCAGAAATAATTCGAGGTCCCTGCCTCGGCTCACGAGGTCGTCCAGTATGTCAAGTATCTTCCCGGATTCGTCAGCGAGCAACGAATCGATAAATCTCTGGGTCGTCTCGCCCTCGACCAGGCCGAGCAGTTCAAAGAGGTCCTCCTTGTCAACTTCACCGGTGGGCCCTGAACCCATCACCTGTTCCAGAATTACGAGAGCATCCCGCATGGAACCCCGAGCTCGGGAAGAAATCAAGCCCAATCCTTCATCGGTTATCTCTAACCCTTCGCTCTCGGCCACTTTCGCCAACCTTTCCTTGATCTCTTCTCCCGATATTTCCTTGAATTCGAAAACCTGACAGCGAGAGATTATGGTTGCGGGCACTTCTTCCGGCTCCGTCGTGGCAAATATAAAGGTTACTCTATCAGGTGGCTCCTCTATAGTCTTCAGCAGGGCGTTAAAAGCCTGGTTTGTCAGCATGTGAACTTCGTCGATTATGTAAACTTTGTTACGCAACTCCGCAGGAGCAAAGTTTACTTCCTCTCGTAGTTCCCTTATCTTATCGATTCCCCTGTTGGAAGCCCCATCTATCTCGACGATGTCCAGTGCCTGTCCTTTATCGATTTTCCTGCAGCTGGAACAAGAATTACAGGGCTCGCCGTCATCCGTATCTTCACAGTTGAGAGCTTTTGCCAGAATGCGGGCGACAGAAGTCTTCCCGGTTCCTCTTGGGCCGGCAAATAGGTAGGCGTGTGAGGTCTCGCCCTTCTGAACTGAGTTACGTAATATCCTTACGGTGCCCTCTTGCCCGACGACTTCTCCAAATCTTTCCGGGCGCCATTTCAGGTAAAGAGACCTCGGTCCCGTACTGGAACTAACCATATTCACCACCAAATCGTAGCTCCCGTTGCATTTAAACCTCTAACTAACGAACGACACTAAGGACCAGCAACAGAGGGAATCAGGGGACAAGACTTTTATCAAACAAACGGAACCTGATTGCATGGGCCTTTGGATAACCAATACCAGGTCACGGATAAACTATAAGGTGAGAAATAAAATGATTCCGAACTCGAGCTCGTTTAACGGATACAAAATTTCGGAGACGTAAATCATTTATCCCGACGAGATCTTCTATTGCCAGGGGCTACCGTGCTCGTCTCCGTAAGGTAACAGACCAAGGTATCTGGCGCTCTTAATCGCTTCAGCCGCCTTCCTCTGGTGTTTCTCACATAATTTGGTAGCTCGCCTGGGAAGTATCTTACCCGACCTGTTGGTAAATCGCTTTAGCTTGTTGTACTGTTTGTAATCTAGCTCTATTTTGTCCTCACAGGCCATACACCTGTTGGATCTCCTTCTTCCCATAGTTGATCAACCACTCCTGTGTATTTTTGAGTATGAATTAAAAAAGAAATTAAATCCCGGAACTGCTTAGAACCGTCGACCTATACCGTAAGCCTAACTTTTTACCGGTTCCGCTACTTCCTTGTTACGAAAGACCTGGTATCTAATTACTCCTTCTTCGACGTTCGATTTTTCCGAGATCGCGTCAATATCTTCCGAGGAGGCCTGAAATTCGATCAGGAGGTAGAACCCCTCGGAAAAGCCATCTATTTCGTAAGCCAGCCTCTTTTTTCCCCACTCTTCCATGGACTCGACTTCTCCATCTTCGCTTTCCACTATTGCCTTGAGCCTATCCTTTTTGTCCTCCAGACCCTCTTCTTCGAACTTGGGGTCCAGCAGGTACATCACTTCGTATCCTCTTAAATTATTCAAGCTGTCACCTCTTTTAGTAACGAAAACTTGTTAGCACCTAAATTTACCAGACTGACTACTTACTGTCAACTGTTTTTCAATACTGGCTCTTGAAAGAAGTTGGGTCTATCGTTAGCCTTTTTATGCTCTGGGTCCATAGCTCAG
>CAZYCI010000038.1:0-11529 GCA_964645955.1 uncultured Thermotogae bacterium
GGGTCTGATCACCGGGATCGTCGAAGCGGGAGGTCCGTTTGGACTGGAAAATAACCTGGCTAGCTCTTTTCGTAGTTTTAACTGCAATTGTGCTTGCTCCGGGAGGTACTATCGGAATTAACTCTCAAAATGAAGGTAAGGCTTCTGGTGAAGTTGACGTAACAAATATCGCCCACCGCGGAGCCCGTGGGGTTGCGCCGGAAAATACGCTGATTGCAGCGAAAAAGGCTTACGAGTCCGGCGCCGATGCCTGGGAGACCGACGTTCAGTTTACAGCGGATCAAAACCTCGTTCTGATGCACGATGATACCCTTAAGAGAACGACTGATGTGGAATCGGTCTATCCGGACAGGGATAGTTACGAGGTAAGTGAGTTTACGCTGGAAGAGATCAGGCGGCTGGACGCTGGCAGCTGGTTCGTCGATTCGGATCCCTTTACTACGATAGCAAATGGCGATGTTTCCGAGGCAGAAGCCCAGAAGTTTCGAGGGGTCAAAGTTCCCACCCTTCAGGAAGCTCTGGAGCTGACGCAGCGCCTGAACTGGAAGGTCAACCTGGAGGTTAAACCGCTCGAAGGCAATGCGGAACTCCTCGTGCAGAAGGTCGTCGATCGGGTTGCGAAGACCGAAATGGAAGACCAGGTCGTAATTTCTTCCTTCGATCATTCAATCGTCAGGTTTGCAGGAGAGTTAAATCCGGAGATTCCGTTGGGGGTTCTGGTTAAAGAAGCTAGCCCCGGGGTTCTTGAGTTGATGCGGAAAAACGAAGCGGGGTATTACAACATTGCCGCTTCGGCGCTGCGGGATAGGCAGGCTCTTGCGAACCTGAAAGAGCTAAAAGCGGCAGAAAAGGATTTTGGCGTGAACGTCTACACGGTGAATGAACGAGATGACCTAAAAGCCCTGGTCAAAAACCCGCTTATCGACGGGATATTTACGGATTTCCCCGGAAGATTGGACTCAATAATTAGCTCTATGAACCGGTGATAGACTCTTTGCACTGTTGTTTTATGTATGTATATAGTCGAACTTTTTTCTAATTGACGTTTTTATTTTTTTACTTGACAATAAATTACTTTTTTACTATGTTCTGTTTTGATTATGTCTGATATTCTGGCAGAAGAACGAAGAAGAAAGATTCTGGAACAGCTAGAAGCGGAGGGGACTGTTAAAACCTCGCAGCTTGCCAACCTCTTCTCCGTCTCGGAAGTGACCATTCGCAGGGATCTCGAGGTGCTGAAGGAAGAAGGGAAGTTAAAGAAGGTCCATGGCGGCGCCGTGGCAAATGAGAAGGACTTCGAGTCCTCTTACGAAGGGGATACCATTACTTTCGAACCTTCATTTCAGGAAAAGAGCGAAGTTAACAGGGAAGAAAAACGGGAGATCGGTAAGAAGGCCGCTTCGATGGTCCAGGACGGCAGTTCCATATTCCTTGAAACCGGGACCACCACGATGCAGATAGTGGGACATTTAAGCGATAAACAGGGGCTGTCCGTAATGACCAATTCCCTGAACCATGGTCTCAAGCTATCCAAAATTCCCGGAGTAGAAGTCCTGCTGACGGGAGGAAGGTTGAGGGAGAATACGTCGGCCCTGGTGGGACCGATTGCCCGCAGGTCCCTGGAAGAAATTTACGTGGATACTCTGTTTATGGGCATAAATGGCATCACTGTAGATCAGGGTTATACGGTTCCCACCGTCCAGGAGGCGGAAATGTCACGTCGGGTAACCGGAATAGCCAACGAAGTCATTATAGTTGCTGATTCTTCAAAGTTTGGCAAGGTCAGCCACGCCAAAGTGGCTGAAATTGACGGGGCACACGCGGTTATAACTGACGACGGAGTTAGCCAGTCCTATCGAGAGGCTTTTTCCGATATTGGAGTGGAGTTAATCATTGCTTAAACACATTAAAAGTAGTTCAGGGTGTATTTTTATTTTAGATATTAACTTGTCGTGTCACATGATGCCTGCTAGCATATGGGTGATAAGATGATTGACCACTTTGACGGTAAGGGAGTCGAACGGGAGTCGGTCAGCAGGATCGTTATCAGGCGCATCCTGAAGTATATCAAGGAGGCCGAGCTCGGCCCGGGAGATAAATTACCCTCCGAAAACGAACTGATGGAAAAGATGGGCGTCGGCCGTTCTTCGATCCGCGAAGCCTTACACGCATTGGTTACTATTGACATCCTGGAATCGAAGCCGGGAAAGGGGTATTACGTAAAGCGGAAGTCCAACGTTTTCTGTCTGCCCGGGGGAAGCGACCTGGCCGAGGTTCTCGTGGAAGAGCAGGACTTCATGTCCCTGGTGGAGGTAAGGAGGATTCTGGAAAAGAAGACGGCCGAACTGGCGGCGAAGCGAGCGACGGAAGAGGATGTAAAAAAAGTTCACCGGATCATGGAGCAGATAAGGGAGGCCGCCGATAACCAGAGCAATATCTCAGACGTCACCGTCAAACTCCACCTGGCCCTCGCCGAGGCAACGAAGAACCCGATAATGGTTCAGTTGCTCGACAAGATAGTTCCGATGATCGTAACCAAGGCGCGTTTGATGGAGCTACCGCCGGAAGAGGACGTGGAAATCCATACCGGAGTGGCGAAAGCACTCGAGGAAAGGGACGCGGAAAAACTGAAATCCTGGGTGGACGAGCACCTCGACTACCTCAAGAACCGTTTTATCAAAAAAGTGGAGAAGCAAAAAGCCGAAGAAGAAGATTAATTCGTTTAAATCCCCAGGGGGTGGTAGCTGGTCGAATTCGACCGAGAGTTGTTTGTCTAAAGTTTGTGTTGCTAAGAACTGATGAAGGAATGAAATTTACTTCAACCAACATCTCTACGAGGTGAGATGATGCATAAAAGATTAGGTCTCGTTTTAAGTTTAGTCGTATTACTTTCCGTCGGACTCCTCGTTCCTGGCTTTACGGCCAATGCACAGGATAAGGAACCGGTAAAGGCTTTGATGGTTCCTGCCGGCAATTTGACGCCCGGATTCTTGAATTCCAACACTAGCGGCAACATGGCCAGTGCCGTCTACGATTACCTCTTCAGGATTAATTCCGAAGGTGACACGGTACCTTCGCTGGCTAAGTCCTACGATATATCCGATGATTCCAAGACCTGGACCATAGAGCTTCACGAAGGCGTCACTTTCCATGACGGTACCAAGCTCACTGCTGAAGACGTAGTTCATACTTTTGAGAGACTGATAGATCCGGACGTCGGCAGTGCTTTGCAGGGAACTTTCGGCTCGCTCATAGATAGCGTGGAAGCGCCGGACGAATACACCGTTCAGTTTAACCTGAGCAGGGCCGATGCGGGTTTCGACAAAAAATTGACGGATTACAACGCCGCGATAATTTCTTCCGAATACAACTACGAAGAACGCGGGGATACCGAACCGATGGGTAGTGGAGCATTCAAGGTGGATAACGTCGTTCCGCGGGAACGGATCGTTTGCTCCGCCAACGAGAATTACTGGAAGGAAGGCCTGCCCAAAGTCGATGAACTTACTTTCCTGATGGTACCGGAAAAGGAAACGGCCGTGAGGATGATCTCGTCCGGTCAGGGTGACATAATTACTGACCTCAGCCCGGATCAGTACTTACGCCTTCAGTCAAACCAGAACGTCAGGGTCAAGAACGAACAGTACGCGGCCCCGATCATGATCGACCTCAACACCAACGAGGAACCATTCAACAGTAAAAAGGTCAGGCAGGCACTTGCCTACACCATTGACAGGCAGTCACTTCTCGAATCCGCCGGATTCGGTTTGGGCACGCTTGGCAACGATACACCTATACCGACCTGGCACAAGTTCTACGACGATCTTGGTGGAATAAGGAAGAGGAACGTGGAGAAGGCGAAACAGCTACTGAAGGAAGCCGGATACTCCGACGGAGTTGACGTTACGCTCTACTGTGGTTCGAACATTCCGCCGGTACTGTCCGTTGCACTAACTGTCCAGGAAATGGCCAAGTCCGCCGGATTCAACATAGAGTTACATACTCTGCCGCGGGACCAGTATTACGCCAAGTACTGGCTTCAGGTACCGATGTCCGCCACACTCTGGGGCCACAGGGAAGACATCACTCAAATGCTAGGTACTTCGCTAACCTGTGACGCATCCTGGAACGCCAGCAAGTACTGTAACGAGGAGCTGGACAAGTACGTCAATCTGGCCAGCGGGACGAATGACCCGGAGAAGAAGCAAGAGTACTTCACGAAGATTCAGGAAATACTCCACGAGGACGTGCCGGCCATAGTTCCGATGTTCAAGGATTACTTGGGCGCGACCTCCAAAAGAATTGAGGACTTCCGCTTAACGCAGAACTGGATAAACGACTACCGCTACATCGAATATAGCGAATAGTCAGGACCGTTAATCCTTAAATGACGAGCGACAAGGTGCCCTTTCGCCAAGAAGGGCACCTTGTCTTACAACGAATCGGGGAGGGTAGTGAGAAGAGATGACTAAATTCATCAGCAAGCGCCTATTTAACATGGTTATTACTCTCTTTGTGGCGTCGATAATAATATTTGTTCTGACCGAAATAATGCCCGGAGACGTGGCTCAAATGATTCTGGGCCAATACGCGACGGAGGAATCTCTGGAGGCACTAAGAGCACAGCTTGGTCTGGACCAGCCTCCCCTGGTCCGGTACGCGGACTGGATCTGGGGGGTCATGCACGGCGACCTTGGTACCTCTCTCAGCATGCAGGGTGTTTCAGTCTCATCACTACTCTTGCGGCGGGGACGAAATTCCCTGTTTTTGGCCGTAGCGGCAACGATTTTTCTGGTGCCTCTCTCCCTGTTTTTAGGGGTTATTGCCGGCTTGAAGGAAGGTAGCTGGTGGGACCACCTGATATCGACTTCTTCAATTATCGCGCTTTCGTTGCCTTCGTTTATATCAGGCACCTTTCTGATGATGATATTTGCAGTCTGGTTAAAAGTGGTGCCCGCCATGAGTTCAATCGAGCCCAACGCCAACCTGTTTAGCGTCTTTCCCAAGTTGATCCTGCCAATTGTCACCGTGTCCCTCGTCTTGCTGGGTTACGTGGCCAGGATGGTCCGGTCCAGCGTTATTGACGCGTCCCATTCGGATTACGCCCGGACCGCGACGTTAAAGGGGTTGCCTAAATTAAAAGTCGTTTGGCACATTCTCCGCAACGCTTTAATGCCTACGGTCACGGTAATAGCGATGAACCTTGGTTGGCTGATCGGCGGGCTGGTGATAGTTGAAACCTTGTTTGCCTATCCTGGGCTGGGCAGGTTGGTATATACCGCCATCCAGAGGCAGGATATTCCGCTGATCCAGGCCAGCGTACTTCTTACCAGCGCCGTTTATCTGGTTCTTAATCTGGCTTCGGACGTAATTTACACGTTCCTGGACCCACGGATTAAATATTAAAAGGAGTAAAACGATGAATTATACTGGCTCAAACGAGGGAGGACTCGGATGATGGAAAACCTTTCGAGAAAGGCGAGTAATTTAGTTCAGGTCATAAATAGGTTGAGCAATTCGAAGCTGGGTTTGATCGGAATGACGATAATCTCCGTCTGGGTAATCGTCGCCCTGCTGGGTCCGATTATTGCTCCTTATGCGCCGACGGCATACCATCCCCAGGACAGGTTCGAAGCGCCCAGCTGGAAGTACCCGTTTGGGACGGACAGGTACGGCCGGGACATGTTTAGCCGCGTAATAATCGGGAGCAGGTCGGTGCTGCTTCTCGCAAGCTCCGCAACTTTGATAGCCCTGATCCTTGGCAGCTCGATCGGATTGATTACTGGCTATCTCGGGGGGATAGTCGACGAAGTTGTGATGCGGTTCATGGACATCCTTATGTCCTTTCCCGCGCTGCTCTTCGCTATGTTGATACTCGGAATATTCGGTCCGAGTACTTTTGGGGTAATCACGGTTATTGCACTTGTCTACGCACCGAGGATTGCTCGGGTAGCCAGGAGCGCTGTTCTGGAAGTCAAGGAGAAGGAATTCATCGAGGCGGCAAAAGTCAGGGGGGAGTCTAACCTCTACATAATGTTCGTCGAGCTCCTGCCGAATATCTGGGGCCCGCTTGGCGTCGAGGCTTCGGTCAGGTTTGGTTACGCGATATTCCTTAGCGCCTCGCTCGGTTTTCTCGGCCTGGGAGTTCAGCCACCGACGCCTGACTGGGGTCTATTGATGAAAGAAGCGCAGTCCTATATGGACTGGGCCCCGTGGATGTCGATTTTTCCCGCCGTTGCCATTGCCTCCCTGGTCGTTGCCGTCAACTTTCTTGCCGATGCCATTCGTAAGTACGAAGCCGGCGAACTTTAGGGGGAATTAACCAAGATGAGCGATATTCGTAGCGCGCCCAATTCAATACTGGAGATAAATGATCTGGTAGTAAAGTACAGAACGCGAACCGGTGACTTAACCGCCGTTCGGGGAGTTAATCTCTCGGTTGAGAGAGGATCGACGCAGGGAATAGTCGGTGAGTCCGGCTGCGGAAAGAGTACTCTGGCATTTGCAATTATGGGCTATCTCGACCGGAACGGCAGAATAGATAGCGGAGAGGTATTGCTGGATGGAGAGGATATTTCCGACAAGCCGGAAAGCTGGATGCGGAATATCTGGGGCAACGAACTCAACATCGTCTACCAGGACCCTTCCGCCGCTTTAAACCCTTCGATAAAAATTGGAAAACAGGTAGGGGAGGTACTGGAAACCCACGAGGGGCTGTCCGAAAAGAAGGCCAGAGGCGAGACGATAGACATGCTGGACGAGCTCCAGATATCCGACCCGGGTATCGTCGTCGATAGTTACCCCCACGAGCTCAGCGGTGGGATGCGCCAGCGGGTCTGTCTTGCCATGGCGCTCGTCTCCCATCCCAAGCTATTGATAATGGACGAACCGACGACCAACCTGGACGTAACCGTCGAGGCGAAGATACTCGATATAATCAAGGACCTGAAGGAAGAGTTCGATACGACGATAATCTACATCACTCACGACCTCGGTGTCGTCTACGAGGTTAGCGACAGGTCGGGCGTGATGTACGCCGGTAAGTTCGTCGAGGAGGGACCGACCGACGAATTAATTGACGAGCCAATTCACCCCTATACCCGCGGCTTGCTTCGGACCGTGCCGGAAGTCTCGGCGGAAACCAGAAAGGGAAAGCTCCGACCGATAGAGGGATCGGTAGTGGAGCTCGGAGACTTGCCGGAAGGTTGTAAATTCAACCCCCGTTGCCCTTACAGACAGGAAGGATGTAGCGGGACTGAACCGAATTTCAGAGAAGTAAAGAGTGGCCACTTTGCCCGGTGTTTCGAGACGGATCAGGTGCTGTCGGAGGAGTACGATAGAAAGTCAGCCAGCAGCGAAGAGTTTTACGAGAAAGGAGAAAAAGCCGACAGGAAAACGATCCTTCAGGCAAAAGAGGTCAAGAAGTACTTCGGCGAATCCGGTGGTGGCTTATTTGGCCTGGGTGACGAGGACGAACGGGTTCGGGCCGTGGACGGCGTTAACCTGGAGCTTGATGAGGGCAATACTCTCGGCGTTGTCGGCGAGTCCGGCTGCGGCAAGAGCACACTGGCGCGGACGATCATTGGACTGGAAGACATTACTGACGGACAGATCAAGCTGGAGGACAAGGATATATCCGTCCCGATAGAGGATCGGGACAAAGAGACCCTGCAACAAATCCGGATCGTCTTCCAGGACCCCAGGGCCACGCTAAACCCGAAGAGGACGATCAAACAGACTATTATGCGCCCGATAAAACTGGCAGGAGCAAACCACCAGGAAGCCCTCAACAAGACCAGGGAGCTGCTCGACGCCGTTGACCTCGGGTCCGGTTACATGGACAGGCACCCGGATCAGCTCAGCGGGGGACAGAAGCAGCGCGTCGCCATTGCCCGGGCTTTCGCCAGTCAGCCGGAGCTTATTTTGAGCGACGAGCCGACCTCGAGCCTGGACGTTTCGATCCAGTCCTCGATCATTAACCTCTTGCTCGACCTCCAGGATGACCTGGATACCGCTTTTATGTATATTTCTCACAACCTGGCCGTGGTCAGTTATATAAGTGACTACATGGCCGTTATGTACCTTGGCAGGATCGCCGAAGTCGGACCGACGGAGGAAATTTTAAACCCGCCTTATCACCCGTATACCGAGGCACTGCTGTCATCCGTCTCCGTTCCGGACCCGGAAGTGGATCAAAAGCGGATCCGTCTATCGGGTTCGGTCCCAAGCGCCCGTAACGTTCCCTCGGGTTGCCGGTTCCATACCCGCTGTCCGAGAAAGGTCGGCGAGGTATGCGAAAACGAGGAACCACCCAGGCGCGTGGACGAGGACGAGGAACACGTGATTCACTGTCATATTCCCCTGGAAGAATTGCGAGAGGTTGAACCGGTTCTGCAGAAATAGATTTGGTTAAATTCGAAATTTGAGTTTGTTCTAAGTTTTACTTCTATAAACCAGTTACAATATTTCAATCATCAGGAGGTTGGATCTTTTATGAACCAGGAAGAACTTGATCAGAGGACCCAGCAGGTAATGGGGGGATACGGGGTAGAGAAGAGCGTGGCCAAGGAATCGTTACCTCCACCCATGGCCCAGTCCGTGGCCCATCCTTTCGAAAGCGCCGAAAAAGCAGAATGGGTTTTCGACACGGAAGCCAACTACGAAGAGTACGGCGGCCTGCAGGGCTACATTTACACCAGGGAGAACAATCCGACCCTGGATATTTTTGAGGATAGAATTGCGCTGCTTGAGAACGGGGGAGGAGCACTTGCCACCAGTTCGGGTATGGCGGCCATTTCGCTGATAGCCCTCTACTCGCTGGAAGCCGGAGACGAAATCGTCGTCTCGAACCATACTTATACCTGCTCTTTTGAGCTTTTTGCCCGAACTCTGCCGAGGTTTGGAGTGGAGACGAAAGTAGTGGATAAGCCCGGAGACTTCTCACAGTGGGAGGAAGCTGTAACGGAAGACACGGAGTTCATGTTTGTCGAGACGCCGAGCAACCCGGTGCTGTTCGTGGGGGACATCGGTAAGTTAGCCGGTCTGGCCGATTCCTACGGGACTAAGCTGATAGTGGACAATACCATAGCCACGCCGGTTTTACAGAGGCCGCTGGACCTCGGAGCGGACATCGTAATCGAGTCCGTCTCAAAGTTCATCAGCGGCAATGGAACGATTCTCGGCGGCGTACTGGTCGGGGAGGACCGCCTGATTCAGAAGATCAGACGACTGGAATACATTCAATACGGCAACGCCATGGCCCCGTTCAACGCCTGGCTTTCCCTGCTCGGTCTGGAAAGTCTGGACATGCGGATGGAAAAGCACTCGGACAACGCCATGAAGATAGCCGAATTTCTCGAGAACCACGACGCGGTCCGGTCCGTCAACTATCCCGGACTGGAGAGCCATCCCGGCCACGATCTGGCGCGGAGGCAGATGGATGACTTTAGCTCCCTGCTTTCCTTCGAGGTCGAAGGCGGCAAGGAAGAAGCCTTCGAGTTCCTGAACGAACTGGAACTGGTCCCCTACGCGACGCACGAGGGAAGTTCCCGCTCCGTAATATGCCATCCGGCCTCGACCATATTCCACAGGCTCACCGACGAGGAGCTTGAAGAGGCGGAGATAGGCAAGAACCTGATCAGGCTGTCGGTGGGGATAGAATCAGCGAACGACCTGATGGACGACCTGGACAGGGGACTTTCCAGGGTACGATAGTCAAGACCTTAATATTCATAACTCAACCCAATCAGGAGTGATGAAATTGGGCATAAACGATCATTTCAATTACTGGAGCAGACCTAAACTCAACGTCTTTTCGGAAGAACAGCACGAGCGGGTATTTCAGTCGGCCCTGGAGATCCTGGAAAGGACCGGGACCGAGTTCCACTCCGAAGAGGCGGTGTCGATACTTGATGACGCCGGTGCAACGGTGGTGGACGACAAGACGGTAAAGATTCCACCGAGCCTGGTGGAGAACGCGTTGAACTCCTGCGGCAAGAGGGTCGTGCTGAGCGACAGGAACGGAAACAGGGAGATTTTCCTCGAAGGGGACAACACCTACTTCGGACCGGGTTCCGAGACGCCGAATACCATCGACCCTTATACCGGTGAACGCAGGACCTGCGAAAAAGAAGACGTAGTCAGGGCGGCGACCGTAGTCGACGACCTGGACAACATAGACTTCGTCATGTCCTTTGCCCTCGCGAACGACGTTCCAAAATACAACTCCGACGCCCACCACTTCGAGGCCATGGTGAAGAATACGACCAAGCCGATCGTTTTTACGGCCTGGGACCTGGAAGGCTTGAAGTCGATTTACGAGATGAGCGTCGCCGTGGCCGGAGGAGAGGAGGAATTCCGAACCAACCCGTTCATCCTGCTTTACGACGAGCCGAGCTCGCCGTTAAAACATTCCAAAGAAGCAGTCGACAAGCTGATTTATTCGACCAGAAAAGGAATACCGATAATGTACGTCCCGACCCCGTCGCTCGGCGCGGCCGGACCGATATCGCTCGCCGGTGCCTACGCGCTGACCGAGGCGGAGTACCTGAGCGGGCTCGTACTGACCCAGGCAGTGAAGGAGGGGTCCTCGCTGGTGTTTGGCGGCGGCCCGACGACGATGGACATGCAGACGACGGTATTTTCCTACGCCGCTCCGGAAACCATGCTGAGCCTGGTACTGCGGAAGGAGGTCGGTTCCTTCCTTGGCGTACCGGCATTCAATGCCGGCGGATTTACCGATTCGAAGGAAATAGATCAACAGGCAACAATGGAGATGGCCAATTCGCTCAACTACGCGGCTCTGGCCGGAGGTAACCTGGTTCACGACGTGGGCTACCTGGAGTCCGGAATGACTTCTTCGCTGGAATTACTGACGATGGCGAACGAGGAGATCTCGATGATCGATCGCTTCACCCAGAGCGTCCAGGTCAACGAGAATACCCTCGGTGTAGAGGAAATAGCGGAAGTCGGCCCGGGCGGTAATTACCTTACTTCTTCAACTACTATCGAGCGGTTCAAGGACGACATCTGGGCGCCGGAACTGGTGGACCGCCAGGTTCACGAAAGCTGGGTCGAGGACGGCGAAACCACCATGAGGGAACGGGCCAGAGACAAGGTAATCGATACCCTGGAAAACCACGAACCGGAAGAACTGGCGGACGACGTCTCCGAAGAACTGACCGATATCGTAAATAAGTACGAAGAAAGCAGGTCGTAAGTTCACGATTTCCGGGCTCCGGCACTCGATCAGTTCGGGTTCCGCCGGGGCCCTGTTGTTTATAGCGTAAATTGTCTATTTGCTAAGAGGCCGGACTGACAAAAAACGAGGATAGTCATTATTTATATTCCGGTTCCTGAATAGCTTCAGGCAGCCGGAAATTTAACTCTGAAGTTTGAACGGATCGTGAGTACGAACGGAGGGGAATGAGAATTAAAACCAAGACAGGTACGAGAGATTTCGACGTAACTAATTCAATGAACGCGGACGTAGCCGCTCTCCAGCCCGAGGGGGCCTACAGGGTCCTGGCC
>CAZYCI010000039.1:0-11335 GCA_964645955.1 uncultured Thermotogae bacterium
AACTCTGCTCTCCGCGACTTGCTGAAGAACGATTGAGCTGGAAGCCTTTATTAAAATGGTTGGAGTTTAAACCCGGAATTACTGGTGATACGATGGGTAAACCAAAAAAACCAAGTCCCGTTAAGTTGTTTGCAGGGGTCTTGACTGGTTACCCTGAGACCGTTCCCGAGATCAGAAGCGAGCTGGAATCCCGTTTTGGAGAAATTGACCGGGATAGTCGACTTTTCCCGTTCAAATACACGGATTACTACGCCGAGGAGATGGGTAAGGGGTTAGAGAAAAAGTTTTTCTCCTTCCGGTCGCTGATTTCACCGGACGAACTGGCCGAAATCAAGCTTAAAACCAACGAACTCGAGGAGAAGCTCGCCGATGGGCTCGACCCGGAGGCCGATAGACCGGTTAACATCGACCCAGGTTACGTCGGCCTTTCGAAAATAGTTCTGGCCACCACCAAGAACTACTCTCACCGGATATATCTCCAGAGAGGTATTTACGCTGAAGTCACTCTGAGGTACGAGGATGGCCGGTACCGACCGCAACCCTGGACTTATCCCGATTATCGTTCCGAGGAGTATCTCAAGTTTTTCGACGATATCAGGGAGAGTTACTCGAGGCAGCTAGGGGAGAAATGAGGTGGCCTTCCTTGCAAAAGCAAAGTTTAAAAACTTCACGGCTTAATTTATACTTTGTTAACATAATCAAAAACTTGGAGGTAAAGATATGTCAGTTAAAGTAGAAGTTGATCAAGAAACGTGTATTGCAGATGCTATCTGTTATAATCTCTGTCCCGAGGTCTATGAATCCGACGAGGATGGTAAGTCCAGGATAGTGGAGGAATACCGAACGGAAGGCGAGGCTACCGGTGAAGTCCCGGACGACCTAGCGGATTGCGCCAAAGAGGGCATGGAAGAGTGCCCGGTTGACGCAATTGAGGTTAGCTAGTTAGGTTTAATTTAATATCTCCCCGGAACAGGAAGGTAATTATCTCCTATGTCAGAATCGGATTACAATTTTGAACCCTTCGCGAAAACCCCGGAGTATAGAGAGGTCAACAGACGGATAATTGTAAGATGGGTGGCTGCCATGGTCGATTCCGGCGTCACTGGGGTGCACAGGCTGCTGGATATTGCAACCGGAATTGGAACCATGGTGCGACTATTTCTCGATGAGCTGCCCGAGGAATGGGGTCAGCCGGAAGTGGTTTGTCTGGACAAGTCCGAAGGGGCCCTGGATGTCGCGAGGAATAAGCTTGGGTCGATTGTTGGAACCTTGAGCTCCATACATTCGCCGATCCAGGAGTTGGAGCCCGGGGAGGATAAGATGGACGTCGTCCTCTGGGGAAACGGAATACATAACCTGTCGAAAGAAGGACAGGCTGAGGCGGTTAGCCGAATAGCCGCGAGTCTCGAAGTGGACGGCTGGTTTTTCTTCAACACCGCTTTTTATGAAGGGGCACGGCCGGAGGGTACCAAGTCCTTCTACAGGTATCAGGTAAGAAAGGCGGTCGAGTTCCTGAGAGAAAAAGGAGTCAAGAGGCAAAAGGATAAGGGCAAAGCAGAAGCTTCGAAGTTCCACTCGCAAGAACACTACAGAGAACTCGTAAAAAGGGCCGGGCTGGAACTACACGAGACCGAGGAGCTAACGGCGCCGCTCTACCGGGAAGCCTGGGAGTACATAAGCGGATTTAAGAACTACGCGACCGGAGCTCTTCACGGCTACCCGGTAGAAGAAGCCCAGGAAGCTCTACGGAAAGCAGTAGCCCCGGCCCTTGAAAAATACGGCTTAGAGGACGAGTCCGGCGAACTCTACATACCGAGAAAATGGCTCAGGGTTTCTTCCCGTTCGGTTTAGGTTTATACCTGGAACCTGTGCCAGCGTGAACCGGTTTTGGAGCAGCTCTCACGTTCCAGTTCCTTAAGTCGCTCGTAAAGCCGCCTTTCGTGTTCCGTAACGAATACGCGGCTATCCTGCTGGGTTTGCTGGTCGCTGTCGATGAGCGAATTGTCGACGTCCAGTTCTATTTTTTCGAAGCCCTCTTCCACGTGCGGAGCTTCTTCCAGTATTGATTCGTAGCTCAGCAGGATGCTGTCCTCTATATTTTCGTAAGCTGCAATCAGAGCGTTGGCGTTTTTCATCCAGGATATTGGAAACTCGCTAATACCTCTTTTGAAGAGGCTGGCTTTGACGTTCGAAGGTTTGCGAAATATGCCGACCATCTTTATTTTCTTTGCCACGTGGCGATAAAAGAAGATCGCCGGAACTCGAACCAGCTTTAAACCGCTCCAGTCCTCTTTCTCGTTCAGTCGTTTTATTACCTCGTTCATTTCTTCCGTGTTTTCCTCGGTCATCGCTTCCTTCAGTAGCTTCTTTGACACTTCTTTACTTTGGGCCATTTCGTAGTAACCGGACTGGTTGTACTGGTCACCTTCGAAGTCGCTGGGAAAATCAACACCGGCGCTTTCGACGAGCTGGCAGGCAAGTGAAGTTCCACTTCTCGGGTGGCCTGCTACAATAACCGATCGCTCCAGAGCTAAAGGCTTTGTCATCTCAGATTCCTCCTTTGACGTACTGCTCAATTATAATAAAGCTAAAATCGTTTTAATAGGGGTAGATAACAGTCGTCAATGGACCTAATGAGAACTGCTTAAGTTAGAAAGGAATGGTGCCGAGGGCGGGACTTGAACCCGCACGGACTTAAAAAATGTCCACATGGACCTGAACCATGCGCGTCTGCCAATTCCGCCACCTCGGCAGGTAAGCACAGCAATTATATTTGAGTAGCCTTTCCCAGTCAAGTTCGGGAATTTAACAAAACAATCCGGCTGCTTTGCAGCTGTAACAAGTTTTTAAGCTGGTCAATTCGGTAGGTGGAGGTAATCAATCAATTGCTTTCCCGCGCCGTATTTAGTACTTCTATATCCCTTTCGTCCTCGCCTCGAAGTTCTAAACTTACGTCAATTCTTTCCTGCGGCAGTATTTCCTCGATCCGGCCGGCCCACTCGATTGCCGTGAACCCCTTTTCCTTTAGAAGGTACTCTTCCAGACCGGCTTCGATAAACTCCTCTCCGGAATTGATCCGGAAGAGGTCCAGGTGGAAAAGTAGACCGTCACCCTCGTAATCTCTCATCAGGACGTAAGAGGGTGAAACTATCGGTTCGTCAATTCCCAGACCCTCAGCCATACCCTTGACCAGGGTAGTTTTGCCGGCTGCCAGGGGCCCGTACAGGCAGATTATCGAACCTGTACGGTTTTTCCTTACTAACCTCCTTCCAACTTCTCTGGTATCTTCCGGGCAACTGCTGTGGTACTTGGGCAATAATTACTCCCTCAACGCTATACCCTTGGCTCTTAGCTCCTCCCTGATTTTCCCAACTATCTCGTCAACTTCCTCGTCGCTTAGAGTTTTCTCGTTATCACGGAAAGTTATTTCGTAGGTCAAGCTCCTTTTGTCGGACTCTATCTGTTCGCCCTGGTAGAGGTCGTAAAGGTATAGGTCTTCCACCCGAGGTTGGCCGTTTATAGTTGTCCTAATCTCCTTTTCTGCCACGTCCTTTGGTACGGTGAGGGACAAATCGCGCTTGGAGGCCGGGAATTGAGGCAGTTGTTCGTAGGAGCCCTCGAAACTGGTTTCCTTGATCAACGCTTCGAAATCCAACTCGGACAGATAAACTCGGTCCGGCAGGTCGTATTCTTCGGTCCGATCCGGATGCAACTCCCCGGCGTAGCCGACGTTTTCCCCTGCAAGGGACACTTCTGCTTTCCTCCCCGGATGGAGGAAATCGGGTCCGCCGGGTTCGAAGGAGGCGTCTATCCCCAGAGCGTCGAAGCAATCCTCCAGGACACCCTTTAAGTCCCAGAAGCTGTAGTTTTTCTTGCCGTCGATCCCCTCGTAGCGCCTTCCGGCGAGGAAGATTCCAAGTCCGATCGATTCGTTCGGTCCGGCGTCACCCGGTTGAAAAACGTTTCCGATCTCGAACAGGGCGATCGAGTCGGACTCCTCCTTGAAGTTGTTTTCGGCATGACGAACCAAACTGGAAGCTACGTCGCGCCTGAGTTCGCTCCGCTTCTCGCCCATCGGGTTTTTCAATTTGACTCCGGTTTTTTCTTCGCTCAACTGCTGAGCCGGAGCAAAACCGGGACTGATTACCTCGTACAACCCGAGGCCGGTAAGAACCCCTCTGGCTTCTTCAGTCGCTTTTTCCTCTCGTGTACGAAAGAGGTTTACCTCTCCGGAGTCGGGCGGGGTTTCCGGAACCCTGTCGTAACCATGGATCCTGGCTAACTCCTCAATGAGGTCGATTTCCCGGGTCAGATCGACTCTGAC
Source organism: uncultured Thermotogae bacterium (assembly GCA_964645955.1). Lineage (GTDB taxonomy): Bacteria > Bipolaricaulota > Bipolaricaulia > M55B111 > M55B111 > JAGXLP01. The sequence goes on from CAZYCI010000039.1 coordinate 4,325, forward strand.
CGATGGCGGCTTTACGGAAAAACCTTCCTCCGAGCTTTCGTCTACCTCGCAACCCAGCCCGGTAAGAATTCTCTCTATCTCGTCTTTTTCGATCTCGACTCCGATTATGGAGTCGGCGCGTTCCTTGCGCAGGTTGATTTTTTTCGGTTCCGCCGGTGCCGGGTAGCTGTCGGCAAGTTTGGAGCCGGTTTCAAAAGCTTTCTGTTTACCGAGTATTTCCGTCACCCTGTTTATGGCTCGTACGGTTGCTCCGGGATCCATTCCCTTTTCGAACCTTCTTGAAGCATCTGTCGTCATCCCGAGAAGCTGTGATGATTTCCTGATCCGGGCCTGGTCGAAACAGGCACCTTCCAGGAGAATATTTTTGCTGAACGACGTCACCTCGCTGGCCTGACCGCCCATTATTCCGGCAAGAGCTACCGGGTTGTCCCTGTCCGCTATAACTAGGTTCTCCGGACCAAGCTCTCGTTGCTCCCCGTCCAGGGTCGTTAACCGTTCTCCGGCCTCGGCCCGGCGAATTATTATAGTCTCCCCGTTTATCCTGTCCAGGTCGAACGGGTGGAGCGGGTGGCCGAGCTCGAGCATCGCGTAGTTCGTTGCATCGACCACGTTGTTCTTCGGTCTAAGGCCGACCTTTGCCAGTCTGTGCTGGATCCTTAGTGGTGAAGGTCCAACTTCCACGGCGGAAAGGGTTCGGGCCGTATAACGCGGGGTATCTTCCGGGTCCTCGATTTCTATCTCGACCGGTGCCGGGGTATCGGAATCGAAGGTAGGCTCGGGCGGAGAGAGCTCCTTTCCGGTAAGTACGGAGAGCTCTCTTGCTATTCCGATTACGCTCAACAGGTCGGGGCGGTTCGAGGTAATTTCAAAGCTCAAGCGGTAATCGTCGAACTCGAGCGCATCGGTCAATTCTTCCCCGACGGAAAAATCGAACTCGTCAAGGATCCATATCCCCTGGGATTTTTCTTCGAGCCCGAGCTCTTCCTTGGAACATAACATACCTCGTGATTCTTCGCCCCGGAAACTCCGAGCCTCGATCTCCGTCCCGTCCGGCAGTTCTCCGGGGGCCGTGATCAACGGCACGAGCGCTCCGACTTCCAGGTTGTCCGCTCCCGTTATCGTCGGAACCTTTGATTGCCCGTCCTCGATAACTGCCAGAAACAGGTTGTTGGCGTCGGGATGTGGTTTGAGGTCGGTGACCTCTCCTACGACCAAGCTTGAAGGTGCTTCAATCCTTTCGACGCTTTCAACCTCTGCTCCCGCCTGAGTCAGGCGCTCGGCGTACTTTTCGACCGCTTCGTCTGATACTTCCAGATCCAAAAAGTCGGCAAGCCAGCGATAGGAAACTTCCATTGCTCCTCCTAGAAACCAAGTGAAAAGTTGAAGTAAGGCCTTCCTTTATCCTGACCATGATAAGCATAGCCAACGGCCAAATCAAAGGGGATCAGGCCGCCAAGGGTTTTGCCGCTGACTGATACCTCGGTACCGCCTTCGTACTTGAAGTTTTCGATACCGATTCCCTCTAGATCGTCCCAGGTATCGCCGGCAGATACGAAAAAACTCTGCCTGATATTCGTCAAGAGGGCCAGACTGCCGAGGAAGTATCTTCCGTCCGAAGTAATTGGAAAGCCAAGAGATACGCGTGAAAACAGTTTGTAGTTTCCCGGATATTGGTATCTTTTCCAGTCAGCGATGCTGGATCCACCTTCCGGAACCCTTCCGTAGCTTTTTAGCTCTGGTAAATCAAACTTGAGTAGATTTGGTAGTTCCCCCGGACTGAATCCGATATTCGTGGAAAAGTTCAGGTAAGTACCGGGGAATAACCTTTCGGTTTCCCGTCCGGTGACGCTAAATTTAGCTGCTCCACTCAGGGACAGAGTTGATTGGAAATCGAGCTGGCGATTTGCGGACACTTTCTGCGACAGGCTTCCGCCGATTCCGAATAGGTTATAGGCGCGGTCGTCTTTCCCGTTTACTCTTTCAAATCTTAGGTTTAGCGACCTGTCCTGAACCATGTTCCTGCCCGCGTAGCCCGTCTTCGGTGAGGACCAGAGGTCGATGTCCGCACCCACCCAGCCCTCGAAATCGAGGTCCGTAAGCTTTTGGCCGGTTATCGAGGCTCCCCCCGATAGAGTCAGGTTCCTGCCCAGGTTTAACCTCCCCTGAGCGACCCCGGGCCCGATCGACCAGGCGTACCGGTTTGGCGTCCTGCCGGTGATGGTCCCCGGACCGACCATGATGAAGTAGGCATCCAGAGGTAATTTATTCTCGCCGAGGGAAACTTCGACTTTTCTCGGGTAATGGTTATTCAAACGGTTCGGGTCCATTACCTCGCTGTTCGGGTCGATCGTTGCTTTGGTTGCTCTGGTCTCTTTCACGAACTCGACCGTTTTTGTCTCCGACCCGAACTCGTACGTTTTTTCTACTGTTTCCCCTGAATCAAATGTGACCCTGAGATCGACAGGGGCACTTAGAGATCCGGATTTTGTTAGCGTCACCCTGTTTAAGTACTTGCCGTCGGATGTTTCCTCCGTCTCGAGGTCTCCGATTCCGTAGTCAACGTAACCGGAGGTGAAAAGCCACTCCTCGAAGAAGTTGTCCGGAACGTTCTTTCCGGCTATTTTTCTGGCTTCCCGGGCCAGTTCAGAGACGTCCGTTATGGAAGTGCCGTATTTCTCGTAAACCGTTCTAACGAACTCGTTCATTTGTTTCTCCCCGATTGAGCCTTCCAGGGTGCGCAGGATTAAATACCCCTTTTTGTATATTCTCGTCTGGGTGGCGTTGGCGTATTTTACCTCCTGGCGCGGTTTAACGACCGCCTCGTCGAATTCCCGCTGGAAGTTGACTATGTAGGGGAGTTCGAACTGGTGCTTTCTCAGGTTGGTGTAGCCAAGCTGGGACTCGATCGAGTTCCTGAGTAGGCCGTCCCGTTCGAACCGGAACAGGTTTGGCTCCTCCGCCGGGTACTTGCTGTGGAAATAATTCAGCGACAGGAACTCGGCAAAAGCCTCGCTGATCCAGTTCTGGGAGTGAAGGTCGGCCCCAACCCCGATTCCAAACCACTGGTGAGCTATCTCGTGGGCAATTAAGTATTCCGATAACCTGTTTGTGATAGTGGAAAGGGCGAGATCCTTCTCCGCAAAAAAGGAATCCCCAAGGACTATCAGCCCGTCCGCCGCCATGCCGAAGTAACCGTTCTTCGGGCTTTGAGCAAAGGTCAGCTGCTTCCTTCCGTAACTACCAAATTTTTCCGAGTAGTAATTGAGAATTTCGTTTGCGTAGGAGGCAAGCAGCCGCGCTTCTTCCTCGTAACCCGGTCTGTGAAGGACTCTAACCGAATACTCCGGAAAGTTTTCCCGGTAGCTTCGGTAATCCCGACTCATCGTCAGGGGGAAAGAACGGGCAGAAGGCAGTTTAAGCCTTACCAGCTTTCTCTTCTCCGCGTTTTTCAAGGTAGAACTTGATACGACGTTTCCGCCGACTACGAATTCCTCCGGTACGTTCAATTCCACCTCGTAGTCCGCCTCCTGCATAACTATCTGGCTGTATACTTGCCTGTCGTAGCCCTTCCACCATTCGGCAGGTGCAAGGGTGGGGTTCCAGCCGAAGCGCCAGGAGTACACTTCCCGGAAAAATTCCTCGTCCCCAGCTTTCTTTGCCGGAAATTTGGTAGAGAACTCGACTGTTATGCTGGTTTCCTCCCCGGGCGGAAGCGGCTCGTTTAGCTGGATTCTAACTGCGGTATTTTCCAGGGAGTAGGTCTGGTTCGTCGGAGGCAAGCTTTCCATGTCGTAACTTAAACCGTTTCCGTCCGCCCCGGTAATTGATTCTATCCTGGTCCATCCGGGATCAAATCCTCCAGGATAAGAACTGTCCAGGTTGACATCACTCAAGTATGGATTTGGTTCGCTCTGCAGGTTTGCTTGCAGTTTTAGAACTACTTCGTCCGTTGCTTCCTCCAGCGGGTTGGTGAAACTTATCTTTTCTTTACCATTGATTACGTGGGCTTTCTGATCTAGACGTCCCTCAATGCTGTATTCTATTTTTGCAGATTGTCCGGAAACCGGGAAAGTTGACAAAACTAAAAACAGGCTGAAAAGTAAGAATAAATTTATTGGTGTGCATGTCCGGCGGGAGCTGTATTTTTTCATCTTCCTCCCTGTTGGTTGCGATCACAAAAATTAAGGTTTGCACTTTCTTTTAAAAGGCAATTTTTGTCAAAGTAATGCCCAAAAACCCTTTTGAAATAATCATTATTACCGTCTAATCTTATTGAAAATTATAGATTCGGAAATTTACTATTGCAACGGAAGTCCAGACACCTGGCAATTTTAGCGTATATAAAAATCGGTCGCGTTGAAAGATAAACTGTAGCTAAGTATCCTTTTCTCAATCGGGAATGGTACCAATGGATCTTAACTTAGAACAGATGAAGGACCTTATAAAACTCTTTGAGGATTCGGGTTTGACCGAAATTAGTGTCAGCCAGGACGATTACGAGGTTACTCTGAAAAAGGAATCCGGAAGTTCGACCAAACCCGTTCAGGAAGAAGGGACGCTCCATATGGTTCAGTCCCAGGAAGAGGGAGCTGACAGGGTCGAGGAGGAGAAAGAATTTGATACCGGTGGGGAAAAGGAAGAAATGACGGAAGAAGAGGGCGTTTTCGTGACTTCCCCGATAGTTGGAACCTTCTACAGGAGCCCCTCTCCGGATGACCCACCCTACGTTGAAGTCGGTGACGAAGTTAGCGAAGGTGATACCGTCTGTATCGTCGAAGCGATGAAGGTAATGAACGAAGTAAAGGCCGATGCCGGCGGGGAAATCGTCAAGATTCACCCCGAAGACGGTGATCCGGTCGAATACGGTCAGAAGCTTCTAACGCTGGCTCCCGAAAAAGAGGCAAATTAAATTGGAAAAGATTCTGATTGCCAATAGAGGAGAGATCGCCTTAAGAATAATTGAGGCGGCGCGCGAACTGGGAATGAGTACCGTTGCAGTGTACTCCGAACCGGACAGGGATCAGCTCCACGTAAAGCTGGCGGATGAGGCCTATTGTATCGGACCGAAGGAGCCGGAGAATAGCTACCTGAACGTACCTACAATTGTCGGTGCTGCCGACATCAGCGGAGCCGACGCAATTCATCCCGGCTACGGCTTTCTTTCGGAAAACGATCACTTTGCCGAGGTATGTGAGGGCCACGATATTAAATTTATCGGGCCAACCTCAAAAATTCTGAAACGTGCTGGAGACAAGCTGAAGTCAAAGAGGGCGGCTAATAAGGCAGGGGTAAATACCCTGCCCGGCACCGAAGAGGCAATTACTGACGAGGACGAATTAAAGGAGAAGGCAGAGGAGCTCACCTATCCCTTAATTTTGAAAGCCGCTTTTGGCGGCGGCGGCCGGGGGATGCGACTTGCCAGGAACGAAGAAGAGTTGCTCGAAGGGTTTAAAGCCAGTAGCAAAGAAGCCGAAATATCCTTCGGTCGGGGGGATCTCTACCTCGAAAAGTACCTCGAAGAACCGAAGCACGTGGAAGTGCAGGTCGTGGCGGATGAGCATGGCAACTACCAGCACGTAGGTGAGAGGGAATGCTCGACCCAGCGCAGACACCAGAAAATAATCGAAGAAGCTCCCGCTCCCGGTATTTCTGACGAGACGAGGGACGAGCTCAGGGAGGCTGCTCTCGCCATAGCAAGGGAGTTCGATTACCGGAGCCTGGGAACCGTGGAATTTCTGGTTGACCGTGACGAAAACTTCTACTTTATGGAACTAAACGCGAGGATACAGGTCGAGCACCCGGTATCCGAGGAAATATCCGGGGTGAATCTGGTTAAGGAACAGATCAAACTTGCCGAGGGCGAGGAGATGGACCCGGAACGTTACTCCGACCTGAAGGGTCACGCGATTGAGTTCAGGATAAACGCTGAGGACCCCGACAGGGATTTCATGCCTTCCTCGGGACGGATCAGAATCAATCAGTTGCCGGGTGGGCACGGCGTGAGGTTCGATACCTGGATTTCCGACGGGGCGGAAGTCCTGCCCTATTACGATTCCCTGCTCGGTAAGTTAATCGTTACTGCTGATAGAAGGTACGACGTCCTGACAAAGGCGGTTTCCGCCTTACGCAGGTTTGATATAGAGGGCGTTAAGACGAACGTAGATTTACATCTGGATCTGATCCGACAGAAAGCTTTCAGAACTGGTGAATACTCCATCGTATTCCTGGATCAGTTCATGGAAACCGCGGGTGCGGAGGAAAGAGTTTAATATTTGCCCGGCTTTTCTTTTGGTAGTAGCAAAGTTTACCTCTTAATATACACTTCAATACCTTGGATTTTACCTATTAGAACAGGAGGTTTTCAGCCATGGACGTTGCGGAGGCAATACTTTCCCGGAGAAGTGTAAGGAAGTTTGAGGATCGGCGAGTTGATCGAAAGGAGCTGGAAGATCTGGTTGAATTCGGTCGTCTTGCCCCCAGCGGCATGAATAAGCAACCGATAGAATTTCTGGTGGTGGACCGACCCGAACTGGAGCAGGATGTATTCGAGCATACGAACTGGGCCGGAGCCCTCGACTGGGAGCCGGATTTTGAAGAGAGGCCGAGAGCTTACATCTTCCTTTTGATAAACGAAGAAATCAATCCCGTTACGGAAAACCACGATGCCGGACTGGCGGCGGGAAATATCTGTCTCGGTGCCACGGGCAAAGGTCTCGGGACCTGCTTGCTGGGGGCTCTGGACAAGGAGTCCCTGGAAGACATCCTGGGCATACCGGGTTCTAGAAAGCTCGATCTTGCCGTTGCGGTCGGCTACCCGGACCAGGAAATAGAAATGGAGGATGGTCGGCAAGAGATTGACTACTGGCTGGACGAAGTCGGTACTCTGCATGTCCCAAAAAGGCCGGTCGAAAAGGTGGTTCATTTTAACGGCTGGGAAGACTAACCAAAGGCCTCAGTGTTTATCTGCTGCAACTGCCGAAAGCTGTGGCAGGATCTGGTAAAGCGGTTAGT
>CAZYCI010000040.1:0-3923 GCA_964645955.1 uncultured Thermotogae bacterium
AAGTTGATACACCAGAAGCAATTTTCTTTTGTGTTCCTTTTTAGCAGTTGGATTTAAATGAGAGAATTGTTCAAATTCAGTTGAATTAGAGGAGAGGTCATGGAGGAACAACCGCATTACGTGCGCGAGCTCGAAACCGAGGAAAACCCCGTTGTGGCCACCGATCTTCTCGATACGCCGGAATGGCGAGAGGTGCTGGATTGGTACGCTTATAGCGGTGACCCGTGGGAAGTTTCCGTGAGGGATACGGCAAGAAGTTTTCAGGAGAAGCTGGATGAGATGGATGGAGATAACCTCGAGCTATCGGGCAGAATGGTTTTAACGTGTGCGGTTATCCTTCGTGCGAAGGCCGAAGGGCTCAAAGAAGAGGGCGAGTCCGAAGAAGTGGAAGAAACCGGTGAAGGGTTCGATGAAGGACTCTGGGGTTACGAGGAATTCGATAATGAAAACTACGTTCCGGAACTGGAAGTTCCTCTGAAGAGGATACAGGAAAGAACGATAGCAAGGAGCGAGTTGAGTCAGGCCTTCGATAGTGCTATAGAGGTCCACCGGAGGAGGAAGGGTAGGCACGAGGAAGAAGAAGAGCCGGAGGGCCGGGATTGGGGTATGGAGCTTCAGGAAGAGAGTAATTTCCGCGTCAGGCTGCAGCGCCTTTATCGTAAAGTGAAGGAAAAGTTATCACGTGGTAAAGAAGTCTTGTTTTCCCGCTTATTAAGAGAAAATACTAAAGAAGAAAAGTTTGAAAAGTTTATGGAATTGCTCCATCTCCAGTCGGAAGGCAAGGTAAAATGCAAGCAAGAGGAACCCTTCTCCGATATCAAGGTAGAACTGGCAAAAGAGGAAGATCAGGGTTCGGATACAAGCAATGGATAGTCCCGAGGACCAGGCAAGATCGAGCGGCAATAGCCCGAAAGCGATTATCGAAGCTGCGCTATTCCTATCCAGTGAACCGGTGTCGCTGGGTGAATTGCTTGATCTGACTGGCTTGAACCGGGATCAGATCGAGCGAGTTCTGGAGGATCTGAGCAAGGACCTGGATGAAAACGATAGAGGGCTTGAGCTTTACGAGAGTCAGGGTGCTTACCGTTTAAAAGTGAAAAGAGAAATACTGGACAGGGTCAAGCACCTCGCCCCTCACCAGGATATGTCTCGAGGGGTTTTGCGGACCCTGTCCGTGATTGCCTACAACAGTCCGGTACTTCAGAAGGAAGTAGTTGACATCCGGGGTAATGGGGCCTATGACCACATAGACAAGCTTCGAGAAAGAAACTTCGTGAAGTCGGAACAGGAAGGTCGGACAAAGCTTCTTTCCGTGACACAGGCTTTCCTCGATTACTTTGAACTCGATAGCCTGGAGGACCTACGAAAAAAGGAAAACGCCCCCGAAGAATTTTCTAATTGAATTTCCGCAGGTATTCCTCCTGCTCCGGAGTCAGGTCATCTATTTCCACGTCCATGCTTCTCAACTTCATCTCAGCCACCCGCTTGTCGACCTCCTCGGGAACCGAATAGAGTTTCTTCTCCAGCCCGTCAGCCTTCAGGACGTGGGCAGCCGTAAGTGTCTGCAGGGCAAAGCTGATGTCCATTATTTCGGCAGGATGGCCGTCGCCCGCAGCCAGGTTTACCAGACGTCCCTGAGCAAGAAGGTAAAGCTCCCTTCCGTCTTCCATGGAGAACCTTTCGATGTTATTTCTGAAATCTTCACGATTGCTGGAGAGTTTTTCCAGGGCGTCGAGATCAATTTCGACGTCGAAGTGACCGGCGTTGGCCAGCACTGCCCGGTCCTTCATTTCTTTTAATGCCCTTTCGGGTATTACGTTGATGTTTCCTGTTGCCGTAACGAAAAAATCTCCAAGCGGTGCTGCGTCCTCAATATTCATTATCCGATGGCCATCCATTCTTGCTTCCAGCGCCTTTATCGGGTCCACCTCGACCACTATTACTTCAGCGCCCAGCCCATCAGCTATCTTGGCGATACCTCTACCGCACCATCCGTACCCGACAACTACTGCAGTACTTCCAGCAACGGTAAGGTTTGTCGTCCTCGTGATGGCATCCCAGGTCGATTGACCTGTTCCGTAGCGGTTGTCAAATAGATACTTCATCCTGGCGTCGTTTACCGCGAACATGGGGAACTTGAGCCTGTCTTCCCTGTCCAGTGCTTTTAATCGGTGGATTCCGGTTGTGGTTTCCTCTGCTCCGCCAATTATTCCGTCGCTAAATTTCTCCAGGGGACCGTGAAGTTGCTTAACGAGGTCACCACCATCGTCTATAATCAAATCCGGCCGACTACTCAGCACGTTTTCGAGCTGTTTCTCGTATTCGTCCATGCTGACCCCGTGACGCGAAAAAACAGTTACCCCATCGTACTCGTTCAGGGCAGCCGCCACGTCGTCCTGAGTCGATAGGGGGTTGCTGCTGGTAATGTAAACCTCTCCACCTGCCTCCGCGAGTGCCATGGCAAGCCTGGCAGTTTTTGCTTCCAGGTGAATGCTGACGGCTATCGTACGACCTTCGAAAGGTTTCTTCGAAGACAGCTCGTCTTCGATTTCCGCCATTACGGGCATATGTGACTTTACCCAGTCGATCTTCTTCTTTCCTTCGGGAGCAAGGCTGCGATCCGCGATATTTCCTTCCATACAAACCTCCTGTGTTTGAAAAAATCAGTTAAATCTTATCCTGCGTCGAACCCACTGACAAAACTAGAAACAGTATTGACTAAATTAAAACTCATTAATCCGGAGTAATCAATAACTTAATTGTTTGATGGATTGCTAATTGGATCTCAATTCTTTCACCACTTAGATTCTTCGATTTGATAGGCGGGGGTTTGCCGAACTGATTAAGGCTAACGTTTTTTTATTTTGACTATGGTCTTTCATTGTTTAACATTATATGAAAGTTTAATGAACGGGTCGGGAGCAAAGGGTACCGGACCATTCGAAATAGAGTGAAGTGTGAGCCGGGTTGGTGGATTAAGGTCGAAATTTACCCGTCCCAAGGAGGCAAGCTTGACGGACGAAAACCTGGAACGGTATTTTAGCGAAGTAAAGGAGGACATACTATCCCGGGAGGAGGAGGTCGAGCTAGCAAAGCGGATAGAAGAGGGGGATGAATCCGCAAAAAAGAAACTGGCCCGACATAATCTTCGTCTGGTTATCAGTATAGCTAAAAAATATAGAAATTATGGTTTGCCCTTCCTGGACCTGATCCAGGAAGGAAACCTCGGTCTGATGCGGGCAATCGAAAAGTTCGATTACTCGAAGGGCTATAAGTTCAGCACCTACGCCACCTGGTGGATCCGACAGCGTATTTTCCGGGCAATCAATAACCAGTCAAGAACGATCAGAATACCGGCTCATATGAACGAATTGATTCGAGAAATATACAAACTGGAGCAGAAACATATCAACGAAAACGGTGAGGAGCCGATCGTGGAGGAGATTGCAGAGAAGCTCGACGTAGCGGAAGAAAAGGTACTTAAGGCAAAAAAGTCGGCTCATAAAACGACGTCACTGGACAAACCGCTTGGCAAGGATTCCCCGGAAGGCAACGTGCTGGGCGATATGCTTGCAGATGAAAGCGCTCCACGCCCCGAAGAAGAGACCCTGGACAAATTGGTTTCGGACAAGCTTGAAGAAGTCCTGGAAGAATTCCTGACCGATAGGGAAAAGAGAATTCTCCAGCTCCGATACGGCCTGAAGGATTATCACCCGCGCACACTGGACGAAGTCGGCAAAGTGTTTGATATCAGCAGGGAGCGGGTGAGGCAGATACAGAAGCGGGCGATTCAAAAGCTTCAGACTCCTGAAGTCAGAAAAAAACTGAAGGGTCAATTTTGATCGAGCTTTCAGTAAAAGAGTAGGACAAGACTGATCAATAGCAATGGAAGAAAACTATTCTAAGTTCGCCAAAGTTTATTC
>CAZYCI010000040.1:4023-11323 GCA_964645955.1 uncultured Thermotogae bacterium
CTTCAGGGTGATATGAGAGAACTGAACCTGGAGGAAAGGACGTTCGATCTAGTCACCAGCTGGTTCGACAGCATGAACTACCTCCTGACCGAGTTTGATTTTAAGAAAGCACTAAAAACTGCTTACGACCATTTAAAAAACGGTGGTTTTTTTATATTTGACTTAAATACGATCCACGGTTTGCGAGAAGAGTGGCAGAGAGACGAGTGTTACGTGCAGAGGGACGATTCCGAAGTTTTTGAAATTCACAGGACTGACTATACTCCCTCCAGAAAAATAGCCGAATTGAAGATAACCTTTTTCCGCTCCGAATCGGGCAAATGGGAGAGGCACGAAGAGGTACACAAGGAAAGAGCTTACGAGCTACGGCGAATAGAAGAACTTGCTTCGGACGTCGGTTTCAAGGTTCGGGCAATATGGGACGACCTCGAGAAATTCGCACCTCCAAAAGAAGAATCCGGCAGGGTCTGGATAGTCCTTAGTAAGACAGGATCGGACCGGCAATAACCCGCTGGAAGTTGGTTAACCGCAAGCCGGGCTTGCAATATTTAACTTTTCCGATAAACTTATCGAAATAAATTTTGGCAGTTTGTAGGTTCCCGAACCCGAGGTGAAAATTATGACTCACCCTCTCAAAATGGCCTCAGGACCCAGGGACGATGAACCTGTCAATCCAACTTCATTCACAAAATCCAACCCAACAAACCCAATCACTGGAGACTAAATTAGAATGAAAACTTTCAAAGAAAAAATTTCGAAGAGAAGTTCAGAGCTGGATTCTAAGTTAATCTTTGCACTTGACCTTTCAAGCCCCCTCTACTCGCTCCCAAAAGGGGAAAGGGAGGAAAAGAGGGATCAATTTTTTGAAAATTCCCTTAATGTGCTTCAAAGTGTTGAAGATCACGTGGCAGCAGTAAAGATAAATTACCCTCTCTTACTTACTCTGGGTCCGGACCTGACCGCGGAACTGCTGGATCGAGTTGAAGTACTCCCAATTGCGGATTTTAAGGTCGCGGATATCGACAATACCTGTAAGTGGATTGCAAAACAGGCAATGGAAATGGGCTTCGAAGCCATAATTGCTCACCCGTTCGTCGGTTACGAAAAAGGTCTATCGGGCCTGTTTGAAGTTGCCTCCGAAGAAGATGGTGGCGTAATACTCGTGATAAATATGTCCCACCCGGGCAGCAAGCAGTTTATAACTCCTGTAGCTGAAAAACTGGCAGAGTTCGCACGTGAAAGGGGGGCTGATGGCGTCGTAGCGCCTGCTACCAGGCCGGACGAGGTTGGCCAGGCCCGATCCTGGATCGGCGAAGACGTTCTCTTACTTACCCCGGGAATTGGAGCCCAGGGCGGCAAGCCAGGAGACGCGATAGCGGCGGGAGCGGACTTTGAAATAGTGGGTCGAGCCATATACCAGGCGGATCACCCTGCCAGCTCGGCAAAAGAGCTAAAAAAACAAATGAGGGCGGCCGGTTCCGAATAATGGACACCTCAGTGAATTCAATCGAGGAGAGGAGTAAAGAGTTAGCGCCCCTGCTTTGGGAAAGTAATTGCCTTGATTTCGGGGAGTTTACCCTGACCTCCGGGAAGAAAAGTCCCTACTACGTCGATTTGAGGCTGTTACCCTCGCACCCGGAAAAATTTGCCCGAGCAATTGAGATGGCTGCCGATTTTCTGAAGGCTGAATCCGAGGATTTTGATGCGATATGCGCTGTTCCCACGGGTGGTCTCCCGTTTGGCACTGCGCTGGCGCAGAGGATGAAAAAACCTTTGACGTACGTGAGAAAGGAAGGCAAGTCGCACGGCGAAGGCCGAAAAATAGAGGGAGAACTTAACAAGGATGATCGGGTGCTGCTGGTGGACGATATTATTACCACCGGAGGTAGCGTTATTTCGGCCGGTCAATCAGTTAGAGAGGCAGGAGCTCAGGTGGACCAGGTAGCAGTGCTCGTGGACAGAACTGAAGGAGCAGCCGAGAACCTGGAGGAGGAGGATTTTGATCTCTTAAAACTTGCGAATATTGGGCCCGTGGTTGAGGAGTTGAAGCAAAATAGCAAGATTTCGAACGAGACCTTTGAAAGAGTAGAGGACTATCTCTCAAGGAGGTGACTGATTTGTCAGGTTTCTTTTCAGGGCAGGATTTTACTACTATAAGGGACAAATCCAGGGAAGAATTAGAGTACATCATGGATAAGGCGCGTGGAATGGAAAAATACACGAAGGTAGGGACGGATTCGGCAAAGGGGCGACTCATGGGTACTCTTTTCTTTGAGCCGAGCACGAGGACGAGGCTGAGCTTTCAGGCAGCCATGAAACGCCTGGGTGGAGATACTATTGGTTTTTCATCCAAGGAAGGTACAAGTGTAAAGAAAGGGGAAACACTCGCGGACACTCTACGAACCGTAGAACAATACGTAGATATCCTGGTTATGCGCCATCCGAGCGAGGGGTCGGCAAAGCTCGCCTCGGAACTGCTTGATATCCCGGTAATAAACGGTGGGGACGGGAGTGCGAACCACCCGACTCAAACCCTGCTGGACCTTTATACGATTAGAGAAGAGCTCGGAGAAATTGATGGTAGGACAATCACTCTGGCCGGTGATCTGCGGTACAGCCGAACTACTAGATCACTTTCCCGGGCCCTCACGGGTTTTGACGTTGAATTGATCCTTAATTCTCCCGAGCAGTTGAGGATGAAGAAAGATTTACTTCTCGAACTTGAGGAAGAAGGGTTGAATCCGGAAGAGATGAGCGACCTGAAGAGGTCGATGGAAAGGGCCGACCTGGTTTACGCTACGAGAATACAGAAGGAGCGGTTTCCCGACGTATCCGAGTACAGAAAGGTAGCTAATGCCTACAGAATCGACCGAGATCTACTCGAGAGCTGTGGCAACCCGCTGCTGCTCCACCCACTTCCCCGGGTGAACGAGATAGACCCCGACGTGGACGAACTGGATAACACGGTTTTCTTCGACCAGGCAGGGAACGGCGTGCCGGTCAGGATGGCTTTGATCTCAAGCTTGCTTAATTTATCCGATAGGTGATAACATGGCTCAGGATAAGCAGGAGATGAAGATTACCAGGATCGAGAACGGAACGGTGATTGACCACATAACCCCCGGTTCCGCCTTAAAAGTTTTTGAGTTGCTTGGACTGGCGGAGGACGACGAGAACGCGATAACGATAGCCATCCGGGTAAATAGCGATAAAATGGGGAAGAAGGACCTGTTGAAGATAGAGGACAGGTTTCTTACTGCCAAGGAAAGTGCGATGATTTCCCTCATTTCACCGGAAGCAACCATTAATATAATCAAGTCTTTTGAGGTTGAGAGCAAGGAGATAGTTGGGTTACCGGAAGAACTTGAAGGAATTTTCAGTTGCAGTAACCCTAACTGTATTACCAACCAGGAAAGGGAACCGGTAGAGGCGCGGTTTGAAGTAACCGATAAGGATCCATTGTCGGTCAGATGCCTTTACTGTGATACCTTGATGAACGAGGAAGAGATAACCCACCAGCTGATACAGGATAGTTAGGCTTGAGTCAATACTGATGAGTACTGAAGAACCCAGGACCAGAAAAATTAGGGGAGTTCGAGAGGAAACCCCGACGGTTAAGACTTTTTTGGTAGGGGAGTCACCGGGCTTCACGGCCAAGCCGGGTCAGTTTCTGATGGTGTGGGTTCCCGGCAGCGGGGAGATCCCGCTCGCGGTCTCGGCTAAGCGGGGAGACGCAATTCAGCTGACGGTAAAACGCAGAGGAAATACCTCGGAGAGGTTGCACGAACTCGGGCCCGGTGACCCAATTGGTCTGAGAGGACCATTTGGAAACGGTTTTTCCGAGCCGTCCGGTAGTTGCCTCCTGGTGGCGGGGGGATACGGGATAGCTCCCCTGAGGCACCTGTACAGGAGCGTTTCGGGTGAAGCCGAGCTCTACGTGGTTGCGGGGGCAGCTTCGGAGGAAGAACTGCTTTTCTTCGACGAACTGAATCCGATTTACGTCGCCACGGAGGACGGAAGCAGGGGGCATAGGGGTGACGTAATCGAACCCGTGCTGAAAGTACTGGATAGCGAAAAAATCGACAGAGTATATACTGCAGGTCCGGAAAAAATGATTCAAGGGCTCTATAGTATATGTCAAAAAAGAGGAATTGCCATGGAAGCCAGCCTCGAAAGGGTTATGAAATGCGGTGTCGGGATATGTGGTTCCTGCCTGATTGACGGTTTCAGGGTCTGTCAGGACGGACCGGTAGCTGATCTACAGAAATTGAGCGAGCTCGATGAATTTGGCAAGTGGGAGAGGTCGTTTTCCGGGAAGAGGGAATCGCTGTGACTTACGAGTTAAAAATCAAGAGCAACCGGGTCTATCGGAAAGGAGAGTTTAAGGAACTCGAGATCGGCGTCAAGGACGGTCGGGTCGCTGGAGTGGGGCTGGATCTACCTCCGGGAAAGAAAGAGGAAAATTTTGGAAATAACATGGTGATCCCCGGAGTCATAGATGGACATGTACACTTCCGGGAACCGGGAGGTACGGAAAAGGAGGATTTTCGATCCGGCTCAAGGGCGGCTGCACGCGGAGGAGTAACTACTGTAGTCGACATGCCGAACAACGAGCCCCCGATCAAGACCGCAAAACTTTTCAAGGAGAAAAAGAGGACCGTGGAGGGCAAGTCGCTGGTGAACTTTGCCCTCTATTCCGGAATTCCCAGGGATCTAACCGAGGTAAGGCGGATTCTGAAGGCGGGAGCCGTTGGTTTTAAGTACTACATGGCCGAAGAGGAAGTGAACCTGGAGGAGCTGTCCGAGAGGCTGGACGAACACGGCGCCCTGCTCGCCGTGCACGCGGAGGACCCGGAGGCCCTTCATCCGGAGAGTCCGCCAAAAACACCGGAAGAATATCTCGAATCCAGGCCGGCGGAAGCGGAGCTTTCCGCCGTCGACAAACTACTGGTCAATCCGCCGAGACGGCTTCACATGGTTCACGTGACCCTCCCGGAGGCCGTATTACGGCTCGATGACGAAGCTACGATTGAAATCACGCCTCACCACCTGCTGCTTTCACGCTCTGACCTGGAACTGGAAGACTTCTCGGCCGTGACGAATCCACCGATCAGAACTTCCGACGCAGTGAGCAGGTTACAAGAGATTTTCAATTCAGGTAAAATCCGAATGATAGCGAGCGATCACGCTCCCCACCGAGCCTCAGAGAAGTTGACGAGCGATCCGGAGTCAGCGAGTCCGGGCATTCCCGGCGTAGAAACGATTCTGCCCTTGAGTTTAACTTACGCCAGGGATAATAATCTCCCCCTCTCTCTGCCCATCGAAGCCCTGACTTCGAGACCGGCGCAGGTATTTGGCTTCTCCGATCGGGGAAGAATCGAAGAAGGTTACTGGGCTGATTTAACGGTCGTTGAATCAGGGGTTTCGCAAAAAATTAGCGGGGAGGATTTTTACTCCAAAGCCAGCGTGACTCCATTCGAGGGATACGAAGTTTCCTTCCGACCACTGGCTACCTACGTTAACGGGACTCCGATCTACCGGGAAGGCAGAATCAATGAGTCCGAAACTGGCAAGTTTCTCAGAGGAAGTTCAAATGTCTAAAGACGTGAGCCTGGCAGTAGATTTTGCCGACCTTCACCTCTCGAATCCGCTGATCCTGGCTAGCGGCGTGATGGGTACTACGCCCGGCGGTTTGAACCGGGTGGCCGAAGCGGGTGCTGGCGGTGCCGTGACGAAGAGCCTCGGTCTCGAGGCCCGGGAGGGGCACAGTTCCCCGAACGTAGTCAAGGTTTCCTGTGGCTACCTCAATGCAATGGGGCTACCGAACCCGGGTGTTGAGGAATTCAGGGAAGAAATGGGTCGAGAAGAGGTCAAAACGACCGTTTTTGCCAGCGTCTATGGGGAAGGACCGGAAGAGTTTGCGGAAGTTGCCGGTAAGATTGCCCCGGAGGTCGATGCGATAGAACTGAACTTATCCTGTCCTCACGCGGAAAAACTGGGGGCCGCAGTTGGTTCCGACCCCGAGCTGGTGGAAAAAGTCGTGAAGAAAGTTCAGGCAGAACTGGACTTGCCGGTTTTCGCAAAACTTACACCCAACGTGACCGATATAAGGGAAATCGGTCGAGCGGCCGAATCCGGCGGTGCCGACGGTCTGGTCGCAATCAATACTCTGCCGGGGATGGCAATAGACGTTAAAACGGAAAGACCAGTTCTCGGTAACGGGTCCGGCGGGTTATCCGGTAGCGCAATTCATCCGGTGGCGGTAAAATCGGTTTACGACCTCTATGAAGCAGTTTCCCTGCCGATAATTGGCGTCGGCGGAATCGAAACCGGCGAGGACGCTATTGAACTCGTTCTTGCCGGGGCATCTGCGGTCCAGGTTGGTACGGCCATAGCGAATAGAGATCTGGACCTATTCGAAGAAATTAATGCTTACCTGGAAAAATACCTTGACGCGAAAGGGGTCAAGCTGGGAGAACTTGTAGGTAAGGCCCACGGGGGTTCCTCATAACTGAGGATGAGTTTATAAGGAAATACCGATAAGGGAAAGCAACAGAACTGATAGCGGGGCAATGAAGATGGCAGGGAGAAAGTTGCTCACCTTGACGTCCTTAATTTCCAGCAGCGCCAGACCGATCCCAATGATTAAGATTCCACCTGTAGCGGATAACTCACCGACTGCCGCCGACTCCGCCACCGCTTCCGCGCCTATGCTGCCCCGGGCCAGCAGTGCCAGAACTGTAATTCCGCCCTGGTAAACCGTTAGAGTAAGTACGGAAAACAGTACTCCGATACCGAGCGTAGAGGCAAAGATCATCGCCGCAAACCCGTCCAGCCCGGATTTTATGGCAAGTAGTTTGAAGTCTCCGGTTAATCCGTCCTGGATTGCGCCAAGGAAGGTCATCGGTCCGACGGCAAATACGAGGCTGGCCGTCACGAAACCTTTCGTGAAGTTTCCCATTTCCGAGTTGAAAGGGGATAACTTCGAAAAGGTTCGCTTCATACCGTCGCCCAGGTTGTCCAGACGAGTTTTAATTTTTCCCCACTCGCCCAGCAGGCCACCTATGGCGACGCTGGTCATGGGGATAAAGATGCTTTGAGTATCCAGGGCCATCCGAAAACCTATGACCAGCGTCACCAGGCCCAGCCCTCTCATCACGATATCCTGCAGGTTTTCCGAGAGGCGTTCCCCAAGGAGAAGCCCAGCTGTTCCACCAAGAAGTACCGTGACGATATTCAAAAGCGTACCTGTACCCGCCATGCTGCCCCCTAACTAACTGGAAAGATAGTTTTTGATTTC
>CAZYCI010000041.1:0-11317 GCA_964645955.1 uncultured Thermotogae bacterium
TCTGCTTCCATTTTTTGAGATGAAACGGCATGATCAGGCGCACACCTATAACGCCAAAAATTCTAATCGTTCTTTCATTTCTTCAAAAAATTCAGAAGAAAAACCAGACGAAATTATTGAGGAAGTTTCCCTGTCCGAAGCGATAGAAGATTTTCAATTAATGGCAAAGGTTGAAGGCCAGGCTGAGAAAACTCTTAAAACCTACGAGTACGTTTTTAACCGCTTAACAAAATTTATTCCAGAAGACAAACTGGTAACAGAAATTAATACTCAGGATTTAAGAAAATATTTGGCTTCGCTTATGGACGACGATTTGAAAGATACCACTGTTGCTATTCACTTCCGTCACTTAAGAGCGTTCTTCAACTGGATGGTGGAAGAAAGGTATTTGCTGGTGTAAATTATTGTTGAAATGACTCCAACAATAATTCCTGAAAAAAGCGTAAGGTTTATAAATCCTTTTACTTATATTACTATGTAAGTAGACAGATGTGTCTATTATGAATGAAAAAGAGGTAAACAAGTTGGAAGCGTTGTCTCAAACCGAACAACAGGTTTACTCCAATCTGTATTCCAAGCGAGTTATCGATACTGATGACGTCAAGGAAATTTTAGGGGGAGGTCACCGCTCTGCGGACTACATAACCAATCTCCGGCAAAAAGGCTATTTGGATAAGGTAAAGCGCGGAGTTTACGCTGTGGTCCCTCCTAACTTGGTTGGGGCGGACTACAAACCGGATAAATTCCTAGTGGCAGGCAAGTTGAAAGAAGACTACTACGTCTCTTATCACTCCGCCCTGGAGCTAAACGGAGTGGCTCAATCCACTTACAACACGGTCTGGTTAATAACTAAACAGCCTTCTTCCGCTTTAAAATACAAATCGATCAATTACAAGTTCGTAACGACTCAGTATTATTTTGGCTTGAAAGAGATCAACCGGGGAGGAGTCAAGCTTACAGTAAGTGATCGAGAAAAAACTCTGTTGGACTGTGTTCGCAAAATCAAGTACTCTGGAGGACTAGAAGAGCTGGTCAAAAGTTTACAGAACTTTCCAACCTTTGATTGGGACCAATTATTGGACTACCTTACGAGGTTTGAGGAACACAGCCTCTACCAGAAAACAGGTTTTGTCTTGGAAAAGATCGATGTGAGGGTCCCGGACAAGGTGATTTCGAAAATACTTAACAAGGTAAGCAACAAAACTTACTACCTGGACCGGGATCGTCAATCCTCCTATGTCAAAAAATGGAACTTGATGGTCCCTGATAATCTTGAGGAGTTGTTGTAAATGGCTAGGTTGGACCGCCAGATGTTTGAAGACCTGTCTGAATCAACAGGTTTTCAGATAGATGTTTTGGAAAAAGTTTACCGCTTGACGGAGTTATTGAGAGAAGCAAGTCGGATTGAATTTGGCAACGACCTCAGCCTGAAGGGGGGCACCGCAATCAATTTTCTTTATTTGGATCTCCCTCGGCTTTCAGTGGATATAGATCTGGATTACATAGGTTCGGTTGACAAGGAACAAATGGAGGGGGATCGAGAAGAGATCAATGATGTTCTGGGTCGGTTGTTTGGAACTTTAAATTACCAGCCCGAAGAAAGGACCTCCTATGCGCTGCAAAAGTACAATCTGTTCTATCAGAACTCTGCTGAAAACAGGGACAGGATAGAACTTGAGATCAACTACTTGAAGCGGGCCACAATTTTGGATTCAATCCAGGAGAGGTTTAAGCACCCCTTTGATTTCGAAGACTTTCAAGTATTGACTCTCCAATTAGAGGAGCTTTTCGGCAGGAAGATGACCGCGTTGGTTTACAGGGGCACAGCCAAAGACCTTTATGACACCTATCAATTGTTGGTTAGCGGTCTCTCATTTAACCGGGAAGCAATGCGCAAGTGTTTTCAATTCTCGCTCTGTCTCAATGGAGATCCCAGGGAAGTAGATTCAACCAATCTGGATCAAATAACTGGAAGGGGACTGAGGCAGTCATTACTGCCCATGTTACGGAAAGGGGAAAATGTTGAATTGGCTGAGATGATGGGCAAAGTTAAACCACTAGTAGAAGATTTTCTTACCTTCCGAGATACTGAGGTAGAATTTATGGAGCGGTTATTTGAAGAAGGACAATATGAGCCAGAACTTCTTTTTGAGAACGTGGAATTTAACCATAACCTGCAAAACCATCCCGGTATTGACTGGAGATTGCGCAATATTTAAGAAGATAGTTTTTTCAAGCAAAGAATGCTTGGGGTTAAGGGTAGCCAACTTTTTATTGTGAACAGCGTTATTTGTTAATAGAATTACCTGGAAAGCTCAAACAAAAGAAATCCTTGATATTATAAGCGCTAAAAAGATTAAATTCCGGAGGAAAATATGGCATTATCGATAAAGTGGCAGAGGTTAGTAGAGGACAATGAGACCTGTGATAGGTGTAGCTCTACCGAGGAGGAACTTGAGGACGCCGTAGAGAAGCTAGAGGAATCTCTATCGGTTCTGGGGGTTGGCGTGGACCTGAAAAAGGAGGAGCTGACAAAGGGGGAATTCAAGGAGAACCCTCTGGAATCGAACCTGATTCTCATAAACGATAAACCGTTAGAGGACTGGCTCGATGGTGACGTAGGGGAAAGCGAGTGCTGTGATGTTTGCGGTGATGAGGATTGCAGGACCGTTACGATAAACGGTAAGGAATACGAAGTGGTTCCTTCGGATCTCATAGTGAAAGCGGGCCTTACTGCCGCAAGCAACACTTTAGATACCGATTCGTGCTGCTGTTCCGACGGTTCCAGTGAATGCTGTGACTGAAAACTTCTAAATTATCACTTTTTTATCTAATTTGCATTCAAGTTCCCTGTATCCGTTATTGGGCTTTATATCTAGTTTATTCTTAAATCGTACGATTTTCTCCTTTAAGACCCAACCCCTAACTAGGTTTGCAAGGAAATTTTACTACTATTTGAGAAACTTATTTATCATTACCAATTTGGTGATAGCTAAAATGGTAAATCAAAAGTTGCTCTCCCATAGCTTTCAACCAGCACCCAGATGAGCTCCGAAACCTGGCCCAAAGCTTTTACTTTCCTCTGTTAAGGCAGTCTAGCCCGTTTACAGATAGATTATATTTCCAAGTTGCATTTCTCATCTGGGTGCTGGACCAAGAGTTGCTTGTAAAATAAGTATCATAAGCAACCTTAAACTTTCAACAGATCTGAAAAAAACCGCTAAATTTGGGTTATTATTTTCTCCACGATTTCTTCTCCAAGCTCAACGACCCTTTGGAGATCTTCTTCTTCCGGTGAACCCTTGATCTCTATTGGGTCCAAGAGCTCTCCGGACGTACCTTCAACTAGATTCGCGAGCTCCCTGACGGCACCGCCTGCCCAGCCGTGGGATTCGACGACGCCGAAGTACTTCGTCGGCGGGTTCAGCTTTTTGGCAAGTGTGGCGATGTAGATGATCTGGGGATGAGGCCCAGCCAATACGGTTGGCGTTCCGAAGACTATTCCGGCGCTGTCCACCAGTTCCCCGGCCAGCGTATTGAGGTTTTGCGAGGATACGTCGAACGGAACCGCGTCGACTCCGGCCGCGGCAATCGTCTCCCGCAGGACCTTGACCATTTCGGCGGTACTGCCCCACATGGAGATATAGGGAATCAGTACTTTCTCCTTTACTTCGCCGTTCGTCCAGGACCGGTGAGCCGAAATTATCTCTTGGGGGTTCCGGTGAATTACTCCGTGACTCGGGGCAATGGTATTGATCTCGTAGTCCTCCAGCTTATCCAGTGCTTTGCCCGCCCTCGGCCTGAACGGCATCATTATTTCACCGAAATAGTCCTTTGCGAATTTCAGGTAGTCCTCGCCGAACTCGTCGGCATAGAGCTTGGGCGTCGCTACGTGCGCTCCGAAGAAATCGGAGGGAAAGAGAACCCCTTCTTCCCTGAAGTAAGTGAACATGGTCTCGGGCCAGTGGAGCCAGGGTGCGTCTATGAATTCCAGCGTCTTGTCTCCCAGGCTCAGCGTTTCACCGCCCTCGACGACTCGAATTTTCTCCTCCGGCAAATCGTAAAGGGAGAGGGCCATGTCCCTTCCCTTTTTCGTAGCCAGGATCTCCGCGTCCTCGGCCAGCTCCAGCATGTGACTCAAGCCGTTCGCGTGATCCGGCTCGGCGTGGTTCATGATTAGATAATCCAGGTCCCGGGGGTCCATGACCTGACCCACTTTCGCTTCCAGGTCCTCTTCGAACCCGGGATTAACGGTATCCACTAAGGCCGTCTTCTCCTCACCCTTAATTAAATAGGCATTGTACGTGGTCCCTTCCGGCAGGGGTACCAGTTTGTCGAAGAACTTTCTCTCCCAGTCCCGGACCCCGACCCAGTAAACGCCGGACGATATCTCTCGTATCTCGCGCGGAATATTCATAACAGTGCCCTCCTCTTATAGCCCTCTAGCCTTGTAGCGAATTTAAATCCTGTTAACTGAGAGCCTGCACTAATCCCAGTCCAGCAATTGTCTTTCTCCTTCAAGCTCCCTTATCTCCTTGATGTCCTGCGTTACTTCAACGGTTCCCAGGTACTCCCCCTCGTCGTTTCTGACGGGAAAGTACCTGATGTGGACGAACTTTGGGCCCAGCTGGAGCCAGAACTCGGCCTCTTCCCGGTTCCCGGCTTTGAACTCCTCCAGAATGCCGTTGACTACCTCGACGCTGTCCGGGGGGTGACAGTTCTGAACCGGTCGGCCAAGCACGGTCTTGGTCCGCGGAAATATCCTCTCCCCGCCCGAGAAGTACCGCACCCTGTCGTCACTGTCGATAAAGGTCACGTCGATCGGCAGAATTCGAAATATCTCGTCCAGTTCGGCAGTATTAAGAAAGCCGAAGTCCAGACCCTGATCTCCTTCCCTTGCCGGATCGTATTCGTCGGCCTGAAGCGAGTCCAGATCTACCATGCCCTTAATTTTGTCCGGGAACCTTTCCAGTTGTTCCTTTTCAATTCCCCCGGTTATTTCGTATGGCTGTTTCGGTTCGGCGTCCGGATCCCACTCCTCACGATCTATCTCGTAGTGGCCGATCCCTTCGCTCTGGTTATAAATGGCCAGCCATTCCCCTTCTGATAGCAATTCTTTGGTCGTCGGGTAAAGAATGTTGTTTTCCCGGAAAACCATATCTATTACCAGCTGCGAGACTTCTTCCGCGGTCTCGGTAATTTCCTCTATCGGCGGCTTGCCCTCCCAGGAATCCTTATCCATCAGTTGCAATAGATCCTTTATCTTTTCCCTGTTGCTATCGTGTCTTCGCCAGAGGACCTCGGGTACGGAAGTTATTCCTCGTCTCTCTATGTAGGGGAACAGAAGCATCTCTTCCCGAGTGTAATGAGTTCGGCCCACCTTATTGAGCTTCCCGGCGAGCTGAGCCAGCTCGCCGACCTTCTCCCCGTCGAAGCCTCCCTGCTTTAGTTCTCTTACCCGAATTCCCAGCTTCTCGGCGTCCTTGGTTATTTCCTCGTTTTCCAGGTAAAAGTTTCTGAGTGGGTGACCCTGGTCCAGTCCTCCCAGGTCAAATTTGTCCTCCACGGACTCGCGGAAGAGTTCCACGTGGATGTCGCACATCTTAGATATCTCTTCGGCACTTACGCCCTCTTCCATCATCTCCTGCTCCACCATTGGTATTTCCATGGGAGAGATCTCCCTAAGCAGGTCCTTAAATTCTTCCTTCAATTCGCCGATCTCGCCCCTCTCGTGAATTTCTCGCAACAGTTCCTTGATTCTTTCCTTCCTTTCCTCATCTTCTTCGCTCATGTATTTTACCTCCTGCTGGTTTTTTCAAAACATCTGGCTGGGATCATGTAATATTAGCCAGGATTCAACCTCTAAATACATACAGAATTACCGGCCGATCAGTCAAACTTCAGTTAACCCGCAGCTATTATGATAATACGAAAGTGGAAACTTCCCGAACCCATTTGAAGGTCGGACGAGCTAATTCCCAGGTTATCGTGAATTTAATTACAAAACGTCTTGAACTCGTATAGGTTATACGCTAAATTTAGATACATGTCAATGCTATTTAATAGTAATCCTATTTAAGGTGGTAAAAATCTTTACGGATAAAGAGGAATTATCGGATGAACCAGCAAAGATATCCCTTTTGTTGTACAGGATCTCACAGGGGATCAATAAGCTAATCCGGGAAAAGGCAAAAGAGCACGAAGTTTCCTCGACACAGATCCAGACGGTGATTTTCCTTTCGGGGGCGCACCCTCGCAACAAAAACGTCACTTCGATTACCAGCAGGTTACAGATTGCGCAGCCGACGGCCTCCAGGGTAGTTGGGTCGCTTGTAGAAAAAGGGTTAGTGCAAAGGGAAAGAAGCGAAAAGGATAGAAGAAAGGTGAAGCTCGAATTGACGGAAAAAGGGGAATCAATTGCCGAGAGTATAAACGAAATTAGCCAGGTTTTGCAGGACTCAGTCCAGGGTTTGCCGGAAGAACGGCGGAGGGAGTTTAGCCAGGATTTGTTAGAAATCGCCGGCGGGATGCAGAGCCAGGGTCACCTGAGTACGGCGCTGACCTGCCAGTACTGTCGGTTTTTCGATCGTAACGGAGGGGAAACCGAAGAGCGGCCCCATCACTGTAAGTTGACCGGAGAGGACATGAGCGAGGAAGAGAGCAACAGCGAGTGGGTTCACAAGGAAACAGAAATCAACTTGCTCAATTAGAAAAATACACAACTTTAAAACACGGGAGGAGAAATTATCAATGAGCATGTTTTGTTATCAGTGTCAGGAAGCAGCAGGTAACGAGGGCTGCACGGTAAAGGGCGTCTGCGGCAAGGAGCCCGAGACGGCCAACCTGCAGGATCTTTTGATCTGGGTATCTAAGGGTATCTCTTATTATAACGAGAAAGCAAAAGAGCAAGGAGTTCAGGACGAGGAAACCGGCCTTTTCGTGATCGAAAACCTGTTCTCTACGATTACCAACGCCAACTTCGACGACGAGTGGTTCGAGGAGAGAATTCAAAAATCATTCGAAGTCAGGCAGAATATCCGTGATAGGTACGAATCCGAAGCCGGCCCACTGAATGAGGAGGAGCTTCCGGAAGCGGCAACCTGGAGGTCCCATAGAGTGGACGACCTGTACGAGAAGTCCCGGGAAGTCGGGGTTCGGACTACCGAAGACGAGGAGGTTCGATCCCTGAGAGAACTCCTCACTTACGGTATCAAAGGGATAGCGGCTTACGCCGATCACGCCTACGTTCTCGACGAAAAAGAGGAAGAGATATTCGACTTCATCCAGAAGGGACTCGCCGCGACGCTGGACGAAAGCCTCGGGGTCGATGAGTTATTGGATATGGTAGTTGAGGCCGGAAATATAGCCGTCGAGACCATGGAAACTCTGGATAAGGCCAATACCGGTGCTTACGGTGATCCGGAGCCGACGGAGGTAAACATCGGCGTCAGAGACAACCCGGGTATTTTAATTAGCGGCCACGACCTGAAGGATATGGAGGAACTGCTCGAACAGACGGAGGGAGAGGGCGTAGACGTCTATACTCACGGAGAAATGCTGCCGGCAAACGCCTATCCGGCCTTCAAGGAATACGACCACTTCGTCGGAAACTACGGTAACTCCTGGTGGAAACAGGACGAGGAATTCGAGAAGTTCAACGGCCCGATACTGATGACGACCAACTGTCTCGTCCCCCCCGAGGATTCTTACTCGGACAGGGTATATACGACCGGAGTAGTAAGCTTTCCCGGACTGACGCACATTGATGGGGGAAAGAACGGCGGACAGAAGGATTTCTGGGAGGTAATCGATCACGCAAAGGATACGGAACCACCAGTTGAACTCGAGAGCGGCACCATTCCCGGCGGTTTTGCTCACGATGCAGTTCTTGATAGGGCAGACGATATAATCGAGGGAATCCAGTCCGGCGACATTCGGGGTTTTGTAGTCATGGGCGGCTGCGACGGCAGGCACGCCTCCAGGGATTATTACAAGGAAGTTGCGCGGGAACTACCCGAAGATACGATCATTCTGACTGCCGGTTGTGCGAAGTTCCGCTACAACAAGCTGGACCTTGGCACGATAAACGGAATACCGCGGATCCTCGATGCCGGCCAGTGCAACGACTCCTACTCGTTGATCAAAATCGCCAAGGAACTCGCTGAAGCTACAGGTGTGGACGACATCAACGATCTACCGATATCGTACGACATCGCCTGGTACGAACAGAAGGCGGTCACCGTTCTTCTGGCGCTATTAAGTCAGGGAATAGAAGGGATCCGGCTCGGACCGACACTTCCAGCCTTTGTCTCGGAGGACGTCCTGGACGTATTGGTCGATAAATTCGACCTCAAACCGATCGGATCCGTCGAGGACGACGTGGAGGCCATCCTGGAAGAACTCTAAACGAATTACGATTCCCGGACCAGGTTCCTCTGGTCCGGGGGTCCGGGAATTTCATAAAATACCCTTAATTAACCTCTTTCCACCTCTATAGTCCCGTCGCTTACCCTTTCCATTACTTCCTCCACGGCTTCCAGGTTGGGCTCTTTCCGGGTGAAGAGGTTGGTTCTTCGCCTGACTACGTCTTCGGGTTTCCGGGCCAGTTCGTTTCTTACCGCTTGATACACCTGCGCCTTTATCGGCGTCTCCGCTTGGCCCACCGGCTCGTCGTAGTTCGGAAATTTGCTTGCCTCCTCCAGGATTGAGCCTGTCCGCGATCCGTACCTGTCGATAAGCTCTTCGACCTGGGTTTCCGATAGGGAGTATTTCCCGAGAAGTTCGGCCTTCATGTACTCCCTATCTCCGTCGCTCCAGGCTCCGGGTAGTTTCACCTCGGCCGTCGACCTCTTCTTCTCTACTCCCATCAGGTCCAGCGTCTCTTCCGCCATTGCCCGGTAGGTAGTGTATTTGCCACCGATTATCGTATATATCGAGTCCTGCTCCACCAGGATTTCGTGGTCGCGGGAGACTTCGGATTCCCCGACTTCGCCTCTGCTGGTCGAGTAAAGCGGCCGGAGCCCGGCGAACTCCGAAGATACGTCGGCCTCCGTAAACTCAATTCCTTCCAAATAATGATTTACGTTGGAGAGGAGGTACTCCCTGTCTCTCTCGTCGACCGAAAGTTCGTCCGGGGAACCGGAAAAGTCGGTATCGGTCGTCCCGACGAGCGTTCGGTTCTCCCAGGGAATGACGAAGAAAAGTCGATCATCGTGGATCGACGGGAAGAAACCGGAGATATCAGTGTCCAGCGGCGGCAGTACTATATGGGCTCCCTTAGTTGGCCTGAGGAATCGGTCGCTTTCATTCCTCCACTCCCCTGCGAGGTCGTCGGACCAGGGGCCGGTTGCATTTACTATCCGATCCGTCTTTACAGTAAATTCCTCGTCGTTGAGCTTATCCCGAACCCGCAGTTTCCACCCGTCACCGGCACTCGCCCGATTCACTCCGGTAACTTCCGCGTAATTCGTCACGCTCGCACCTCGCGCTCTAGCATCCAGGACGTTACTTATTACCAGTCGGGCATCGTCCATCTGACAGTCGTAGTAGACTCCCGTTGCCTTTAATCCCTCTTTCTTCAACCCGGGGAACTCGGCTCTTGTCTCCTCCGGGCTAATGAAGTCATGCCCTCCGATACCTTTGTTTCCGGCAAGCAGATCGTAGAGGAAAAGCCCCGCACGTAGCTGCAGCGGAAAGACCCGAGATTCCTCGTAAACGGGGAAGAAGAATTTGGAAGGATAAACCAGGTGGGAAGCAATTTCCAGCAGAATTTTTCGTTCTCTTAGAGCCTCCCGAACCAGGCCGAAGTCGTAGTTCTCCAGGTATCTCAACCCGCCGTGCACGAGCTTCGTCGACCTGCTGCTCGTTCCTTGGGCAAAATCGTCCTTTTCCAGCAGGGCAACGTCCATTCCACGAATTGCGGCGTCCCGGGCCACCCCCGCACCCGTAATTCCACCACCAATTACGATCAGATCAAATTCCTCATCCGTCATGGTTTCAGCAGGTTTCAAGATACCACCTCTTATCCGAACTTGGTCCGTATATCGGAGCGAAAGTTGATCGTGACAACCCAAAATATTTTTCTTGCCCGACGAAAAGTTTAAAAGACAATTACATCATAAGTCTACTGCAGGGAAAAGAAAAGCACTTTCGTCCGCCCACCTTTGGTTCATGATCTCCCTGATCTCGTCGGAAATCCATTCAGACCGAGTACTTGCCCCCGGTGAAGGGTTTGCTAAAAATTGCTGGCTGGAGAGGTTGACAAAACGGGGCGTACTGGTTAACATTCTTCTAAGTTAGTTAACATATACTAACTTAACTCGAAGGAGATAATATCTTATGAGCAGAAAGGACACCGAAACACGGCAGAGAGAAATAATCGAAGCAACTCTCGAACTGCTGGCGGAGAGCGGAACCCAGAACTTGACGACGGCTCGTATTGCCGAGCAGGTCGGAATCTCGGAAGCTGCACTCTATCGTCATTTTGATGGAAAGTTCGATATAATTGGTTCGAGCATAAAGTTCGTTGGAAAGCGAATGAGGTCCGAATTATCGGAGATACCGGAGGAAAAATCGGCCAAGGAGAAGCTCAAACGTGTGTTTTTTCACCACCTGGAGTACATCGGAGACCACCCGGGAAACGCCAGGTTGCTCTTTTCGGACGATATTCATTTTGACGACCCCAAACTTCGAAAGCTTCTCCGAGATATAGTGGAAGAAAGAAAGGGTTTTATCGCAGAAATGATTGAGGAAGGTCAGCAACAAGGAGCAATAAAACCTGGCATGGACACCGACGGGCTAGCGTTAATGTTCATCGGTCTAATTCAGTCCAAAGTTCTTTTATGGTCCTTGTCCGGCCGAAGTTATTCCTTAACCCGCGACAGTCAGAAACACTGGGAAGTATTCGAAGGAGCCGTTACATCTTAATTTTTTTTGAGAACAAGTAAGTAAATATTAACTAACAAAAGATAAAAAAGGAGCAGAAATGGACATAAGCCAGAAATTAACTAAGTGGCTTGAAAGCTTATCGGGAATAATAACGAGTTTCCCAAAAACAACGATCGCTCTGGTTCTGATAGTAACGCTATTTTTCGGGTTCTGGATTCCTTCGCTGGAGATAGACAATTCAGTCGACGATATGTTGCCCTCGTCCCATCCGGCGAAAGAGCTCTACGACGAGGTTACGGAAACCTTCGGAGGGACGGACACGATAATAGTCGCTTACCGGAGCGAGGATATTTTTAGCGTAGAAGAACTCTCTCGGATTAACGAATTGACGAAAAAGTTCACCCAGGTTGAAGGAGTGGATGATGTCCAA
>CAZYCI010000042.1:0-11126 GCA_964645955.1 uncultured Thermotogae bacterium
ACTTCACGTAAAATAAGATAATTACATCTCTCAACAGGAGTTGATGAATAGTGCTGGGTGACGAACTGGTAATAGAAGAGGTTCATACCGAAAGGGCCCGGGAGATAGTTCCCGTTTTAAAGGATAGGTGCGGAGGCAATGAAAAGTTCGTGGTAACCATTGCCGGAGAATCCGGCTCCGGAAAATCAGAACTGGCAGCCGAAATTGCCCGGTTAAACGAGGAAAACGGAACATCTACGGGTATACTGCAGCAGGACGACTATTTCGTTTTCCCGCCAAAGACCAACCACGAAATGCGAAAAAAGAACATCGACCAGGTAGGAACTTACGAAGTAAAGCTCGACTTCTTGGACGCCAACCTACGTTCCTTCAAGAACGGCGCCGATTCAATCTATAAGCCCCTGGTGGATTACGACGCGGATGAAATCACCACCGAAATCAAGGAAGTTGGAGAATACGAGTTTTTGATTGCTGAAGGTACCTACACGACCTCGCTGGAGTTCGCCGACTTCCGGATTTTCATCGACAGGAACTACGAGCAGACCTACGAGGATAGAAAGAAAAGGGGGCGAGACAAGCTGGAACCCTTCGTCGAGGACGTCCTGGAGAGGGAACACGAAATCATCTCTTCCCACAAAAGCCGGGCCGATTTACTTATAACTTCGGATTACCAGGAAATTGAAAGGGTGAACTGATCCGGAGATTCAACGGCACCCAATCCTTTAGCATTAATCCCTTTTTACCGTAAATGGACTTCAAACGGAAATTAACGGTTAGCGAGGTAATGCCTTATTGGTCATTCCTTCTCCGGGCAATGGGTTCAGGCGATTGAGTTTGGAAAAAGTAAGCGATCGAACCTTGTCAAAAAGTCAATAGCGTATAAACTCAATTCTTTCTTCCCCTCAATTCGATAGGCGGCCCTTTCCAGGGCCGCTGTTGTGGGTGGTTGAAGTGTATAGATATATCCTTTGGTATGTTTAACGTAATTACTACCGAAGCAAATAACCAAACACTTCAACCCTGATACACACCGGGGGTAGAAACCCCCGGCTATCGATTATTATAAATCGTTTCTTCAGGCTTAAGATTTGCCTGGTCGAAGCTTTCAGGCTCAAAAACCGTAAAGCAGTTTTATAATGTTGAAAGCCTTGAGTAAAAAAATAAGCGGCGAGAGCAAAAACCCTCGCCGCTCATGTCCTAGTTCAATAACAAATTCGACCTTTCAGCTTAGTACCATACCGGGTTCGTACCGGCCAGATCTCCGTCCTTTTCTGTAACCTTCAGCGCGAACCAGCCGTCGCCTTCGACCTGTGTTCCGTACCCAATGACGTAAAAGTTCCCGGCGAGATCGAAGGTCTTAACGGCCTTACCGTTCTTGATCAGCGTCGCCTGCTTCAGGCCGTCGGTACTTTTCAGAGTCGCCCGAATCTTTACCGTGTCCTCACTCAAGCTCGAACCGGGCACCTTGCCGTTGGCTTCCATGTAAACAAGCGGGCCGTACGTCCAGAAGGCCTTCTGTTCGTTCAGGGCCTTTACGTACTTGTCGACGGTAAGGTCTCCCTCGACGTAGGCGTAGGTCCTCTGAGCACCGGAACCGCCCCATTCCTGCCAGACGTTGTGGGTATCCGAGTTGGCCACTACAGTGTACTTCTCGCCCTTGTTCCAGAACTCGTAGGCTTCCTGCAGCGTCTTCTTATCGTCCTCACCCCAGGCGCCATTGAGCTCAATTCCGTCGTAACTGCCAACGTAACCTTCACTTAATTCCAGACCGTCATCCTTGAGGGTAACTGTCCTGTCGAAGTAACTACCGTTGGTATTCGGGTGGTTGACCTGAATAAAGGTAGCACCTTTATCTCTTGCGTCCTGGAAGAACTCGTCCGGTGTACCCGTGTAAGCCGGGGTTTTGCCCATGTCCAGCGGGTAGGCGTTAAAGTGACCCCAGGACTGTGTCGTGACCTCCACGCTCGGAATGAACGGTACACCGTGCTCTTCCGAAAGACTGGCTATTTTCTCGTGGTTTGCCACCTTGTTGTGATCGGTAACTATCGTCAGGTCAAGGTCGGAAGCCAGGAACGATTTGACCAGATCGGAGGGAGGCGTCGTACCATCCAGGATGTTGGAATGGTGGTGCAGGTCCGAACCGTAGTAGCCTTGCTGGTTTGGATGATAGATTTTCTCGAACGTGGCACTTACCGTCTCGGTTTCTCCCGGATCAACCGTAACTTCCTTGTTGATTTCCTTCGACGTGTAGTTATCCCCGTATACCAGATCAAAGGTGTAGTTTCCGGGAGGCAGGGTCATTGAGGCTTCACCTTCAAATCCGGTGTAAATGGTTTCCCTGAACTTACCATCGCTATTTACGAGCACCTGAGCCGGGGTGGCACCTGATTCTTCCAGGCTGGTGCTGAAATCCACCGTCCCAGGAACCTTTACTTCATCGTAAGTCAGTTCGTTCATCTCGCCGGCGGTTACCGAGAACTCGACTGGATCGTTCTCCGAGTAACTCTTCAATCCACCATCTATAGTATAGTCACCTTCCGCCAGTTCGAGCTCGACGACCCCTTCCGAGTTCCCCTGAACCGTAACGATGTTTTCCCCGTCCTGCTTGATGTTCACGTAGGGATCTGGGACGACGTTTCCTTCGGAGTCCTTTACGGTCGTCATGAAGTCACCGGTCGAGATATCGTTGAGCTCGTAGTAAGTGGCCAGCGGCTTTGAGACGTCCTTTTCTTCCCAGATGTAGAAGTCCGCTTCTTCGATGACTTTGTCGCCGGGCTTCAGGTTAATTACCTTGAACGGATCGACCCAGGTATCGGAAGCGGTAAAGTCGGTCATTTCCTCGAAGTAAAAGCCGTAGGTACCTTTGTTTTCGTTATAGCCCCCGACCCACTTGAGCGGAAGTGTATCGGCCTTAGTCAGGCTGTACATTCCCGAAGTAACTTCGCCGTAGCCGGGAAGGTAGGTCTGCATGCCGCTCATCGAAACGCCGTAACCGGTAACCATATCCTGTGCCGTATCCCCGAGGTTCTCCACGGTTGTATAGAGGTTTATGTGGTTTTCGCCCGCTCTCAGCGTGTACCAGGTCTTAATTTTTACGTTCTCGTGCCCCTGCCAGTGTCCACTGGACCTGACCACTACTTCGTCCGCGGTATCCGTAACGACCTCTATGTCCGTATAGTTGACCCATTCTCCGAAGTTATTGGCTACAAAACCTAACGTCGCTACCATGTCTCCGGTCTTCTGATTACCGGCATCGACAATTACTCCGGGCGGCATTCCATAGGCACCACCGGAATCAACTCCGACGGAAAACTCTATTACGTCGTTGCGGACTGTTATATCGTTTGCTTTGGTCGCTTTTGCTTCGGACATTGACGAGGTACCATAGAGTACCTTGACCTTATCCTCCTGCGCCGCAACCGGAAGCAAGAAACCAACAGTCAAAACTGTCGCTAGTAGAACTACCGCAAAAGTACGCTTACCGTACATAATGTCACCTCTGATTTAGAGATAATTGGATTAAGGTGGTCTTCCCCACCGGCATGTTGTATTTTACAAGTTACTTACAAGATATTTTTGCTTTGTTTGGTAGTAAGGCTAGTTAAAGCGATCCCTTCTTAACCGCTCTAACTATTCTGACACCTCGATGTTTCATTTTACCAAGAAAGATATAGATCTATCAAGTATAGAATAACTTCCATTATTTCAAATATGGGCTCCTCTTACCGATAATTCTGCCCCGTAAAAGCTACAAAATTTGGACAAAATAAAATTTAATCCAGTTTAGTTTTTATTTCGTAAGATTAATGAGATAAACCGACTTTTAACGCCGATTAAATAACGGATTCAAACACTCCACAAAGAGTTACCCGGAAGGTTTTATTTCCTTAAATCTTGATTAATCAAGCCTTAACTATATAATTCTTATGTAATTTATGAACGCTGTATTCAAAATAAATCGACCTCATTAAATCCTGGGAACAGTTTGTCCGGTCGAATAGTTGTAAAGGATCCGCACCTGTGGAGGTGATTCCGACCCGTCCCGACAATTTTTTCCTTAATTATTTGTAATTAAGCTCGAAGAAGGTTTTCGTAACAACTCCAACCGATAAAGTTATCACTCAGCAGTTGCCACTTGCGGGCAAAAGATTTAGTATAAAATAAAAGAAGTAGGAGGTTTCGTCTCAGGCAAGCGTTCCAGTAACTTGCCTGAACCAAATTTTCTAACTGAACCCGACGAGGGTTTCTCAGGAGGTATTATTAATGCATCTGAGTAAAGTCAAGCTATCTTTTGTTCTGGTACTGGCGGTAGGGTTGCTTAGCGTCGGCGCAGTTAGCGCCGAACTTGGCACCAAGAAAAACCCGGTGCAGTGGCTTTTTCCGCCTTCCACTAACGCGACGGTAATAGAGGACGTAGCAAACGAGATCGCAAAGGACCTGTTCGAAATGACGGGTATTTACATCGAGCCACACGTCACGGCCGATTATGCTGCCCTTATCGAGGCCGTAAAAGCGGCAGACGGTGACACGATGGCAACCCCAACTACCAATCAATACACGACCCTCTACCAGGAAACGGACGGAGGGGTCCACCCCAGGCTCGCCGCGGTTAGGTACGGGTATCCGTACTACTTTACCAGCGTATACGCTCCACGGGACGAGATGGATTATCACCCGACGACTGAAGGAGCCCTGGAAGCACTGGAAGGTAAGACCTGGATCTACAACGACGTTGGAAGCACGTCGGGATACGTAGTTCCTAAAAAGGTATTCGACAACCACGGTGTTGAAATCGAAGACAAGGTTGAAAGTGGAGGACACACTGCTTCGCTCATCGCTTTATTGGAAGGTAGAGGAGACTTCGCAACTTCTTACGGTTCTCCGCCCACCCCTCCCGACGGAGTCTACTTTGACTGGGAGTACGGAGACGATCCGGAGATCTGGATCTGGAACCACGCTCTGGATAAACTCTACCCGGAGGAGCTCAGGGGGAAAATCTACGATACGCGTTCCGCTGCCGGTGACACCGGAATGTACGACTACTGGGAAGTTATAAAGGAAATTGGAGTAGTAGCCACCTTCGGCCCGATGCCCAACGACTCGCTGACGTTCGTCAATGACTTTCCCAAGGAAATGGAAGACAAGTTAGTCGAAGCCGTCGTCGAGCACATCAGGTCGGAAGAAGGTTCCGAGCTCTGGGGCGACTCCAATTTCTACGAATGGACCGACGTAGAAAGAATCTCGGACGATTACTACGACGATTACAGAAAACTGGTCGGTTACCCTGTACCTGACGAAGAATAACTGAATATTCATTTACAGAGAGGGCCGGAATTAGCCTTCCTGCCCTCTCTGTTTGTTTTTCACCCACGGAGGGGGAGAAATAACTTGGCTCAATTAGAAATTAATAACTTATCAAAGACCTACCCGCCGGATGTCCTGGCGCTGGACGATATTTCCTTCGAAGTAGAGCAGGGTGAGTTTTTAGTAGTTATTGGCTTATCCGGTTCGGGCAAATCCACTTTGCTCCGCTGTATAAACAGGCTGATCGAACCGACGGAGGGCAGCATCAAATTCGAGGGGAAGGAAGTCTCAACAGCTTCCAGCGACGAATTAAAAAAGATACGCAAGGACATAGCAATGGTCTTTCAGCGGTTTAACCTGATAGAACGTTCGCTGGTGCTCACAAACGTCCTTACCGGACAGCTGGCCGAGCTCGGTTTCTGGAGGAGCATGCTGGGCCGCTTTCCTGAGGAGATGAAACAGTCCGCTCACGAAAAACTAAAGACCGTCGGAATCCCTGAACAGGCCTTCAAACGCGCCGACGAACTGAGCGGAGGGCAGCAGCAGAGAGTTGGCATAGCCCGGGCGTTGATGCAGGATCCGAAACTGCTCCTGGCGGACGAGCCAGTATCGAGCCTGGACCCGGCAACCTCGGGGACAATCATGGATTACCTGGCGGAAATAAACGATCAGGGCAAGACGGTTATTACGAGCCTGCACTTCCTCGACCTTGTCAGGAAATACGGGACCAGGGCCATCGGACTAAAAGACGGTGAAATAGTCTACGATGGCCATCCGAAGGGAATCGACGACCAGAAGTTCAAGGAGGTATTCGGTGAAGAAGCCGAAAAAGTCCACATTTCCTGACCTCTTCGATCGAGCAAAACCCTTGCTTCTGGACTGGCTGCTCTGGGGTTACCTCGCTTATACCGTCATTTTCCTGCTCGATAGCTACTGGTATACCCAGTACGTTGACTGGTACGGGAGCCTTACGCTGGAGCCCTGGGGCTGGGCTTTGACAGTTCTAGGCACCCTTGGAGGAGCGCTGGTCAGCGAAAGGTTCGGGATCAGCGTCGGCCTCAAAACGATTCGGGGCGAGGAAAGACCCCCAACTAAGACCTGGGCGCTGACCAACTGGGGAGTTACCGCGATCGTTCTGGTGGTCTTTACCTTCTGGGTCGGCTGGCTAACCACGGATATGGAACTCGGGGTAATCACCAGAAGAGCTACGAAAACCTCACATCTCTGGATCGGTCTATCAAACCCCGATTTCACACACCTTCTCAATACCGATCCTGAACTCAACAATACCATACTGGGCAGCCTCATAAATACCCTGTTCATGGCCTATCTTGCAACCCTGCTGGGTGGGATACTGGCGGCCCCTCTCGGCTTTCTCGGTGCCAGGAACATCATGGGCGGTAGCTGGTTCAGGAAAGGGATCTTCTATTTAACCAGGGCGTTTTTCAACGTGGTCAGATCCGTAGAAAGCCTGCTCTGGGCCATAGTATTTGCAATCTGGGTTGGCTGGGGACCGGCTGCCGGAACGTTTGCCCTGCTAATTCACTCAATGGCGGCTCTTGCCAAGCTGTTTTCCGAACAGGTGGAGTCGATCAAAAAGGGCCCGATCGAAGCCGTCCAGTCCACGGGGGCTTCTTTCTGGCAGACGATCCGTTACGGCGCCGTACCACAGGTAATTCCACAGTATACCGCCTTCCTGCTTTACAGGCTGGATATCAACGTCCGGATGGCTACGGTAATCGCGCTGGTCGGCGGTGGAGGTATTGGCCGGTTTTTCTTTTACTACAAGAGCCAGCTGGACTGGAACCAGGTGGGGGCAGTCACCATAGTCATCGCTACGGTGGTCTGGCTACTTGACTACATCAGCGGCAAGGCAAGGGAGAAGATAGTATGAACGAAGAAACGGAAATCCCCGAGAGAAGTTCCTGGCCGTTCTGGCGCAATCTAATATTCGTCGTTTTTTTCGCAGTCGCTTTCGTAGTAGCTTTAAACAGGATTAATTTGGACCTCACCCTTCTGGTAGAGAACTTCCCCAGCACGTTAAAACTGTGGTCAGCCTTTGCCAAGCCGGACTGGTCCGTCTTCAGTGAAGGTGTAACCCTCCTGATAAAAACGCTGTACATGGCATTTATGGCCACGGCACTCGCCCTCCCGTTTGCCATCGTGCTCTCCTTTCTCGGCGCAAAAAACCTGATGAATTCTCCAATCGCAAAGGCCATTTACACGGGAGTTAGGGGACTTGCCAGTATTATCCGATCCATTCAGCCGATTATCTGGGCGATTATTTTCGTCGTCTGGGTCCGGACCGGCCCGTTCCCCGGCGTCCTTGCGCTCTGGATCCACTCCGTAGCCGACATGACCAAACTTTTCTCCGAAAGGGTGGAGAGCATCGACGAAGGTCCGATGGAAGCGATCCGGTCCACTGGAGCGAGTAAATTACTCGTCCTGATTTACGGCGTTGTCCCGCAGATCATCAACCCGTACCTATCCTTTACCCTGTACAGGCTGGACATAAACGTCAGAATGGCAACGATCATCGGCATTGTCGGCGGAGGAGGTATAGGGATGAGGCTCTACAGCTACATAAACAAGTGGAATTTTCCCAAGGCAGTGGTTCTGACAATGCTGATAGTTGTCATGGTCTGGGGGATCGATTACCTGTCGAGTCGTCTCAGGGAGAGAATAGAGACCGGTGGGGGCGAAAGATCGGATAAATTTACAATTTAAGGGAAAAATACGCTGAAACCTTAAGAGGTTTTGACTATTATGTGTTGAGTCAGTTTGCACTTGAGGTTTTAACGTAGTATTTAATTGCTTTCCTATAAGTCGTATAATTTTTTAGTTGGAAAAGATTTCAGTTTATTTTAAGTGGTCAAAAATGAACCAAGCAGTTGAAGATACAGAGAAAAGAAAAGCGGAAGAAAGAAACAAAATAGACGGTCAGGAGTTCTATAACGCATTTGCCAAAGGTGCCGAGAAAGTTATTGAAAAGCGCAGATCCCTGGACGAGATCAACGTATTTCCCGTCGCGGACAGCGATACGGGAAAGAACATGGCTCAGACTCTCCGTTCCGTCGCTCAATCATCGGAACCCAGCGAATCGGTCGGATCAGTAACTCAGGAGATGGCGCAGGCGGCCTTGTTGAGCTCGCGGGGCAATTCCGGCATCATTCTGGCTCAGTTCTTGAATGGAATCAGCAAAGCGACAAAGGACAGGGATCACCTGCAGCTGGAAGAATTCGCCAGAGCGATGAAGGTCGCTGCCAACCACGCATACGAGGCAACGAATCAACCCGTTGAAGGGACGATATTAACGGTAATGCGGGAGTGGTCAAGCTCCCTGAGCGAGTTCGTAACTCGCAAGAAGAACCTCCTGGAGTCACTGGATTACTCCCTTGAAACCGCCAGGAAATCGCTGGAAGATACGAAAAACAGGTTAAAGGAACTCAGAGAGGCCGACGTGGTCGACGCGGGTGCAAAGGGTTTCGTCCTCTTTCTGGAAGGAATATCGACTTTCTTCAGGGAAGGCAGCACTGCTTCTTTTTCCCGATTTAGAAACCTGGAAGAGGAAGGATCTTCTCATGTCATTGAGGAAAGTCAGGGCGTAAAAGGACCGAGGTACTGCACTGAAGTGGTATTAACCGGAGATGAACTCAACAACGAGGAATTAAGGGACAAAGCGTCCGAATTCGGTGAATCACTGGTGATAGCCGGTGGTGACGGCCAATACCACGTCCATATACATACAAACGACCCGGGTGAACTCGTCTACGAGCTGAGCCAAACTGGAACCGTGACGGACCAGAAAGTCGACGACATGAAAAAGCAGCACCAGGCAGCTTACGAGCGGGAAGGTAGCGTGGCTATCGTCACGGACTCTACCTGTGACCTCCCGGAGAAAGCTATTGATCGACTCCCGATTTACCCAGTCCCTTTAAAAGTTCACTTCGGCCAGGACCAGTACATGGACAAGGTCACGATTAAACCTAACCAGTTCTACCGAATGCTGGAAGAACTGGGCGACGAAGAAGAATTTCCAACCAGTTCTCAACCCTCCGTCGGTGACTTCAAAAATACTTATTCTTATCTGCTCGATCATTACGATTCAATTCTATCGCTGCATATATCCGGAAAACTCAGCGGGACTTACGAGGCTGCCGTGAAAGCCGCGGAAGAATTTGAAGAAGGGAGAATTTCAGTAGTAGACTCAAAACAGCTTTCTACGTCCCTTGGTCTGGTGGTTCAGGAGCTTGCCGGCGAACTTGAAGCGGGTCCCGACCTGGATTACCTCACGGAAAAGGCAAGAGAACTGAGCGATAGAAGTCGAATACTGGTTAGCGTAAGAAACCTGAAGTACATGGTTAGAGGTGGCAGGGTCAGCAAATTGAAAGGCTTTCTCGCCCGTATCCTCAACTTCAAACCGATTATATCCGTAGAAGACGGCGAATCGGAACTGCACGGCAAACCGATCCTGAGGAGCACGAATTACCGCCAGATAATCGACATGATGGGTGAAGCCGACAAGGAAGAAGGGATAAAGAAATACGCCCTCGGTCACGTCAGTGCACCGGAAGAGGCAAGAAAACTGGCCGGTATGATTGAAGACGGCCTAGGTCTTGAACCCGACTATTCGATGGATATATCACCTTTAATTGGGTCTCACGCCGGTATCGGCGCCGTTTCGGTTTCTTACCTGACGGAATAGAAAATGTTCTTTCCAGCTCCCGCGATTATAGTTGTATCGGTTTTTCTCTTCATGACCCTGTTTTACCTGATTGCCCAGGTCAAATCCGATTACTCCGTCGTAGACATCGCCTGGGGGCTTGGCTTCGTACTGGTCGGATCGCTCTCTCTTGCGCTTGCGCCAGAAATAACTGTAAGAGGAATTATAGCAACAAGCTTTACGGCAATCTGGGGTCTCCGTCTCGCTTACCACATCGGTTCGAGAAACTGGGGAGCAGAAGAGGATTTTCGCTACCAGGAGATGCGAGAGGACTGGGGTGACAGAGCTTACCTGATTAGCTATTTCAGAATTTTTCTGGTCCAGGGCTTGCTCATGCTCGTAATATCCTATCCCCTGATACTGGTTAACTACTTCACGAAGTCGGGCGTGGGGATTCTTGATTACGTCGGTATGGCAGTCTGGCTTGTCGGATTTGGGTTCGAGGCAATTGGAGATCATCAACTAAATCAGTTCATCAAGAACCGGAAGAGCGAGGACAACAGAATTATGACGGACGGGCTCTGGAGATATACCCGACACCCGAATTACTTCGGGGAAGCCCTGCTCTGGTGGGGGATCTACCTGCTTACGTTTTCCGTCTCCTACGGATGGGCCGGATTTATTAGCCCGATTACGATCGGCTATCTGCTGCTTTTCGTATCCGGCGTCCCGCTTCTGGAAGAACATTACTCGGACGACGAGGACTATCAAAAGTACGCGAAAAAGACCAACAAGTTCTTCCCGTGGTTCCCGAAAGATTAACCACACTGGCTCGTTCGCACTGCGATCCTCTTAAGGTACGCCCCGCAAAAAACACACCTTTTGCCACTTTTTACGTACTTTATTCACCAAGGTAGAATGTTTGACATTGAACCCGGACAGCTTACCCCGCGGCAAAGGACGTATGACCGTAACTTTTACCCTGATTGTGGAAAACCGTGTGGATAACTTGTGAAAAACCGGGATAATTAAGCCTTTTTATGTTGAAAACCCCTGTTAAAAAGAAAAGTGAATATTTTTCCACAGGTTCCTTCCATAATTTCAAGAACCTCTCAACACCTTTTGCACATCACTTTCCCCAACTTAAAGCCCTCTATCA
>CAZYCI010000043.1:0-2206 GCA_964645955.1 uncultured Thermotogae bacterium
TGGTTTCCTTTTCGTCCTTCTGGACGACGAATTCTTTTGATATATCCATTGCTCTTAATGTTGTTTGGATCCTTCATGAAAATCAAGCTGCGAAAAAATTCCTTCGATCCAGGGATAATGATAGGTACGAAGTTTCGGCGGTTGTCGTTCAAGTTGAGTTGCTACCGGCGTTTCGATATAATACCATTCAGGCTATGAGTAAAAAGAAAGAGAAGCTGGAGAAAATAGTTAACGGGGTTCTCGAGAGTCGGGAAGAAGAACTTTACCTCCTGCGCTGGGAAAAGCGTGGTTCGGATTGGGTCCTGGAGGTCCTGCTGGATAAGGAAGGATCGGTAACGACCTCGGACTGTGCGAGGGCGAGTGAAAGGATTTCCGCCGGTCTGGACGAAGCTCAGTTGATCGACAGGAAGTATGAGTTGCAGGTTTCTTCCCCGGGGCTCGAGCGCCCGCTGATCGAGTCGAGACACTTCGAGGGAGCAGTTGATAGCCTGATAGAGGTTAAGACCTACGGGCCGATAGAAGGATCCAGGGAATTTACCGGGGTTCTGCAAAGTTACGATCCCGACGAGAAGAAAATAGAACTCGAGTGGGAAGGAGAGCCGTTAAATATACCATTGAGTCAGGTAGCTAAAGCAAGTACGAAAATTACGGAAGAAGACTTGAATTGACCCAAGAGGGGTAGCCAATGAATATAGAGTTTATCGAAGCGCTCGAAGATATGGCCAAGGACAAGGGGATAGAGAGGGACGAGCTTTACGACATGGTCGAGAAGGGACTGCAGGCCGCTTACAAGGAACAGTACGATACAAATAAGAACGTAGAGGTAAATATCGATCAGAACTCAGGAGATATATTTATCGAAGGAGAACAAATTCAACTGGGTCAATTTGGCAGAATAGCGTCAAAGAAGGCGGAAGACGTAATCCGTCAGCTGATTCAGGAAAAGCAGAACGAGCTCGTTTACGAATCCTATGCTAAAAGAAAAGGAGAGGTCGTAAACGGATCAATCCATCGGTTTGAGGGGAGCGACGTCTGGTTGAACCTCGGAGAAGTCGAGGGTCTGCTTCCCGGTTCGGAAAGGATACCCGGTGAAAGGTACGATCAGGGGGATAGTCTGCGTGCTTATCTTTACTACGTGGATAAAAAGCCGGGCGGTCTGGAAGTTCGAGTCTCGAGGACAAAAAATGAATTCGTCGCAAAACTTATGGAGATAGAGATACCCGAAATAGAGGACGAACTGCTCGAAATCGTGGAAATAGCAAGGGAGCCCGGAAAAAGAAGCAAAGTTGCCGTACGGTCGCTCGACGACCAAATCGATCCCGTCGGTACCTGCGTGGGAGCCGGAGGTTCCAGAGTTAAAGAGATTACTGAAGAACTCAACGGGGAGAAAATAGACGTCATTCACTGGAGCGACGACCGAGAAAGGCTTATCAGGAACAGCCTCGAGCCGGCAAGCGTTCTTTCGATAGATTTCCAGGAGAACGAGCAGGGTGAAGAGGTAGCCAGGGTTATAGTTCCCAAGGACGACCTGGCGTATGCCATAGGTCAAAACGGGCAGAACGTACGATTGACGGTGGATCTGGTGGGGTGTGATATTGACGTAAGGAGCCCCGGGTCCGACTCGTAAATGGTTGTAAGTACGGTTTATGGGCTAACTGGTATATCAAACCGCAATATTAATCAGGGGTGGGCCGGGGTTTCCCGGTCAAATACTGGATGCTGGACAAGTTATTAAAATATGTTTATCGTCTGGTTCGCTACAGGGCTTACTGGGTAATAGGTTTATTTCTGGTTTTAATTGTACTATCTCTAACTTATCTGTTCCCCTTTCCCATAAGAAGTTCCCTTCTGGATCTGCTTCCTCAAAACGATCCCCTGATCAACGAGTACAGGGAGCGGCAGGGGACGATCAATAATACGCAAAACCTGACCGTCGTCCTCTCTCATGCCGACGGCGAAAAGCTGACCCGAGAAAAAAGAAAGGACCAGTTACTTGCGCTAGCCGAAGTTGTGGCGCCGCGGATCGAAGAGATACCGGAGATCGAATCGGTCCGCTACCGCGGAAAGGAGATGACGCCGGAAAAGTACGAACTCCTCTATTCCCTCAACGATAGGACCCTGGAGGAGATTCGAGGCCTGGAAGAGGAACTGCTTGAGGTTTCTTCCGATTTCCCCTCGTCGGGGGGAGTGAAATCCGGCGACCTCT
>CAZYCI010000043.1:2306-10927 GCA_964645955.1 uncultured Thermotogae bacterium
CTTGAGGTTTCTTCCGATTTCCCCTCGTCGGGGGGAGTGAAATCCGGCGACCTCTACGGCGACCTGATTGCGGATTACGAACGGATGAATTCCTCCGAACGCGTTTCGGAGGACCGCATGGCTGAATTGCTAACCCGTCTGGAGGAACGGAACCAGTTTGCCCTTGCGGGACTTGAGCAAAGCGGACAGCTTGGTCAATGGGACGAAAAACTAAAGGGCCTGAGGGAGGACTTACGTTCCGTAAGGATAGAAAGGGAGCGGGAGCTTGGCAGGGAATACATATCCGATGACTGTTCGACCCTTCTGGTCCAGGCAAAACCCCGCCACGCGGAATCACATGACATCAAGTTTAGTGATAGGCTGACTCACGCCGCGGAAAAGGCAGTCTCCGATGTAAAACAAGGGGAAGTCTACAGTTCCGGAAGCTACGATATTCAGCTTACTGGCTCCTTTGTTACCAATTCGCAGCGAAATAAGGCTCTGCGGGACGATATGCTGAAGACCACGGTAGTATCGTCCCTGGCCGTCATGGTGGCATTTTTCTTTGCTCTCGGTTCCCTATTTTACTCTGCCCTCGTGGCTTTTCCGCTGATCGTCGCCGTTATATTGACCCTTAGCTGGGCGAAGTTCTCCGTTGGCGGCTTTAACCTTCTAACCACGTTCCTGCCGGCCCTGGTGCTGGGGTTGAGCATAGATTACGGCATTCACCTGTTATTCCGTTTCAGTGAAGAGCGCCTCAATGACCTCACCGTGAGCAGGGCGATCAGGGTTACCATACTCAAGAAGGGCAAGGGTACCTTTATTGCTGCTTTAACTACTTCGGCGGTATTTACCACCCTGATTTTTTCTCGGTCCCAGGGGCTCGTGGAAATGGGGGTAATTACAAGTCTCGGCATAATTATTTCCTTTTTGGTCTACATCTTTCTGCTCCCGTCGCTGATCGTGACGTACCAGCGCTGGCGCAGGAGGAGGAGAACCGTAGAGCTCTTTGATTACCGCTCGGCGCTGACCGGAATCGTGGATAGGGCAATCAAGTACAGGAGGCCGCTCCTGATAATTGCGGTGGCAGTTTCCGGTATGGCACTCTTTGGGGCCATGCAGCTCAATTTCCAGTTTTCAAACAATAACGTATCCACGGAAGTGGAGAGCATTAAAGTACAGGAAAAAGTGCAAAAGCAATTTGGTTCTTCGGAAGTAAATATCGGCCCCTCGTTTGCCTTTTTCCCCGATAGTCTCGAGGAAATGCGGAAGCTCGAGAAAAGTCTGGCTGGTATGAAGGAGGTAAAAACGGTCAATTCCATTGGGGATTACCTGCCGGAGGATTTCGGCACCGTCAGTGATCCAATAGTTGAGACGAGGAGAATTGACGAAATCCAGTCCGTTCTTTCCAGCCTTCAGGCTCTTCTTGAGGACCGCGAGGCGACAGTAGGCCAGCTGGAATCGCTGGTGGGCGACCTTTCCTCTGCTCAACTGTCGTCAACGCTCTCGAGCCGATCGGAGCTGACTGTTCAGTTGAACAGGGTAATCGACCAGCTTCTCGATATCAGGAAAAAGCTCCGGACTCTGGATCGGGACTCTCTCCTCAGGACGGTTGACTCCCTTCAGAACCAGTTAAGCAGCCTGGAAGCTCAATTAAAACCGGTAAACGAGTTGTCATCCGGTGATTCCGGTATCGTCAAAGCCCTGCCGGAGGAGGTACGCTCTACCCTGACCACGAAAAAAGGCGAATTCGTGGTAATCGCAGGAGTTGAAAAGTCGATTTACGAGTCGGAGAATTTAAATAAATTCGTCAAAGAAGTATCTACCTTTTCCGACGACTACTTCGGCCTGCCGCTAATTCAGTATCGGCTCGAAGGCCACATAAGACACGATTTCATCGTCTCCACTTCCCTGGCAGTTCTCATGATTAGCTTTATTCTCTACCTCGGTATTAGAAACTTCAAGCTATCC
This sequence comes from uncultured Thermotogae bacterium, assembly GCA_964645955.1. Classification (GTDB taxonomy): domain Bacteria; phylum Bipolaricaulota; class Bipolaricaulia; order M55B111; family M55B111; genus JAGXLP01. Next base: position 4,257 of record CAZYCI010000043.1, read on the forward strand.
CTTCTGGCGGTAATCCCGCTCCTGTTTGGTTACTTGTGGATGCTGGGGGGTATGAAGGTTCTCGGCATGAACTTTAACTTCATCAACATCATAATATCTCCTCTGCTGATTGGAATAGGTGTCGACGACGGTTTGCACCTGATCTACCGCTGGTGCGAAGAAGAGTCGGAAGGCGGTCTGGCTAACTCGATAAAATCCGCTTTTTCCCACACTGGTCTGGCCGTTGTGACGACCTCTTTGACCACCATCGTCGTGTTTGGAAGCCTTTTCTTTGCCCGGACGCCCGGGTTAAGAATTCTCGGCGGTACATCTCTCCTCGGGATAGGTTTCGCCATGGTCCTCTCTCTATCCGTACTGCCCGCGGCTCTCTATCTTGCATTCAAACGAAATGAGGAATAAAATTGCCTTACCATGGATATTAAATTTGGCGATAGAGAGATCGAAATTGGCAAGGACGAGACGGTAAGCGCCCTAATTGATCAAGTTAAAGAAAAGCTTTCGACTACTGACGAGCGGCTCGTTGGGATAAAGCTCGGTGGAGATTTTCTTTCTCAATCCGAGCTCGACGAAAAACTGGACCAGGAACTGGGCAATCAGGAAGTCGAACTGATAACTGAAACGACCGATTCCCTGGCTGATGAGATGGTAACCAAGGCCCTCTCGTATCTTGACGACCTGGAAGAATGGAGCAGAGGGTTTTCATTTCCCGAAGACGGTGACATCCTATCCGAAATAGATGATGAAGAGATAGAGCAAACCCTGGAAGGGTTCCACTGGCTCAACCTGGCTCTGGAGGAGCTGGTATCCGGAAGCGAGGGAGATAACACAATTGGTGGCCGCTCCTTCTCCAAGTTTATGAGCGAGAACCGAATGTTCTTGAACGAGATTCAGGGAGCGCTTGAGCATCCCGAGGAGAATCCCCGACTGATTGGAACCCTTATTATCCGTGATTTACCCACCTGGGTTGACGAGTACAGGGAAGTCTTTCTTGATCTAAGGGGCTTGGAAAGGAGAAAGCTCGATGAATAACTTGACCCCTTTTGCAGAATTCGCGAGGTGTGAAAATAATGTTGGCGGTATATATTGTAGTATCGGTTGTCGTTTCGCTGATAGCCGGGTCGTATCTCGGAAAGAAATATCACGAGAAAAAGCTTTCCGAAAAGGCGGAACAGGCTTCGGACATAATAGAGCAGGCTAAAAAGACCGGGGAAAACCTAAAAAAAGAGAAGGTTCTCGAGGGCCAGCAAAAAATTCAGGAGCAGAGGGAGGAGCTGGAAGAAAAGTTTAAAACCAGGGAAAAGGATCTGGATAAAAAGGAAAAAAGGATTATGCGGAAGGCCGATAGGCTTTCCAAAAAGAGCAATCACCTCGAAAAAATCGAGGATTCCCTGAAGCAGGACCAGGAGGAACTAAAAAAGTTAAAAAAGAAGGGCCAGAAGCTTATAGAGAAGGAAAAGGAGTACCTGGAAGAGCTCGCGGGGATGAGTTCTCAGGAAGCGAAGGACGAGTTGATGGAAAGAATAGAGGAGGAGACGGAGCGGTACTACGCTCGAAAAGTTAGCGAAGCGAAGAAGAAGGCGGAGGAGAAGGCAGAAGAGAAATCCAGGAAGATACTTGCCACGGCGATGCAGAGGTATTCGGCAGAGCAGGCAGAAGGGAATACGGTTACCTCCGTTTCTTTGCCTTCGGACGATTTCAAAGGGAGGGTGATTGGCAGGAACGGTCGAAACATAAAGACTTTCGAGGCCCTGACCGGCGTCGAAGTAATGGTGGACGATACTCCCGAGATGGTTGTTTTGTCCTCGTTCCATCCTGTTCGAAGGGAGATAGCAAAACTGGCCATGGAAGAGCTGGTCAAGGACGGGAGGATACACCCTGTCCAGATCGAGGAAAAAGTCGAAAAGGCGCGGGAAAGGATGGTGGAGAGGATTAAGGAAGCGGGGAAGGACGCCGCTCTTGATACGGGAGTTGATCTCTCGCCGAAGCTGATTCCGCTGGTGGGTAAGTTGAAGTTCAGAAACAGCTACGGCCAGAACCTTCTGCGCCATTCTCTCGAGGTTAGCTTCATCGCGGGAATGCTTGCCGAGGAACTCGGACTTTCTCCCAAGCCAGCCAGGAGGGCCGGGATACTGCACGATATCGGAAAGTCGGTTGATCACGAAGTCACCGGGACTCATGCCGAAATCGGGTCCGAACTTGCCCGTCGTTACGGTGAGGACAGGTTAATCGTCAACGCAATTGCCGCACACCACGAGGACGAGGAGCCGGAATCCCTGTTGCCGGTACTGGTACAGACAGCGGATACGCTCTCCGCAACCAGACCGGGCGCACGACGTGAAACTTACGAGAAATACATCGAAAGACTGGAGAACCTGGAAGAGATCGCCGGTTCCTTTGACGGCGTAACCAAGGCCAATGCGTTCCAGGCGGGAAGAGAAATTAGAGTTATCGTGGCGCCGGAAGAGGTCAGCGACAATAGAGCCAGCAAGCTAGCCTACGATATCGCCAGGGAAATCGAGCGCGACCTTGACTACCCGGGCGAGGTAAAAATAAACGTGATCCGGAAGGCGGAATTTGTGGAGGCCGCCCAGTGATATCGGTCATTTAAGCTCTCCGGAAGGAGATACCGCAAAAATCGAAGGAGGTGCGGGATCTTGTCTGAAATTCTTAAAGTTTCTTCGACGTCCGACCCTTCTGCCACTGCCGGGGCTCTGGCCAATACGATTCGCGAGGAAGGAGTTGCCGAATTACAGGCGATAGGTCCAAAAGCTGTCAATCAGGCAGTTAAGGCGATAACGATCGCCAGGGGTTACATGGCACCGAGTGGAGTCGATCTTGTATTTTTACCTTCTTTTGTCGACGTTGAGATCGATCACGAAAACAAGACCGCGATGCGACTGGAAGTAAAAACCAGGCTTCCGTTTGAGCCGGAAAAAGCCAGCAGTGAGCAGGATCAGGAAGAAGATAGCAAAGATGTAAATAACGATCCGGACCCGGAAAACAAACCGAATCAGGTTAACGACGAGGAGGAAAATGGCGAGGAAGGTATTTTGGATATTTAAACCTTCTCTCCTTTGATGGAAAACAATGACGAGGACGGTTGGAAAACCGCTTTAAGAACTGCGGGCCAGGTCAGCCAGATAGGTTTTACGTTCGTATTTTCCGTACTTATCTCCGTAGGGATCGGATACTGGCTGGATAATCAATTCGGAACGGAATACCTTTTTAAACTGGTGTTCCTCGTTCTCGGGCTCTTTTCCGGGGGGCTGAGCGTATATAAAACGTTATCAAAGTTTTTGCGGGATGACGATTGAACGACTTAGTCATGGTTTTATAAGTTGTGATAGCGATAAATTAATATCATTTAAGAGGTGAGAGAGTGAATAGGTTTTTTGATCGGCACAAAAAGACGATAATCTGGGTAATGGTAATAGGTTTCTTCCTGGGTTCTGTTGGTCTGGCCGCCTTCCAGTACATGCGACCGGGAGGGGGAGGTTCATCAGATAGCGGGGATTCCGGCACGTCAGTAGCTCTGGTGGTAAATGGAGACGAAGTATCCGAATCGGAGTTCCAGAATACCTACGACAACCTGGTACAGCGCCAGGAGTCGCTCTACAGTCAATTTGGGCAGGATTTTTCCAAGATGCTCGAGGGTGCCAGCGGAAAATACTACGAGCTAAGAATAAAATCCAGCGCTGTGGACTCGCTTATAGAAGAAACCCTGACAAAACAGCAGGCCGATAAGAAGGGTATTGAAGTGAGCGATCAGAAGGTTGATAGCAGTTACAACGAACAGTTGAACTCCTTGCTGGAACAGCAGGGCTGGACTCTGGACCAGCTGAAGAGTGCTCTGTCCGCTCAGGGAAGAACGTACGACCAGTTTCAGAAAACCATGAAGGAAGATATACGGTCTCAGCTGAGAAGGGAAGAGCTCCGCAGCCAGGTCGTGGGAGAGATAGATCCGACGGAGGAGGAGCTGAAGGCCTACTACAACGACAATATAGATACTTACGTCCAAACACCTTCCCGGGTTAAAGCGAGCCACCTTGTGTTTGAGACCGAGGAGAAGGCAAAAGAGGTAAAGGGCAAAATCGACGAAAATTCCGATTACTTCGAAAAATATGCAAAGGAAAATGATCTCGATACCGACATGGGCTGGTTCCGGAAAGGTGAAAGATCGACCGCGATAGATAACCTGGCTTTCTCGCTCGAGCCCGGCGAAGTCGGTGGACCAGTAGAGACGCCGGACGGCTGGCAGGTATTGAGGGTGGATGAAAAGCAGGAACGACAGGTACCCTCATTCGAAGAAATCAGAGATAAAATCAGAGAAGATTACGTCTCGGAGGAGGAAAACAGCAGGTACCGAGATTGGTACAATAAGGTAAAAAGTGAGGCGGATATAGATCTGAGGTTACCCGTGGTAGAGGCGTATCGGACGGCCCAGGATGACGCAGAAGCCGGAATTGAAGCATATAGCGAGCTGGAAGAGGGCGGCGAGGTAAACGACCCGTACTTACCTTACTACATCGGACGTCTCTATCAACGGAGAGCTGAGGAACTGAGAAACCAGTCCGAATCGTCGCCGGAAGACGAAAACGCTGAGGAAAAGATTTCCGAGTACGAGGAAAAGGCCGTTGAAAACTACCTGGAAGTTGTACGCCAAACCGGCAGTAGCGACGGGGATTTGCTCAACCGAGTCAAAGGTCTTGCTCCGAATGACGCCGAGGTCAATTACTATCTCGGTCGCTACAACAGGAATAACAGTTCCTACTCCCGGGCGGCGAATAACTTTGAACAGGCAATAAAGACCAATCCGGATTACGTTGCGGCCTACGTCGAATACGGTGACATGCTCGTTGATCTGGAGGATTACAAAAGGGCAATAACACAGTACGAATCGGCGCTCGAGCGGGCCGACCAGAACGTCAACATCTTGAACAAGCTGGCTCATGCTTACGGCGAAAACGAGCAATACGAAAAGGCCATCAGTACTTATCAGGAGGTCCTGGATCAGTCGGAAAACAACTTTACCGCCAGGAAGGGCCTTGGTGACATCTATAGGGAACAGGGTAAGATAGAGAAGGCAATTGATAATTATAACAGTGCCCTCGGAATCAGGGCAGACGCCGAGACGTCCCTCAGTCTGGCCCGAGCCTACTTGAAAACCGGTGAACTCGAGGACGCAAAAATGGAGCTGGATAGCGTCCTGTCGACGAACCCGTACAGCGGCGAGGCCTACATGTTGATGGGTGACTATTATCTGAAACAGGACAGCCCCGAAAGGGCACTTGAGGAATACCGCCAGGGTCTTGATCGAACCCAGGCCGAGGAATTAAGGATTGAGATATCGAGGAAAATCCTGGAACAGGATCCCGGAGATATAGAAACAAGGTTTACCCTGGCCCGCGCCTATCGGAGTCAGCACGTTTACGAGTCGGCCATAAAAGAGTACCGGGAGGTCCTTGATAGAACTGAGAAGGCCGTGGAAAAAAGGGAGGCCTATGCCGGGTTGGGTGAAGTTTACACCAGCAAGACGGAGTACGGTAAGGCCAAAGAGTTCCTGGAAAAAGGGTTGAAGCTGGCGGAGTCTCCCGTGCAGAAACTTGACTTTTACCAGAGCTTGCTGCAAGCGGACGAGGAAGAAAACGGAAAGGACAACCTGACGAGCGTGGGCAAGAAAGCTCTTTTGGGTATAGCGGAAGTAAGAATAAATCAGGGCAACGACGCTGCCGCGGAGGAAAAGCTCAACAGGTTAAAGGAACTTGACTCCAGTTATAAAGAGGAAAAAGTAACAGAGCTTATGGGGCGGATTCAATCGACGGGACAGGAATAGGGCTGAATGAACTATCACTTGAAAGAGGGAGAAGGAGGGCCTCCGAAGGACTCTATCGAAGTATACGTCGAACTGGAAGAGGAGGACCTCCATTTTCTCGATGCGATTATCGAGGGTTACGACGGGATAGCGAACGCCCGGCGCGAGTACAGGGTGGTAGACGGCCGCAAGGAGTTCCGTATCCTCACTTCGCCCGGTTACGTTGATCGGACGGTCTCCATAATACGTGACTTGAGGCGGTTTATATTTGTCGGGAGAGTTGCCGTGGAAGGGAAAAGCGATGGGCACGTCTAAGTCCTTTCCCGGCTACTTCTTTCCGGATGAGAAGGTAGAAACGGTAAGGGACGTGGATTACGGAGAGTTAAAGAATTCGGGGTTTCGTGCGATAGTTTTCGATCTCGATAATACACTTGCTCTGTGGGGAGAAGATAAACTAGAATCCGATGTCCTGAACCTATTCGAGGAACTCCAGTCCCGCGGATTTAAGGTAGCCGTCTTGAGTAATAGTAAAAAAAAGAAAATCGAGGACTTCGTTGCCGAACTTCCTTATCCTCACCTATTCAATGCCGGGAAACCGAAGAGTAACGGCTTTGAGAAGATACTGGGTGAGCTTGAGGTAGAGGCCGATGAGACGGCCATGGTTGGCGACCAGCTATTTACCGACGTGCTAGGTGCCAACCGGATGAATATGTATACCATCCGGGTGGAACCACTCGACCCGACACGGGAGTACAAGTTCACCCGGTTAAATCGACTTGGGGAAGGTATTCTGTTGAGGTTCAGAGACTTTTATCGTTTCTTCACTTCGCTGCTGGACGGGGATTGAGCTCGGCCTCTA
>CAZYCI010000044.1:0-7829 GCA_964645955.1 uncultured Thermotogae bacterium
TCGGACGGAACTTCGTTTCCTTCTTTCATTGGTAGTAATTGACTTTTCTTGATTTCGCAGGATGGGTCTACCCGATCAGACTGAACAGATCGAGAATCAGTTTGTTCAAGTAATAGACTCCGGAAATCGCGACGGGGTAGAGAACGAGGATGGAAATCACTATGGGTAAGTACCCCATGCTCGAGCTGGAAGCGCCGGTGTAGAGCTGCCGGTACTGTTCGATCGAGCGCTCGAATTGCCAATCCCCCACCAGGTTCAGGTAACTGATGAATCTGGTTTCGACTACCTCATCGGGTAACTTCCGAAATATTCTGTACGGTGAATCTTCCAGGATTTTCCGTCTCAGGTAGAAGAAAACACGCCCGAGCACGAGGACGTACATGATCAGCCAGCCGGTGCCGCCCCCGGAGCCGGCAAGGTTGAATAGCCCGTGGGCCAGGATTGCAACTAATAGGGCCTGAGCGATGAGCCAGCCACGCTTTCTGGCCTTCCGAACGAATTTTGCCCGCCCGAGGAAGTAACCGCTGACGGCGTTGATCAGTACGTGGCCGGGAAAGGCCCGTTGCCAGGTGATGAATTGGAACGCCTGAGCGGCCTGATTACCTTCTCCTCCTACGTAAGGCAAGGTCCTGGAAAAGATGTAGGAGAAATCCTCGTAAGCTCCAAAACCGGCCCCGATTAGCCCCATGTAAAGCATGGCGTCCATCCCCTCGGAGAAATCCTCGAAGTCGAACTGCCAGACCAGAAGGAAGAAAGCCACTAATTTAACTATCTCTTCCGGAATTGCAGCCTGAACGAAGGCGCTGTAGGTCCGCGCGAAGAAGCCGCCCTCGTAAAAACTTTCGGCAAGTCCCGGAACACCAGCGTGGATGGTGTTTATCAGGATTATTGACAGAACCCCGCCGGTGAAAGCGATCCCGACCGGGATTATCGATTCCCGCTTGTAGCTGTCGGATAAATAGAGGATCCCGGCATAGGCCACGGAGATAAACCAGCCGAGATAGATTGCACGAAAGAATAGAGCCATGTTTTTACCCCATTCAGAAAAGTCTAGCGGCTTGAAGACAGTAAGGCAAAGCCCGGTTTTCTTGACGAATCCGGTTACCCAAAAGGAAAATTAAAGGTGTGAGGCTATCCTTCTATCCTCCCCGGAATGGGCACAGGGGTGAATTGAGCAGTAAACATTTAAGTCCGTCTTTTCTTCCAGTTTATCCTTGACCTCGCTGACGACTACGTCGGATTCTTTCAATCTGGTTTCCGGGTCGAGCTCGAGGTCGAAATCGACGTGAACCGCCTTCGGGCCGATGTACTCCCCAATCATGTCGTGGACTCCACGAGCTTCATCGTGAGACATGATGATCTCTTTCAGGTCTTGGTAGAACTCGTCCTCCGGCGACTCCCCGATCAAAGTATTGATGTTTTCCTTAATTAGCAAGAAGGCGTCGAAGGTAATTATCAATGCTATGACTATGGTGGCTATCGGGTCTCCGATATTGAGCTGGAAGAAGTAGATCAGGCCGAGCCCGATCATGCTGGCTATCAGGGAAAGAGCGTCGTTTATCGTGTCGAATAATTCGGTCCTTATGCTGACTTCCCTGCCGCGACCGAACTTAAACAGGAGGGGCAACGGAACGAGGTTTAAAATAAAGGAACCGATCAATACGTAAAAGGCCCACTGGAAGTTACCAGTAAATGCCGTCGGGTTGATGAGCTCTGCCACGGATTCCTCGATGAGCTGGTAGCTGGTAATGGCGATAAAGACGATGGCCACGACCAGCGAAGCCACGCTCTGGAGTCGCCGGTGGCCGAAAGGATGCTCCCGGTCCCCTCCCTTTTCGCTTATTTTTACGCTGATAAGCGTAACCAGAACCGTAACTATGTCCGTGATGTTATTAAGAGCTTCGCCCAGCAGGAAAAGGAGCCCGGTGACGGAAAAAGCGATCAGCTTTGCCACCGTAATTACGACTCTGGTGGATAACGTCAGTAATAGAATGAAATTTTTATTTGGAGATTCGGATTCCATGGTAAAAGAATTTCAAGAACTTTTCGGTCAGTACAATAGGGGCGAGTTCAGGGGTAAATTATCTTGAGAGCTCCTGAGCCAGTTCGTACAGCTCCATGTCGAGCTGTTTTTCCTGGGAAAAGACCTCCGAGTATTCTACCGGCTCGATATTCTGACCCTGAAGTCCAAGCATAATTCCGCCCCCGCCGTTTGCCAGGCGTTTGACCGCTTCAGCCCCGAGACGAGACGCAATGCTCCTGTCGAAGGCCGATGGGTTACCTCCCCGCTGCATGTGTCCCAGTACGGTAACGCGAATTTCAAAGCCTATCTGTTGCTTCAGGTGATTACCCACGTGGTGAGCGGCCGAGCCCTCGTCATAAATACCCTCGGCAACCACGACGATCATGTGTTCCTTGCCGCGCTTGTAACCTTCGTAAATTCCCTTTGCCACATCGTCCAGGTCGTATTCCACTTCCGGTATCAGGATTACCTCGGCCCCTCCGCTCATTCCACCCATGAGTGCGATGTAGCCAGAATTACGTCCCATTACTTCCACTATAAAAGTACGTTCCAGCGCGGAAGCAGTGGTTCTAATTCTGTCTATGGACTGCACCACTGTATTTAAAGCCGTGTCTACCCCTATAGTCATGTCGGTGCCGTAAATATCGTTGTCGATGGTTGCCGGGATGCCGACTGTCGGAATACCTTCTTCGTTTAAGGCGCGAGCGCCACGCAGCGTTCCGTCACCGCCGATTACGACGAGCCCCTCGATTTCTTCCTGGTTCAGGTTTCTGATGGCCTTGGTCCGTTCCTTTTCCTCCTTAAATTCCGGAGCGCGTTTGCTGCGTAGAATCGTTCCGCCCTGTTCAATTATTCCACTGACGTCTTTTACGTTGAAATCCTCGAAATCCGCGTTCAAGCAACCCTTGTATCCGCTGTGAATTCCTACTGTCTCCAGGCCCATCGCCCTACCCTTTCTTACCGCGGCCCTAATTGCGGCGTTCATTCCGGGTGAGTCCCCGCCGCTTGTCAAAATACCTATTCTCTTCATATTCCTCCCACCTTGGTAGACCTTAAAATTGCCTTTATCTGCTGGATCCACTCCAGCATGAGCCTAGTTATTAGGAAGTTGTTCTTGACGTGCTCCTTGCCGTTCTGACCAATTTCTTTTTTCAGGGAGTCATCCTCCATTAACCGAACTATCCTTTTGGCAAAGCAGTCGTAATCCTCCGGCTCACAGAGGAAGCCCGTTTCCTCGTCGATTACCTGGAGGGGGATCCCGCCCACGTCGGATGCGACCACGGGGGTTCCTTTCCACAATGCCTCAGTAACCGTTAAGCCAAAGCCTTCACGTTTCGATTTCTGAATTACGACGTCAGACAGCGACTGGATCGCGTTGACGAGCAGTTCGCTGTGTTTGTTTATAATCGTTACCTCTTCCATCCCTTTAATGTTTTGTTTTAGTTTTCGGAATATCTCCTGGCCTTCGGGATCGTCACTGGCAGGTGCACCGAGCAGTACCAGCTGGGCGTCGACCGATTCCTTCACTCTTTTGAATACCTCCACCACGCCAAGCGGGTCCTTCCATTTGTCAAAGCGGGAAACCTGGCTTAATATCGGTTTATCCAGTTTAATACCGTGATCCTCGAGGACCTGGGCCCGTTTCGATCTCGCCATTTCCCTGTTCTTCATGGTCAGCGGATCTATTGCCGGAGCTATTAGCGACTTTTCGTTTGGTAAGTCGGACTGGGCAAATTTGTCCGCGGAAAATACTGTGTTGTCGTAGCGCAGTATGAACTTTTTTACGTAATCCCAGGCCTTCTCGTTCGGCTCGGAAAGGTCTATGTGGCAGCGCCAGACCCATGGTTGGCGCTTCGGGTAAAAACTTATCAACGGGAGGGGTTGAGGGTCGTGGACGATCATCACGTCGTGCTTGATATGTGTAAAACGGGAAAAGAGCTCGTTGATGCCGGTGTAAATGCTCTTTTCGTGCTCCGAGACTGATACGTCCTCTCCCTGCAGTGCGTTGTGCCACTTTTTGGTAATCGGGAAGAAGTCGGCCGTCCCGTGAATTACCCGCCATCCGTACTCTATTCCCAGGTCGTTCATCAGGGGTACCGTACTCCAGAGCATTTCGGCTACCCCTCCACCGGTGAAAGTGGAATTTACGTTTAATATTCTCTTCCCTCGAAGCGGAGTGCTCTCCTTGAAGAGAACAGAAATTACCTTATCCCCGACAATGTCACGATAATCTTCTATCTTCCTTCCGTCCATTTATTTCTCAAACCCTCCGTTGTGGTTTTTCCTTCAATATATGTTATATGTTATCGCCAGATAAAATCTGATTATATGAAAACCTTCCCGAAGTATCGAGAAGATCGTTACCAGGTCAGTTGAAGGCTGAATGCGAAACCCCGGCTTCTATCTCCTATAGCTTAATGAATTATACTTGCTGGTTCAAAAGTTATCCTCTGTAGCCTTCAACGACTCAGATAATCGTAGAGGGCAGCAAGGAAGTCGTTGACCGCGGCCGGGTTCTCGAGCCGGTATCGAGCTCTCGTGTCGGGGTTTTCCCCTTCGGCCACAAGAATTGGAAATCCGTTTTTGATGTCTTCTAGGACCCCAAAGGCGTCTTCGTCCGTCGTGTCATCCCCGACGTATATCGTTGTCGGTTTGCCCCATTTTTGACGCAGAAGCTCTACGGCGTCGCCTTTGTTCCACTTCTTCGGACGGATCTCGACCAGTTTGGCCCCCTGAATTACCTCGAGAAGCGGAATCCCGTGCCGATCCCAGATTTCGTAAAACTTTTCCTTAACTGATCCCGCTTCTCCTTCGTACTGTCGGTAGTGCAGGGCGAGGCCGAACCCCTTGTCTTCTATTATTACCCCCGCAAGAGACCCGAAAGCTTTCTGGACCTCGGAGTTGATTTTTCGGATTGTCTCTTTGATTTCCTCACCCGTCTCCGGTTTTCTGGTCCTCCCGTCCTGAAAGCGAATTTTTAGCCCATGATTTCCAGCCAGAGTGACGTTTTCAAGCGGAACGAGCTCCGTCAGTTCCTCGAAACCTCTTCCGCTGATAACGGCCAGGTGCAGGTTTTCCAGCATTGACAGGCGCTTGAGCAGATTGCGGGTCTCCTCCGGCAGTTCAGTCTCGCTCGGGACCCCCGTAAAATTCACCAGCGTGCCGTCGAAATCCGTACAGAACAGTAACTCTCCCGAGCCGGGAAGGTGCGACCCCAGAAGCTTACTGAGAGAATCCTTATCCGGATGAATTAACTCGGTCATTGCTGACTGTGCAAACTCAGTTCCCACTCGTCAAGGAACCTGTCTCGCCACCAGTGGACGTCCATCTGTTCTAGCTTGCGGGACATCTTTTCGAACTTCTCCTCCTGTACTTCCTCGGGCGTGGTGATTGCTTCGTGTACGGCGTCGGCGACTCCAACGGTGTTATATGGATTGACCTGCAGTGCTTCGCCCAGGGTTTCCGCAGCTCCTGCAAACTCGGATAGGATAAGCATTCCTTTGTCCCTGGTGGCCACGTACTCCTTGGCGACGAGGTTCATACCGTCGATGAGTGGCGTTAAAAGTCCGACGTCCGCGGCAAGGTAGTAGGGAATCAGCTGCTCCTGCGGTAAATGCTGATAGAAGTAACGGATGGGTACCCAGTTCTCGCCACGCAGTTCGCCGTTGATTTCGGCGATGCCCTGCTCGATTTTCTTCCGCATGTTCTGGTACTCCTTGACTTTTGAGCGGCTGGGGGAAATCCGTTCCACGAAACTGACTTCACCTTTGTACTGCGGGTACTTCTCGAAGAATGTACTTATGGCCTCTATCCGCCTGTCGATCCCCTTTGTGTAGTCGAGTCTGTCGACGCTCAAAACTATCTTCTGAGAAGACAAGTTCTGCTTTAACCGTTTGGCCTGTTCTTCCCTCTCCGGCGTGCCTTTGAAGAAATCGGTATCTACGCCGAGCGGGATGTCCTTCACCCGGGCCGCCTGTGAGTTCATCCTGGCAATGCTTGCGTTCCTGTTTGCCGCACCGCCTAGCTTAAAGACGGAATCGAGAAAGTTATGTACCAGCCAGGAAGTATGGAAACCGATGAAGTCCGACCCGAGCATACCCTCGACTAATTCCTGCTTCCAGGGGATTATGCCGAACGTTTCCCACGGGGGCCAGGGAATGTGCCAGAACAATCCTATCTTGGCATCCGGTTCCTCCTGTTTGATCATCCGGGGAACGAGTGCCAGCTGGTAATCCTGGACCCAGATCCTGTCCCCGGGTTTGTATTCTTCCAGGACGCTTTCCGCAAACCTCCTGTTAACCTTTTTGTATGTCTCCCAGTTGTCTCCTTCCAGGTTTGCCTTGTGCGGGAAGGAATGACAGATTGGCCACAGTGTGGAATTGGAAAAACCGTAGTAGAAACCGTTGATTTCTTCCCGCGACAGCTCAAGTCGCTTGAGAGTGTAACCGATATCATCATTGGGTACGACGATTTTGTCTTCTGCATCGGTAACTTCGAAGTCCGCTTCTCCCCGACCCCAGGCAATCCATAGGTTGTTTGAATCCTTCATCATCGGGTCCAGCCCGGTGGTTAAACCACCAGCACGTTTTTCCTGCTCGATGCCATCGTCGGAATGTATGTGTTGGTAGGGCTCGGCGTTCGAAACTACTATTAACCTTTCGTCCGACTCAGCGTTCACCATCGGCTTCACCTCTGGATTTTCGACCAGTATTATCACCAATCAGGATAGGATAACGATTGTGCTTTTGCAAAGTGATCAGTATTTTCATTTCTTCGGTCCTCAATTAGCTTCATGGAAGCAAAATTTCGCTCAGTTCAAGTGCTGACCCCAAACTTTAAGAACACGAATCGGTTTTAAGGCCATTTGTTTACCGGAACCATTGAAAGCCGTGTTAGGGGATCAAATAACCTTCTGGCGAAGTTCGCCCGCTGCCTTTTCCGGGCTGACGATGTTTATGAAGTTGTCCGTCCCCCGTTCGAAACCCGCAGGGGTAGTGAGTCTGGGCATTATTTCCAGGTGCCAGTGGTAACTCTCCACGCCCGGCGACTCCCCTCCGACTGAACTGTAAGGAGCCGTGTGAACGGTGAAGTTGTAAGGGAAACTGCCCAGCCGCTCGGTAAGGGCCCTCAGCGTCTCTCGTAACGCCGCACTCAATTGGTTTATCCCCTCGTCCGCAAGGTCACTGAACACGTTTGAATGCTGCTTCGGTAAGATTCGGGTCTCGTAGGGAAAACGTGAACCGTACGGGCAGATGACAATGAAGTCGTCGTTTTCCAGCACGACCCTGGCATCTTCTCTTTTTTCGGCCCGGATGATGTCGCAGTAAAGACAGGAGCCGGACTCGTTCAGATAATCCTCCGCGAGCCCGTATTCCCGTTTCAAGGTGTTCGGAAGGAAGGTCGTTCCCATGATTTGGCTGTGAGAATGTTCGAGAGATGCCCCGGCACGCCTTCCGCGGTTTTTGAATATACTGACGTACTTTATTTCCGGGTTTCCGCTCAACTCCCGAAACCGGTTCAGGTAAGTTCTGATCACGAGCTCGATTTCTTCGACCGAGAGGTCGGCCAGTTCCCTGTCGTGCCTCGGAGTTTCGGCCAGGACCTCGTGGTAACCGAGTCCGCCCATGCTACGGAACACGTCCCCCTCTATGCGGGCCGAGCTACCTTCGGGATCGAGTGCGGGAAACTTGTTTGGAAAGACGCGGACTTTCCAGCTGGTCTCGTCCTTTTCTTTCGTCCTGATCGAAGTTATCTCTTCCGGAGTTTCCGATTCGTTACCCGGGCAGAAGGGGCAATCCGGATCGAC
>CAZYCI010000044.1:7929-10662 GCA_964645955.1 uncultured Thermotogae bacterium
ATTTGTAAAATAAAGATGAGGATTGACCGGATTTGTGGAACATTTCACTGGAGGAGAAAAAATATGATCGATAACGAAGTCTTGCAAGCAATTAGAGAAAGGAGGATGGTCTTTAAGTTCAAGGACGAGCCCGTTGACGACGAGGAGTTAAATGCCGTTCTGCAGGCGGGTTACTGGTCCGAAAGTTTTGGGGATTGTGAACCGTGGCAGTTTCTGGTCGTAGAGGACGATGATATTAAACAAGAACTCTACGAGTTAACCAAGCGCGTGACGATTTATACGGCGGGAATAAAGAACGCACCGCTGACCGTAGCTATTGCCATTACGGGATGTGGGACGAGTCACTATATCGAGGAAGGAGCCGTTGCCGCTCACAATATGGCGCTGGCGGCTTATAGCCTTGGTCTCGGGGCCTACTGGCTCGACGTTTACGATCTCGAAAATAGGGACGATTCGGTAGAAGCCGAAGCGAAGCAACTCCTCGGTTTGCCGGAAGATATCAGGTTGACCTACCTGCTACCGCTCGGTAAACCGGATCAGAAGCGGGAAGAAACCAGGGCTAAGCTGGACGACGTAGTTCATTACAACAAGTTCGGCAACAAGTAAATCAGGACGTCTACGGAATTAGAAGAGCCCCATTAACCGACCCGTTAATGGGGCTCAATTATTATTAATTTTGTCCTGGAAATTGACCCTAGGTGCCAAACAACCTATCTCCGGCGTCTCCCAGACCGGGGTGAATGTAACCCTGGTCGTCCAACCTCTCGTCCACTGCCGCCGTGTAGATCGGGACGTTCGGGTGCTGGTCGGAAAAGTTCTCGACCCCTTCGGGGGCAGCTACAAGACAGAGGAACTGGACGTTGTCTCCGCCTTCTTCTTTCACCATCTGTACGCCGGCCTTTGCCGTACCACCAGTTGCTAGCATCGGGTCAACCACGATAATCTGAAATTCGTTCAGTGGCTGCGGTAATTTCTTGTAGTACTCTACCGGTTCGAGCGTATCGTGTTCCCGATAGAGACCGATGTGCCCGACCCGGGCTTTGGGGAGCAGGTTTAATACTCCTTCCAGCATTCCGACTCCCGCCCTTAAAATGGGGACGAGAGCTACCTTGGTCGCGAGAGTCTCCGAAGTCGTCTCCTCGAGCGGGGTTTCTACTTTCGTCTCCTCGAGCGGGTAGTTCCTGGTTATTTCGTAGACCATAAGAGTCGTTAGTTCCTCGAGAATCAGTCGGAAGTCCTGATTGTCCGTGTTCTTGTCTCGTAAATAGGTTAACTTGTTCTGAATTAAAGGGTGCCTTACCACGTTCAGGTTTTGTCCTTCCATCTTTTTTTATAAAACCTCCAGGTCGGTTAATACGTCCTCCAGGTTGGGGGAGCCCAGTTCCTGCAGTTCGTAAGTAACTCGGGTGGTTGGGACGTCGAAATCGATCAGTCGCCTGAGATCGATCGGAGTGCCAATTACCACCCCTTCCGGTGAACAGTTTTCTATCGTCTTCTTCAGGTCTTTTACTTGTTTCGGCCCATAACCCATGGCGGGTAAGAGTTCAGGGATGTGAGAATAAGTCTCAAAGGTCTCTTCCAGGGAGCCGGAAGCAAACGGTTTCGGGTCAATTAATTTCTTAGCGCCGTACTTTCTGGCGGCCAGTGTGCCAGCTCCGAGGTCCATTTCGCCGTGAGTTACCGTGGGGCCGTCCTCGATGACCAGCACTTCCTTCCCCGAGATTACCGAGGGGTCCTCCACGGTCAGCGGTGAACTCGCTTCGATGATTTGTGCTTCGGCGTTTACAGTTCTGACGTTTTCCCGGACCTGGTTAACTGATTCCGGCGTCGCGGTCTCGACCTTGTTGATCACGACCAGATCGGCCATCCTGAGGCTGACGTTTCCGGGATAGTAGGTCATTTCGTGGCCCGCACGTAACGGGTCGGCCATTACTATACTGAAGTCGCTATGGTAGAAGGAAAAGTCGTTATTACCTCCGTCCCAGACTATGACGTCGGCGTCCTCCTCGGCCCGGCGCAGGATCTTCTCGTAGTCGACTCCGGCGTAGACTATATTGCCCCTGTCTATGTGTGGCTCGTATTCCTCTCTCTCCTCTATCGTGCAATCGTGCCTGTCCATGTCCTCGTAAGTTTCAAAGCGCTGTACCTTCTGTTCCGCGAGATCCCCGTAAGGCATCGGGTGCCTGATAACCGCTACCTGCTTTCCCATCTTTCGCAGTATATCCGTAACGCGGCGCGTAGTCTGGCTCTTGCCGGAACCCGTTCTTACTGCCGTTATGGAGATCAGCGGTTTCGACGATTCCAGCCTGGTGTGTTCCGGACTCAATAACTTAAAGTCCGCCCCCGCGGCGTTTACCAGGGACGCCCTCTCCATTACGTACTGGTGCGGCACGTCGCTGTAGGAGAAGACGACCTCGTCGATGCCGTGCTCTTCTATCAGCTCCGGTAGGTCCCCCTCGGCCTCTATTGGAATACCATCAGGATAGAGATCACCTGCCAGTTCGGCCGGGTACTCCCGACCTGCTATGTCCGGTATCTGTGCTGCCGTAAAAGCAACCACTTCGTAGTTTTCGTTTCCCCTGAAATAAGTATTGAAATTATGAAAGTCCCTACCGGCTGCACCCATTATTATGACTTTTTTCAAAAATACCCCTCCTGTTGTCAACTGAAATTGTTTAACCCTGGATAGGATAGAGATTTTCATCCCTTCTTGCAATATTGGCCCGGTTCGGG
>CAZYCI010000045.1:0-1810 GCA_964645955.1 uncultured Thermotogae bacterium
GTAGTATATGAGAAGTTCAATTATGAATTTCTTTTGGGTTGCTGTTTTGAATCTGTTAATTCTGGGATTGGTAATTGTTTCATTTTATCCGTTTTACCAGGTGTTCTACAAATTAAGTGGGAAAGAAGAGATGAATTTTAAAAAGGAATTTAGTAGAGGTTTACACCAGGTTTATACATACAAATGGAATATCGTTTTATTTGCCTTTTTAGCGTCTTTTATGCATGTATTGCCAGAGTATAAAATTGACTGGATAGATGAACTTGCCGAACATTCGATAAATGAAATTGCCTTTATTACATTCATGACCCTGGGCGCTGTTCTTACACTTCTATCTGGGATTCCACCATTGTGAAATAGGGGTTTTGTTGCATGATAAAAAATGAACTCCTAGCGGGCTTATTGCTCGACAGAAAACAGGTAAGATTTATCATCCGGAAGTTTACTATTTTGATTGTTTTAATAGTTATAACCCCGATGATATTTATTCCAGCGAGGAATACTCGAGCCTGGCCGGTCAAGTCCTACAGAGAGCTCCGCTACAAACACGTTATAGCGCAGAACACGCTTTCAAGCTGTGGACCTGCCTCCCTTGCCACGCTCTTTGGCGAATTCTACGGTAAAAAAATAAAGGAGGAAGAAATCGTCAAATTAATCAAACCCTATCTTGACGAAGAAATTGAAAAACTAAAAGAAGGCGAAGTACCGGAAGGCGGTGTTTCGATGCTCGATCTTAAGAAGGTCAGCAAGGAACTTGGAGTCCCGACAAAAGGGTACAAAATCCCTAAGGATAAGCTTCTTACGATTATGCAAAAATTAAACTCTCCTTTACTACTTTATCTGGAGAAACCAAAAAGACACTTCGTTCTGGCAGTAGCCGGAATGAATGGTAGCGTAATTCTGGCGGACCCAATGCTGGGAACGAGATTCGTAGGATTTGAGAAATTATCCGATAAATGGGAAGGCCTTGTTCTCGCCTTCTCTCCCGGAGAGGAGTACGGCAAGCGAGCCCACAAAATCACAGAAGAGATGCAACAGAACCTTAAAAGCAGGAGTTTAACCCAAGACCTCGCGAGGAAATTTTCATGAACCATAAGCTCAAGTTGCTGGTAAAGATACTGCCGATAGTTATACTAACTGCTGTTTTCGCAGGTCATCCTGTCTCCGCCGTCGAAGGAATCAACCCTCTGAAACTCGGGCGAGACCAGAAATCATGGCAGCTGACTCTCAATGCCTCTCGATATCTAAACAAATATACGGTTAATAAGAAGAAGGCCAGCGGCCTATGGAAGGAACAAAGGACGGTCAACGGGACGCTTTACAGTCTGGAGACCTCGCTGGATCTGAACGAGAGCATAAGTTTTATGGGGAGTTTTTCTTACGACTCAACGAAAACCCGGATCCAAAAACTCAACCTGTGGACAGGTAAAACACGAACTAAGCAAGAATCGAGTGGTGAGTTTGGAGATGCCACCCTGAAAATGAAGCTGGATATCTGGGAAAATTCGGAACTGAGAACTTATTTTTCCATTCCTCTGCTCGGAGGGCCCGGTGCTGCAGGCCTAGTATGGTCCCGCGACCCGATAATGGTCTTCCCGAAATTTGTAACCGATGGCTCCATGTTCGGTTTGAACACGGGCGTAAGTTTCGTGGCAAATTCGAAATTTGCGTTCAATGGAAATATATCCTTTTCCCGCGAGGATCAGAGTTCCAGGATCGGGTTCTCCGGAGGCCTCGTCTACAGGGACGGGCAGTACGACGGGGTACAGCTATCCGTCTCTGTTGAAAAGGGTTCTTCAATCAGGGCATC
>CAZYCI010000045.1:1910-7341 GCA_964645955.1 uncultured Thermotogae bacterium
GAATTCTCAAAAATATTTACTCAGGTTAGCTACTATATTTTTATTGACCGCGACCCTTGCTCTTTCCGTCTCTTTCGCCTTTGCAGAGACTAAACCAGCGAAAGACGTTCTCGAAGGCGCACCGGAGAGATCAGATTACCCAAATTCTAATGCCGTAATCATGCTGGATAAGGGCGTGGTAAACGTCAAGAAGAACGCCGATAAAACGGTCACGATTTCCACCCGAATTAAGGTTTTTAATAAAGAAGGTCGACAGAAATTCGGCGAGGTCAAGATACCTTACGTAGCTGGGTCGGGCCAACCCAAGCTTAACTACATCAGGACTATCACTCCCGAAGGCAAGGTAATAAAACCCGATAAGGACGCGATCAGGGACGTCACCCCGGCCAAGTTGCAGGATTACCCGATGTATTCGGACGTAAAGAACAAAGTAATTAGCATGCCCGGCCTGACCGACGGTGCGATCATCGACTATTCTTACACCCTGAAGCCGGAACGGCCGTTTATGGAAGGCGACTTTTCCTCCAGCTGGCAGCTTAGAGGCAAACAACCGGTCCTGAATTCTCATTACGAAGTCTCGTATCCAGCTGACATGGACGTACGATGGACGAGTTTCGGCGCGAACCTTGCGCCATCCGTTGAAGACGTAAACGGGAGGAAGATACTTACATGGAAGCAGAGTGACCTTCCCAAAATTACTGAACAACCTGGAATGCCACCGGTAAGTCGAATATCGGATAGGATACTGGTTTCATCGGTTGAAAGCTGGGAATACTATGCAAGCGAGACCTGGGAACTATTCAAAGGCCGGGACAAGGCAAACGCCGCAATCAAGAAGAAGGCCAAAGAGCTAACGAAAGGTCTAAAAACCAAAGAAGAAAAGATTCAGGCGGTTTACGACTACGTCGCAACGAAAATAAGGTACGTCGCAATAGAGCTCGGGAGAGGCAAAATACAGCCCCACAAGGCAAGCGAAGTATTCCAGAACAAGTACGGCGACTGCAAGGACAAGGCGACGCTAATGGTGAGCATGCTTGGAGTCCTCGACATTGAGGCACATCCGGTACTAATTCTTTCCGGGTTAAATGCGAAGACGGACTTCGAGGAGCCACCGCCTGCAAAAGGGATGAACCACGCGATAGTTGCAGTTGAGACCGATGACGGACTTGATCTACTGGATCCGACCTGCGACGTATGCCCGTACGACTACTTGCCGGATAATGACCGGGGCAAGAGGGCACTCGCGCTCGTTCCGGAAGATGGAAAAGTAAAGAAAATCGTCGAGACGGACAGGTTCAATCCAGAAAAGTCACAAGTCAAAGTCAACCAGAGGGTCACCATCGACGAAAAAGGGAACATGGAAACCAGCATCGAGATCTCTCACACCGGCTACAATAGCTACTCACTTAAATCCTTCCTGGAATCCTATTCGAAAGTGAGAAGAAAACAGATTTACCGAGGAGTACTGAGTCAGATCGAATCGGGAGCCCGCCTGGAGAACTTCAGTGTCTCCAACCTCGAAGACGTGGACAAGAGGCTAAAGCTGAAATTATCCTATAAAAAGGATGGCTTTGCCGACAGTCTTGGGGATTCGCTGGTGTTTCAAACTCCGCCTACACTCAGGATACCACTGGACAGAAATTTTGATAAGGCAGTTAGTCTAACCGTGGAAGAGCGAAAGTATCCAGTACAACTCGTGCCGGCAACTTTTACGCAGAAAACGGAAATATCAGTTCCAAAAGGGTCCGAAGTCGTGTTGCCCGATGGAGTAAGCGTAGAAAACAAGTGGGCTTCCTACGAATCCAGCTACGAGAAATCTAACGGAACAATCAAATTAACGAGGAAGTTTACCAAGAAGGCCTCGGAAGTACCCGTCGAAGGTTACGGCGAATTCCAGAAACTGGTCAACAGGATGAGTAAGGACAGAAGTAGTAAATTCCAGGTGAAATAAATAGGCAACCGGAATTGGATTCAAAATTACAGAAACAATTGAATTCAGAAAACGATAATATATAATAAAAGGGATGGGCGAATGGCTCAGCGGTAGAGCGCCTGACTCACATTCAGGAGGTCGCAGGTTCGAACCCTGCTTCGCCCACTTCTCTTTTTAATTTTCTTCCAGTTTCCTCATGTAGTAGACGGAATCCTCGAACTCGTTCTTTACCAGTATTCCCTTAGCTACTAGTTCTTCGACTAACCTCTTATCGGATCCCGTTTTACGAAGTAGCTCCTGTACTCCCTCTTCCCGCATTGGGTGAACAGCGGTGATGCTCAATAGGTCCTCCCGGAAGTTCCCGGTAGAAGAGAACTGATTTCCCTCGTACCCAAGCAGGTACTCCACGTCATTCACCTTTTTGTTAAATTCCCTGTAAGCCTTGTTTATTTTTTCCTCGCTGGCGGGGTTGGCCCAGTCTTCGGCTGGGGGACGAGTCGGCACTGCTATGTAGGCTTCATCAGGAGATACCGTGTCAAGAAAGCTTGCGATGTGTTTAATCTCATCACTTTCGTCGTTGATTCCGTCGATCAACATCGTTTCCGTCGCCAGGGTTCCGTCGAATTGATCCGAAAAGGCTTCTATTCCGTCGAGTATATCCTCCAGCTGCAAATTTCCCGCCGGTCTATTTACCCCGTCCCAGATTGCTTCGGAAACGGCGTCCACTTTTAGTGACACCCAGTCCGCCTTTCCCAGGTTATCCCGGACTTCCGGTTCCGAGATCAGAGAAGCGTTGCTGATGACGGCAACGTCGATTCCAAGCTCCGATACTAGTTCAATTTCCTCTCCGAGATTTGCCTCAAGGGTCGGCTCGCCGTCGGGAACGAAACTCAGGTAATCGATATTCCCTTCTTCTGGATCGATCTCGGCCATTTTTTTCTCGACTTCCCCTTTTAACTCTACTGGGTCGTAAAAATTGGCCCTGGTTGTACTCTTGTCTATTGTCCGCCCTAACTGGCAGTATACGCAGGAATAAGTGCAGATCTTAGGCGGGATGTTGTTGATACCCAAGCTGCGCCCCAGTCGGCGGGAGGGCACTGGTCCGTAAGCTCTCATAGTTTACCTCCTCGTCTCAATATCTTTCTTTGCATATGATTAATTTTATTGGCTGGGAGCAAAAAATCTAATTAAAAAGTGGGATCGGTTGCTTACGTCCGAAATTTAACTATGTGAGAGTTAAATAAAAGATATGAATGCTGCAAAACGGGGACAGCTAAACGACCAATCGAAAGAGCCGTAAATATTAAAGCTCGCCCTCGTCCAGCTCTTCCCTGTCCTTATCCAGGATATCCTCGATTTTGTTAAGCCTATCCAGGCTGCGGTCCAGCTTGAATTCCAGTTCCGGGGTGAATTTTGGATTCACCTCGTGGGCCAGATTGGTTCGGAAGAAGCCCTCCTCGTCGTTGAACTTTTCCAGGGACCCTTCCTTGTCCTCTTCGTCACCTATCAGATCGATGTAAACGGTGGCGTATTTGAAGTCCTGAGATAGCTCGACGTCAGTCACCGTGGCAAAGTCGAACTTCCTATCACGGGTATTCTCGTCGATAATTCGTGCCAGTGCCCGCTTGTACTCTTCCTCTTTCCGATTCTTGGCTCTCTTTCCCATCAGATGACCTCCGTGGTCTGGTCCTCTATCCGAAGGTTCTTTTCCTTCTCCGCTTCTTCCACGAGGCGCGAAAGTTTCCTGTAATTGAGATCGCTACTCTTTGCTATGTGGGCAAATCCAAGCGTGGCGGACGTCGGATCGTCCTCGCCGTCGAGTTCGTTTATCGAAATATTATAATTATTACGGACCCTGCTCATGAAGGGCTGCAGGATGGACCGCTTCTCCTTGAGGCTGCTGACTCCGGTGAGTACGAACTTGACCTTTAGGACGCCGACGCTCATTTCAATCCCCCGGCAAGGGGAAATTTTCTAGAAGGCCTCTACCCTCTTTTTGGTAAATGCCTCCAGAGTATCCCCTTCTTCGAAGTTCTCAAAATCTTCGACGGAGATACCGCATTCGTAATCCTCGCCGACCTCTTTGACGTCTTCTTCAAAGCGTTTAAGGCTTTCTATCGGGCCTTCGTGGACGAGTTCGGTATCTCGCCAGACCTTTATTTTGGACTTATTCGTCACCTTGCCCGACTTGACGTAACAACCGGCGATCGTTCCCGACCCGGTAACTTCAAATATCTGCCTGACTTCGATCTCACCGGTTTTGACTTCTTCGTACTGCGGGCCTTTCACTTCCCCGATAGCGCGCTTCACGTTATCGACGAGGTCGTAAATGATGTTGTAGCTCTCTACAGGGATATCGAGTTGTTCCGCCTTTTCCTGGGCCTTGCTCCTGATATCCACGTCGAACCCAAGCACGGCCGAGTAGTTGTCGGAAGACGAGGCAAGCATGATGTCACTTTCCGAGACGTCTCCCACTCCCTCGTGCAGAACCTCGATTTCGATATCTTCGACTTCTATTTCGCCGAGTTCCTTTTTGACAGCGTCCAGGGAACCGCGAGAGCTCGCCTTAACCACGAGGTCCAGGTTATCCTTTTCTGCCTGAGCAAACAGGTCCTCTACGGACTGCTGGGTACCTCGTCGTTGTTGTTGCTCCTTCTCCTGTCGCTCCTCGGCTATCTTCTTTGCCTTGCTGACGTCATCGTAGGATTCTATACTGGAACCTGCCGGAGGAACGTCCTTCAGACCCATGATTTCGACCGGCTTGCCGGGTCCTGCTGAATCGACCTGTCCCTCCGCGTCGGTCAGACGCTTTATCCTGCCGTAAGTATTACCGACGACGATTACGTCCCTGGGCCGGATCGTTCCCTGCTGAATTATCGCAGTGGCCAGCGGACCGCTTCTCGCGTCCAGGTGGCTTTCGACGATAAAGCCTTCCAGCTCCCCTTCCGGATCACCAGTCGGGTTCTCCATTTCCGCCACCAGACTGAGCATGTCGAGTAGCTCTTCCACATTCTCCCCGGTCAAAGCGGAAAGCTGGACCATTATAGTGTCTCCACCCCAGTCGTCCGGAGTAAAGCCTTCCCGGGCCAGCTGGTTCATCGTCTCCTGGGGGTTTGCATTATTCTTATCTATCTTGTTAATCGCCACGATCATCGGAATGCCGGCAGCTTGTATGTGAGAAATCGCTTCCTCTGTCTGATCCATTATTCCGTCATCAGCTGCTACGACGAGAATCGCGATATCCGTCGCCTGAGCACCGCGGGACCTCATCGAGGTAAATGCCTTGTGGCCTGGAGTATCTATGAAAGTAAACTCGTTACCGTCCCACTCTAACTGGTAAGCACCGATGGACTGGGTTATTCCTCCTGCTTCTCCCTTTGCAACTCGTGCTTCCCTTATCGTATCCAGCAGTGTCGTCTTGCCGTGATCGATGTGACCGAGGACGGAAACTACTGCCGGACGCCCCGGGGCTTCCTCTTCTTCTACTTGCTCCTCCTC
>CAZYCI010000045.1:7441-10028 GCA_964645955.1 uncultured Thermotogae bacterium
CTCTCCAGATCAAGCTCGTCCGCTATTTCGTATACCCTGTGTTTTGACACTCGATTATCCCTCCAAACTTAAACCTCAATTGCAAAATATACTACACTACCAAAAAAGTATCAACCAGAGGACGTGCAACCTAACCGGCTCAAACGTCCCTAACAGATTCTCGGAACCGGATCTCCGACGGGAGCTTCAAGGAAACGTTTGCCGCCGACTTCCGTATCCATCACGACTTTTCCCGGCCGCTCGTCCGTAACCTCTCCGATCATGGCGGCGTCCTTTCCAAGCGGGTGTTCCCTCAACTTATCAAGAACGTCAGCCGAGTTCTCCGGGGAGACAACCAATATCGCCTTTCCTTCGTTTGCCACCTCGTAAGGGCTAATCCCGACCAGGTCGGCAACCCCGGAAACGGCTTCCCGGATCGGTATCGCGGCTTCGTCAATCGTTATCCCGTGACCGCTCTTCTCGGTCATCTCGTTGAGCGCCGCAGCCAGACCACCCCGCGTAGGGTCCTTCATGGCGGTAACCTCGCCCGACTTCCGTGCTTCTTCCAGCAAAGTGTTTAAAGGCGCCATATCGGACTTCAGCCTCGTCTTAAAGCTAAGCCCTTCGCGATACTGCATCAACGCCATCCCGTGATCGCCAACCGTACCCGTAAGGATTACCTTATCTCCAGGGTTCATTCCGGCGTCGGAAACGGGTTCATCAACCTGTCCCAATCCTGCAGTGTTAATCGCTAGACCGTCAATATCGCCCTTCCCCATGACTTTGGTATCTCCGGTGATGATCGGCACTTCGGCTTCCTGACTCGCCTTTTCCATAGACGCCATTACTCGATCCAGCTTCGGCACGGAAAAGCCTTCCTCGACGATCAGGCTGGAGGTCAGTGCCAGCGGCTTCGCACCCATTACCGCCAGGTCGTTCACCGTGCCGCAAACCGCCAGTCTGCCTATATCTCCACCAGGGAAGAAAAGCGGGTCAACTATGTGGCTATCAGTAGTCAGTACTAAAGTATCTTCCTTCCCGTTATCAATCGTTGCCCCGTCGTCCAGCTGGTCCAGGCCGATACTGCCGGCACTCTTATTCGACAGGGCGCTCAGAACGTGATCCCCGAGTAGTTCGTCCATTTTCCTGCCACCAGCTCCATGGGTGACCTGGACTGTTTCTTCGGTGGAATCACTCATAGTTTCGGCCTCCCGCCGTATCGGTACCAGATGTTGCACATTGCCTCTTCACCGACCATGCAGGGTCCATAAGGGCTATCGGGGGTACATTTTTCACCGAATAGATCGCACTCGTCCGGGGTAGCCCGGGCAGTAATTACTTCGGGACAACGGCAGTTCGGCAGGACCTCCTCGCCCGATTCCGGGTCAATATCGAACCGCTCCCTCGCGTCCCACCGTTCGTATTCCTTTTTGAGCGCCAGGCCGGAATCTGGGATCTTTCCAACGCCGCGCCACGTGCTGTCCGACTTCCGAAAAACTTCTTCGATCAACTGCTGAGAGCGCGGGTTACCCGCGTAATCGACCCCTCTCTCGTAACCGTTTTCCACTTTCGGGTCGCCGTCCGAAATCTGTTTTAAGATAAGCCCCAGGGCATAAAGCACGTCCAGCGGCTCGAAACCTCCAATCACCACAGGGACGCCGTAGGATTCAACCAGGGGTTCATAGGGTTTTGCGCCGATTATCGTCGATACGTGCCCAGGGGCAATGAAACCATCTATATCGTTATTCGGTAACTCGAGCAGACTCTTCATCGCGGGAGGGATGAGTTTGTTGCTCGGGAGAACCCTGAAGTTATCCGGCGGATCCTGGGACAGTACTGCAGCGGTCATTGGTGTCGTAGTCTCGAAACCGACGCTGTGAAATACTACCTGATTACTCGTATTCTCGGCTATTTCGACCGCCTCGGAGACGCTATAGACCAATCTGACGTCGGCGCCTTCCGATTCGACTTCCTTGAGCGACTTTTCCGTCCCGGGAACGTCGAGCATGTCACCAAAAGCGGTAACGGTTACGCCGTTCTTGGCGAGTTTAACAGCGGCATCAAGATCCCTGGTCGGTGTGACACAGACGGGACAACCGGGCCCCTCGCGAATATCTATCCGTTCCGGCAACAGGCTACGAATTCCGTTTTCCGTTATTGAAACTTCGTGGGTCCCGCAGACGTGAACTATCTTGACGCGCCGATCCGGAACTTCTCGCTCGATTATGTTAACTAGTTCCCTGGCACGTTCTTTGTCCTTGAACTTAAACTTCACCCTCTTCCTCCAGCTCCTTATTCGTCTCTATCAATTCATCAAATATTTCCAGAGTCTCGTTGGCTTCTTCCTGAGAAAGTTTCTGAATGGCAAATCCCGTGTGGACCAGAAGATAATCCCCCGGGTCGACTTCATCGGTTAGCGTATCGAGCCTGACCTCCTGCTCCACTCCTCCTACATCGACCGTTGCAAGGTTTTCTTCGGTTGAAAGAACTTCACCCGGAATGGCAAGACACATGTTTTCCCTCCGTTAGATAGATGTTAAATAATAACCTTGCTTTATTCCAGTCAACTGCGCCAATCTACGTGGTTTGGGTAACAGCTATGTAGTAT
>CAZYCI010000046.1:0-10012 GCA_964645955.1 uncultured Thermotogae bacterium
GTTTTTTGGTATATACGTTTTTTAGGAGGTGGGAGTATGCGCCGATACCTGAGCCCTGCAATAATGATAGCGGTGTTGTTAGTTGCATTTCTGTTCATCAGCCTTCCTTTTTCTCCCAGGTCCCAGGAAGAAGATCTTAGATACACCTATAGAATGGGTTGCCCCGATAGACCAACTTCGAATTACTGTCCGGTCAGGTACGACTCCCTGTCCACGGACAGGGACGAATACGGAATAGGTGAAACGATAAAGCTAACGTTATCCAACCTGAAGGACTTCGAGTACCTCGTGGAAAAGGTTGAGGTTCACTTCAAGCCCATTTTCGAGCACGATTACAACCTATTTTATACGCAGCAGAGAGTGGGGCCAATAACCCGAGACAGAGAGGAATGGACCTGGATCTGGGACCAGGTAAACTCGGAGGGAGAGACCCTCGGTGCGGGCCGGGGTTATATCAGGCTGACCCTAAATTGCTGTAAGAACTACCGGACCTACTTCGGAATTAGCAAAAGTGTAAGTGCAGGCGAACCCGAACCACCGGAAGAAGAGGAACCTGCGGAACCACCCATTCCTGAACGCCCGGGAAATCTAACGTCTCGAGCCCTGAGCGAAACTGAAATAGAAATTACCTGGGAGGACAACTCCATTAACGAGGAAGGTTTTCGTGTTTACAGGTACGGGGAACTCATCGCAACCTTAGGTCCAAACGTAACACGATATACTGACACCGGTTTGGAAGGAGGACGAGACTACACTTATACGGTGTCGGCGTATAACGCGACCGGAGAGTCAGACGCAACATCAAGCGCAACTCTGCAAACACCCATAGAGCCGAAACCTCCTTCCGCTCCTGGCGGGTTATCCTCTCGGGCTCTGTCGGCAAATGAAATAGAGCTAACCTGGAGCGATAACTCCGACGACGAAGAGGGGTTCAGAGTCTACAGAAACGGAATGGAGATTGCGGAACTGGATCCGAATACAACTAGATACGTCGATTCCGATCTTACCGGCGGAGAACGTTACACCTACCGTGTTTCTTCGTTTAATCAGGACGGCGAGTCCCCGCTCTCTCCGGAACTAAGTCTGACTACACCGATGGAAACCCCGAAGACTCCGGGACGGTTAAGAGCGGAGGCAATATCCTCTACCAAAATCGCGTTGAGCTGGCAGGATAACTCCGATAACGAAGAAGGCTTCAGGATTTACAGGAACGGTAACCGAATAACAACCATTGACCCGAACATGACCGACTATACGGATACCGGTTTACAGGAAGATACGAGCTATACTTACCGCGTGGCCGCATTTAACGAGAGCGGCGAGTCATCATCCGGACCTTTGAGCAGTATGACACCCCTGGGCAAGCCGAAAGGACCAGGAGAATTATCGTCAGAGGTCCTTGCGCCGGAACGAATCAGGCTGCGGTGGAAGGATAATTCGAACAACGAGGACGGGTTCCGTGTTTACAGAAACGGAGAGCTGGTAGCGGAGCTAAAGCCAAACACTACCGTTTACACGGATTCCGGCCTTTCCGGAGGTACTAGCTACAACTATAGAGTTTCGTCTTTTAATCAATCAGGGGAAACTTTCGCACCCTACGAGCTGGATCGGGAGACGCAGGTAAGGGTACCGAAACCGCCAGTTCAGCTTGCGGCAAAAGCGGTATCGCCCAAAAGGATAGAAATTTCTTGGCAGGACAATTCCGATAACGAGGACGGATTCCGGGTTTACCGAAATGGCGCAATAAAGGCGACGATCGAAGCGAACGTCACTTCCTACATGGACACAGGTCTTGACGGGGGAACGAACTACACGTACCGGGTTTCCGCCTATAACGACGGAGGAGAATCACCTAAAACCTCCCGAATAAGTGAAACCACACCCGTAGAGGTCCCCACTCCGCCTCGAAGTCTTGCTTCGGAGTCCCCCTACCCGACGGAAATTAGGTTGTCCTGGCGGGATACATCCGAGAACGAGGCGGGCTTCCGTGTTTACAGAAACGGGAACCAAATTGCCGATCTAGACCCCAATACCAGCAAGTACGTGGATAGTGACCTCAACCCCGACACTGCTTATAACTATAGAGTTACTTCCTATAACGAATCCGGTGAGTCGAGCTTCACTTCTTCGCTGGACGTAAACACGCCGAGAGAAATTCCTTCTTCGCCGGCCCGGTTACGCACTGAGGCAGCTTCTCCATCCAGTATCCGGTTGCAGTGGGACGACGAATCGGACAACGAAAACGGTTTTAGAGTATACAGAAACGGGAATCGAATAGCTACCGTAGAGGAGGACACAACCGTTTACGTACACGATGGTTTAAAGGGGGAAAGGCGTTATTGTTACGAAGTCGTAGCTTTTAACGAGAGCGGTGAATCCGAAACTACGAACAGAAACTGTTCCATGACCCCGCCGTCGGTACCCGATGCCCCAGGCAACTTGGAGGCTTCTCCGCAGTCACCTAGACGGATCAAGTTGACATGGGACGACTCCTCTAATAACGAGGAAGGTTTCCGTGTTTACAGAAACGGAGTAGAGATAGCAACAGTGGAACCCAATAGAACCAGTTACCTCGATTCGGAATTATCTCCCGAACGCTCCTACTCGTACGAGGTTTCGGCATTCAATAGATCAGGTGAGTCTCGCTTGACCGGATCGGGTCAGTTAAATACACCCGCAACTGAATCGGAAGAGCCAGAAGTTGAACCGGAAGAAGAAGAGGTAGAAGAACCCTCATTGGAGAGAGCCAGTCTCCTGGCCGGAATCGGGGTAGTCATAATGGTAATGGGATACATCTATTCCGAAATGGGTTAAAAATAATCGAAGCAACTGGAACTGAAGTCATCCTCTTGAGCTAAGCTATTTACCCAGGGTTAAATACAAGGTGGTGTAAGAACCGCGGAAAACTGGTTGTGTTCGCCATAGGGTACCTTTCGTACAGGGATTTAATCCGGGGAAGGTTTTCGAATTCCGATTAATAACCCGGTACATATTGCAAAAATTACAAAAAAGGAGTGATCAAAATGATACGGATAAAGGAACTTCCAATCCTCATGGTTCTTTCTCTGGTGTTAATAATGCCTTTCGGTACCACGCTTCTTGCCCAGACGGGATTTGACCCAGCACCGGACTACCGTATTTCCCTTTGCGACTACAGGCAACCGGAAACTACTTATCAGAACTTCGACCTGGGATTTGACTATCATTTTTACGACGACCCTCTGGAGAATGACGAAGGCAACATAAACAGGGGGAACGGGTCCGGTAACTACGACTTTATTTTCTCCACCCCGGACTATAGTTCAAACCTTTCCTCTAACTTCAACTTTTCAATAAGTGACGGCTCCGTGGATTACGATGCTTATGGATCAGGGAGATACAATTTATACATCACACCCAGCGATTTTTTCGCTTTTGGCGGTGCCAGGGTCGACGTCTCGGACAACTTCTCGGAACTTGCAGGAGTTAAAGTCAGCACAGGTACGGGTTACGGACGTTTTAAAAACGTTACACCACTGGTAAGAAGTTCCTTAATTGACCAAATGCTAGTGGAAAGAGGTGCAATTGCCGAGAACTTACCAGAGGAAATAGTTAAACGGATGGGCGAGCTAATCGGAGGCATGGGGCCGGAGTCGGAGGTCGAAACGATCGTGGACGAGATAGTATCGATCATCGAATCGGAAGTAGAGTTAGAAGGAAGCGAGCTGGGAGCGGTCGCGACGCTGAGAATCAGAGAAATAATTGAAAGGGGCCTGGAACCCAGTCTTTGTGGCTGGGAAGTCCGTGGGGGCTTATCTTACGAAATACTTGACCCGCAGGGCGAAGAAAGAGACATTCTTCTCAACGCCGCAGCCAGATATGCCAGACCTTTCACGCCGTATTCTCAGTTAACACTGGAAGCTGACGTCTCCTCGACCTTTGAGATTAATTACGCCATCAACGGTCTGGCAAAGTATACTTACAGGTTCAGCGAAGACTTCGACGCCGATTTTCAGTACTCCTACTATTATCAGCAGGGAAAAATAGACTACTTTTATCGACAGAGTTTTACCGCGACCGGAGATATCCAGTTGAGGAAAAACCTCGGAATGTCAGTATCGCTTGGATTGAGCGACAGTACAAGTTATGAAGAAATGGCAAAGGAAATCACTGTAGGATTTTCCTTTAACCTGATATAACTGGCATGGATTTCCTCCAGAGATAGCCGGTTTCTAGAGAAAGCCTCGATTAGGCTAGGACAGTATAGTTTGCCCTTTAATGACGTAATCGGATAGTTCGGTTCTTTTAACCTGCGCCACCGTACCCTGGTGAGGTTTTATATTCATACCCCTGATAAATACCGTTGTCTCTAGCTATAAGAACATCGAAGACGCTTTCTGATTCCAGACTGATGACGGGACCACAAAAGTTACATTCGTCCAACCTTTCGCATGCTTCCCTGGAAGGGCAAGCTCAGTGAAAACTATTCAGGGAAACCATTTCTTTTGACTTCAGTAGCGGTTCGGTTCAATACAGTTTATCACCTGAGACTGATCATTTTCAGTATTGATCTTTATCATGGAGCCCCCGTAATAAAAGGTTCATAATATACGTAAACAAAATATCATATCCAGGTGATAAAGTGAGGAAGGAAATAAGGTTTGGCGGATTCGGAGGTCAGGGGATCATATCAGCAGGAAACATTACCGGAAAGGCGGCTTCGATTTTTGACGACAAGGATGCAGTACTTATCCAGTCCTACGGCCCCGAAGCCCGGGGTGGAGCCTGCAGCGCCGACGTTGTAATAGAAAAAGGCAAGATAGATTATCCACAAATCACTGAACCCGAAGTGCTCGTTTTAATGTCCCAGGAAGCCTACGAAAAATACGGAGGCGAAATCAGGGACGGCGGGGTTATGTTGCTGGAAGAGGACCTGATCGAAGAAAAAGCACCGCCGGACCGGGTAAGGCAGTATACCGTTCCGTCCACAAGGATCGCAGAAGACCTCGGCGGCAAAATCGTGGCAAACGTGGTGATGCTGGGAGTACTGGTCACAGTGGTCTCGGGCATAACAAAAAAGGAAATGAAGGAGGCTGTGCTTTCTTCCGTACCCGAGGGAACGGAAAAACTGAACGAAAAAGCATTCGAAAGCGGGGTTGAGTACGGAGAGGAAATTACGGGGGCAAAACTGGCGACCGGATAGTACTCGGAGGAAAAAATGGGAGCCAATCAAAGGATCGGTGTCTTTATCTGCCACTGCGGGGAAAACATTGCTGGGACCGTGGACGTCTCCCTGCTGGCCGAAAGGAGTATTGAGGTCGACGACGTCACCTTCAGCACGGATTATGAGTACATGTGCTCAGACCCGGGCCAGAATAAGATCAAAGAGGCAATTGTAGAAGAGGATTTAAACGGGGTCGTGGTGGCCGCCTGCTCGCCTTCCATGCACGAGGAAACTTTCCGAAATACCGTCGAAGAAGCAGGACTCAACCGCTACAGGTGCGAGATAGCCAACATCAGGGAACAGTGTTCCTGGGTCCACCCGGAATCCGGAGATAAAACCACTGAAAAAGCACTTAAGATTATTAAAGGGTCCGTAAAAAAGGTAAAGGGAAACGAACCAATGGAGCCGGTGGAGCGAGAACACGCCGACCGCTGCCTGGTGATCGGCGGGGGGATCTCGGGGATCCAGGCCGCTCTGGACGTCGCCGAAGCGGGGTTTCAGGTGACCCTGGTGGAAAAAGAACCAACGATAGGCGGCCACATGGCTCAACTTTCGGAAACGTTCCCTACGCTGGATTGCTCCCAGTGCATACTGACTCCGAAGATGGTGGACGTAAATCAGCACCCAAATATAGATCTATTAACTTACAGCGAAGTGAAGGGCGTATCAGGGTATGTTGGAAACTACAGCGTCGAGATAGAAAAGAAACCGACCTACGTCGACCCGGACGCCTGTAATCTCTGCGGGGACTGCGAGGAGGTATGTCCGGTCAACGTACCGGACGAATTCGAACAGGGGCTGAACTCGAGAAAAGCGATAAACATACCTTTCGCTCAGGCGGTCCCATCCTCATACACCCTGGACGAGGAGGCCTGCCTGGGGTTGAACCCTCTCAGGTGCAGCGAATGTGCCGATTCCTGCGATGCCGATGCAATTGATTTCGACCAGTCGACCGAGTTCGTCGAAGAGGACTTCGGGGCTGTAATAGTTGCTACGGGTTACGACCTCTACCCAAAGGAAAATATGGGGGAGTACGGCTACGGGAATTTCGACGACGTAATCGACGGGCTACAGTTCGAGAGGTTGCTTTCTGCAACGGGTCCGACAGGCGGTACCGTCAGAAGACCTTCCGACGGGGAAGTACCGGAAAACGTGGTTTTTATCCAGTGTTCCGGGTCGCGGGACCCGGAAAACCATAACTCTTACTGCTCGAAAATTTGCTGCATGTACACGGCGAAGCACGCAAAGCTCTACAAGGAAAGCGTACCCGACGGTAATGCCTACGTTTTTTATATTGACATAAGGGCCGGAGGTAAGGATTACGAGGAATTCATCCAGGAAGTCAGGGAAGAGGACAGAGTACTTTATCTGAAAGGAAAAGTATCGAAACTAAAGAAAGTAGACGGGGATTTGAAGGTCTGGGGGGTCGACGAAATAGCAGGTGAAAGGATTGAGATTGATGCCGACTTAGTGGTCCTGGCCCAATCCATAATTCCCGCCGAGGGGGCAGAGACGGTTGGAAAACAATTTAACCTAAATCTTGGCCAAAACGGCTTTTACAAAGAGGCACACCCCAAGCTCAGGCCGGTCGAAAGCCTGGCAGGGGGAGTATTTTTTGCAGGAGCGGGTCAGGGACCAAAGGATATTCCGGATACGGTAGCCCAGGGTAGCGGTGCGGCAGCAAAAGCAATAGATCTCTTGTCCCAGCCGACTCTGACCCATGACCCGCAGGTCGTGGAAGTAAACGAAGAACTCTGTAGCGGCTGTGGAATCTGCGTCGGCCAGTGTCCTTACGACGCGATAGAAATAAACTCCCGGGGTGTGGCCGATGTCAACGAAATAATCTGTGAAGGCTGCGGAACTTGCTCCTCCGGGTGTCCGGCTAACGCTCTTAGGCTCAAAAACCTAACTGACGATCAGGTAAACGAAGTAATCAATGCTTACCTTGGTGTTTGAGGATGGAATTTGAACCGAAATTAGTCGGCTTTCTCTGTAAGTGGTGCTCGTCGGCCGGTGCCGACTTGGCCGGAGTTAGTCGGCGAGAATATCCACCAAACCTCATCCCGATTACCGTGAACTGTTCGGGTAGAGTTGAGGCCAGCCAGGTAATGCGGGCTTTTCGCAACGGGGCCGACGGGATCCTGATTAGTGGTTGCCATCCCGGGGATTGTCATTATACGAGCGGGAATTACAAGGCCGGAAGGAGGATAGCACTGCTCAAACACGTGCTCGACGAATTCGGGGTGAACTCCGACAGGGTTAGACTGGAATGGATTTCCGCCACCGAAGGGGATGAATTTGCGAGAACAGTCCGGGACTTTACGGAAGAAATTCGGGAAATCGGACCGGGTCCTTATAACGATGCCAAAAAAAGAGAATAAAAAGAAATTTGCAGCTTACTGGGCTTCTTCCTGTGGGGGCTGTGACATGGCCTTGCTCGGTCTGCACGAGAGAATTCTCGAGTTGCTGGAATACGGGGATATCGCTTTCTGGCCCGCCGCGGCCGATTTCAAGTACGAAGATCTTAGGGATTACGACGAGGACGAACTGGACATCACTTTCTTCAACGGGGGTATCAAAACTGAGGAGAACGAGGAAATCGCGAACCTGCTCCGCGAAAAATCAAAAATCATGGTTGCTTTCGGATCATGTGCTCACCTGGGAGGTCTCCCGGGACTGGCCAACATGAGTGATAACGAAGAGGTATTTGACACGGTCTATCGGGAAAATCCAACGACGAATAACCGAGACAGAGTGGTTCCGGAAAAAAGCTCAAACGAAGAGGGTCAGGAGCTGAAACTCCCCGGAATCCATGAAAGGGTGCAGGAGCTGAGCCGCGTCGTGGATGTGGATTATACCATCCCCGGTTGCCCCCCTCCGCCGAACCTGACGGGTGAGTTTCTTGATTTACTTATCGAAGACAACCTACCGGAAAAAGGATCCGTGGTGGCGGGCGAGAAAACCGTCTGTGACGAGTGCGTCCGTGAATGGAACCAGGAGACAATTGGCGAATTACGGCGCCCGAACGAAGTGGATATCGATACGGAAAGGTGCCTTCTCGATCAGGGAGTTATCTGTCTGGGACCCGCAACCCGGAGTGGCTGCGGAGGAAGTTGCCCAGCGGCAAATCAACCCTGTAGAGGCTGCTTTGGACCGCCACCGGAAGTACAGGATCAGGGGGCAGAAATGATGAACAGCCTGGCCTCGATCCTTCAAATCGGAGAAGAAGGGCAGGGCCTCGATCAGGAAAGGAATCTACTCGGTCGTATTCCGGACCCGATTGGCACTTTTTACCCATTTTCTTTACCGGTATCGATCTTCGGCGGTAAAGTGTACGACGGGAGTACCGATGAGCGAAAGTAAAATATCGATCGATCCGATCACCAGGCTGGAGGGGCACGGAAAAGTCGAGATCTTCCTCGATACTGAAGGAGATCCTAAAAACGCGGTCCTTCAGGTGCCGGAGTTGAGGGGGTTCGAAGAGTTCTCCCGCGGCCGCAAAGCCGAAGAGATGCCGAGGATCACCGAGAGGATATGCGGTGTCTGTCCCGAAGCTCACCACTTCGCATCCACAAAAGCGCTGGACGCGGCTTATTCGGCTCAACCAACCGAAACGGCACTGGCGCTAAGGGAGCTCCTTTACAACTCTTACATCTTCGCGGACCACTTACTTCATATGTTCTATCTTGGTGGGCCGGATTTTCTGGCCGATGACCCGCCCAAAGAGGAGAGAAATATAGTTGGGGTCATAAAGTCCCTTGGAGAGGAAACGGGAAAGAAACTTCTAAAGACAAGGAGGCTGGCCCACGAGGCAATAGAAATTATCGGCGGACATCAGGTCCACCCGGTTACAGGGACGCCCGGGGGATTAACCAAGGGAGTGGATTCCAGC
This sequence comes from uncultured Thermotogae bacterium, assembly GCA_964645955.1. Taxonomy (GTDB): domain Bacteria; phylum Bipolaricaulota; class Bipolaricaulia; order M55B111; family M55B111; genus JAGXLP01. The sequence goes on from CAZYCI010000046.1 coordinate 9,096, forward strand.
GAGAGGGAGAAACTGGAGTCGATCGGGGAATCGGTTTTCGGTTTTGCCCGCGAAGTAAAGGATCTCTTCCACGAAAAGGTAATAGAAACGGAAAGGTTTGGCACTTTAATGGATGACCCCGGTTTTTCCCTTGAGAGTTACTACATGGGGCTGACTGACAGGGCAGGAGACGTCTCGTTTTACGACGGGGATATAAAGATCATCGATCCCTCTGGTGAAGAGTACGCCGTGGCAGGTCCGAACGAAACAATGAGGGTGTTGGAGGAAAGAGTTGAGCCCTGGACTTACGTCAAGTTCCCCTATCTAAAGGACGTCGGCTGGAACGACTTTCAGGCCGGGAAGGAGAGCGGTATCTTTAGGGTCGGACCGCTGGCCAGGTTGAACGTCGCCGAGGGAATGAAGACGGAGCTGGCTCAGGAGGAGTACGAAAGGTACGTGGAACACTTCGAGGGAAAGCCGGTACATCAAACTTATGCCTACCACTGGGCCAGATTGATCGAACTGATCCAGGCGGCGGAAAGGGTGAACGAACTAGCCGGTCGGGAAGAGCTTACCGGGGACGACCTGCGATCCAGCCTGGATGGACCAGGGGAGGGCGTCGGCGCGATCGAAGCAGCCCGGGGAACGTTATTCCACCATTATCGACTTGACGACGAGGGAATTGTAAAAGAGGCAAACATGATAGTTCCAACTACCAGCAACAGCGCCGCTCTCTCCATATCTATCAAACAGGCGGCCGAGGATGCCATTGAAGCTGGAGAAATCAGCGAAGAAGCATTAAACCGGGTAGAGATGGGTTTCAGGCCCTACGATCCCTGTCTGGCCTGCGCCACGCACAGCGTGGACGGTGGGCTGGATATCGGTTTGAGTATTTATGACGACGAAGGAGAACTGGTCGAGGAAATTGAGAGGTAGTT
>CAZYCI010000047.1:0-9947 GCA_964645955.1 uncultured Thermotogae bacterium
CCCCCCTGGCCAGTTGCTAGATCTTGCAGGTAGCGTGTGAACTATGTTTAGATACTAACCTGTTTTTTACCACTACCTGCGACCTTCTTGCGGCGGAAAAATATTCCCTCTCCAAGGTACCTGGGTAACTGAATTTGCACTTCAGCCCGGTTTAATCTACTGAAAAGAGCTTTTCAGCGGGAAGGGGCTCCGTTCGCAATCGTGTGGAAAACCAGGATCTATCTTCAAGCAACGCCGTAACTTTTGCCGTCGATCCGCTCTAATTTTTTTAAATTTTTCGGAGCGGCTTTATAATAGAGACGTGGTAGGCCCACAAAACAAGGGAGGGTCCAAATGACTGATTTCAAGACTGTCAAAGAGGTCGAAATCGACTATAGCAATTCACAAATCTACTGGAGGATCGATAAGCTGGTTGAGAGCGGGTTGATGGGTCCTCCGGAGAGGGGCGAGCGCAATCAATACTTGCTCAGTCCTGATGATGTCAGGCTTCTTCGTGATCTGGCGGAACTTGAGGGAGATGAGGATACCGTAAAAGAAGCTATCGGAAAGCTCAAGGAGAGGTCCGAGCGGGAGGAGGAAACAGGGGAAAGTGAAAAAGTCAAAGAACTGGAGGAAAGAGTGGGAGAGCTAGAGAACAGGGTGGCATCACTGGAAGATCAGCTTCTTTCATCAGGTGATAGGACAAAAAAATTCAGGGAAAACTGGCGGGAACAGCTGAGAGGAAGTGTTGAAAAAGTTAAGGATTTGTTTGAGTAGGTTTTAATCGTTATTTCAAAGTTGGCCTTGTAATTGACTCCAGAATCGGCCAGGCAGATCTTGTCAGTGATTACTTTTGGTTCGTCCAGGCGCACTCTTTGATATAGTTGATTAAGGCGTCCAGGAAGTTCCTCGCCGTGAAAACCGCGGGGGTCAGCAAAATGTTTCTCTCGGAGCAAACACGGATTTGATTTACTGCTTCACTTATTCACTTAATTCCAGATTCCAGGTTTTTCCGCTTTGCAAAATCTTCATATTTATCTCATATACTGAATTTGAAGAATAGCCAGTTACATAGTCCCAGGAGGTTAGCAGGTTTGTTAGCCACAAAAAGTCTGGTTAATTGTTATTACGAAGCTGGTTTCGGTAGAAAATTCCCTTAGAAGTTTTTAAACTAAATTGGAACCAAGCTTCACTAACGTTCCGCTTTTTGATTTAGCGCGTATTTATACGGTTTTCCCTAAATAATTTCGAATCTTTTTTGAGGTGATTTTTGTGAAGTTTTCTCGGAGGAGTGTCTTAATATTTTCGTTAGCTCTTTTGATGATTACGCCGGCTCTTGTCGTATCCGCTCAGAGCGATGACGGGTCGAGCGGGAGCCAGAATCAAACTACCGTTCTGGCGACAGTGAATGGTGCCGAGATTACCCAGCAGGAGCTTTCTCAAAGTGCCCAGGTCTACCCCATAATAATGACCCTATCGCGTCAGTACAGGACTTTTGGCCAGTTTTTGATGTCCAGCGAGGCCGGCCAGAACTTTCTAAATGAATACAGGAAGCACGTCCTGGATAATCTGATCGATCAGAAGATTCAACAACAAAAGATCGAAGAACTGGGTATTGAGGTAACGGATGAAGAAGTTCAGAGCGAAATTAATAATATCATAGAGAACAATAAGCAATTTAAGGACGAAAAAGCACTGGAAGACTACCTGAAGAACAACCAGAACATGTCTCTTGATGATTTCAAGTCGAGAATGAAGCAGAGCTTGAGAAGCCAGAAGTTGAGGGAAGAAGTAACAGGTGACGTCTCAGTTACCGACGAGGAAATCAGCTCTTACTACGAACAAAACAAACAGAGCTTTACCGACGATGAAGGGAACGTAAAACCGCTGGAGGACGTGAGAAGCCAGATTGAAAACACTTTGATGAACCAGAAGACTAGTCAGGCATTCTCCAGCTGGCTGGAACAGGCCAGGAAGGAAGCCGAGGTGGAGAAGTTCCTTGATAGGATGTAGAATCGGCGGTTAGCTTCTTTTCGAAAAAACCTGCTAGGTTTTAGGTAGATCCCGCACCGACCGAAGATTGGTTGGTGCGGGAGTTTTATGCTTTATCCGGTTTGTTTTTTGAAATTATCAATACTCTTAAATTTAAAACTCCAATAAAGGGAGGGTAAACCAAATGGAAAAGAGGCCTTTTGGATCGACCGGCCATCACAGCTCCGTTGCAATCTTTGGTGGCGTGGCTCTGGCGGATGTCAGACAGGAGGAAGCAAATAAGGTGCTGGAAACCCTTCTGAATTACGGTGTAAATCATATCGACGTAGCTCCCGCCTACGGCGACGCGGAACTGAGGATCGGACCCTGGATGGACGAGCACCGAGAGGATTTCTTTCTGGCTACGAAAATTCACGAGCGAGAATACGGCCCCGCAATGAGGCAGATAGAAAACTCACTCTCGCGACTGCGGACGGAGCAACTGGATTTACTACAGATGCACAGCCTTACGACCGACGATGAATGGGAAAAGGCCTTTTCATCCGGTGGCGCGCTGGAGGCGATGATCGAGGCAAAGGAAGCCGGGATGGTAAATTTCCTCGGGGTAACCGGCCACACTCTTAAAGCACCCAGCAGCCATCTCCGTAGCCTGAACGAGTACGATTTTGATTCCGTTCTGCTTCCCTGTAACTATCCGCTCATGCAAAATCCCGAGTACGCGTCGGACTTCAACGAGCTAATCGGTGTGTGCAAGGAAAGGAACGTAGCCGTTCAGACTATTAAGTCGGTCGCCCAGCGTCTCTGGAAAGACGAGGAAGAACAAACGATGGATACTTGGTACAAGCCGCTTGAAGACGGGACACACATTGAAAAAGCCGTACACTGGGTCCTGGGCAAAAACCCGGTATTTATCCCTACTGCAGGCGAAACGGAAATTCTACCGAAGGTTCTAGCTGCGGCGGATAGCTATAGACCGGGGTCTTCTCCATCGGAAGAGGAGATGGAACGGTTGGTTGAAAAAGCCAATATGGATCCGCTCTGGCCTGGCGGATTACCTGGTGGTGAATAAGTCCTCGGGTTAAAACTTAAAAATAACCTGCTCGGAGCTCAGGTAGGTTAAAAGCCTAACCGTGGCACCGGCCTAAAAAACCCGGTAATTTAATTTGGGTAGTCGATCAGTTGTTTTGAGCTTTACTTACTGTAACCTGGCCCACCATGCTGCGCACCGAAAATTCCATCTCGTGATCTCCCTGGTGCACGTTTCCTCTCGTGTTTAGCCGGGAGAGGATCGACTCGGAAATTAATTTCAACCCATGGTCAGAAGGTAAACTTACCTTTACGTCTCCAATGCCGCTGCTGATCTCTAGCCTATCAAGGGTTTCGATGTCCAGGGATATGTCACCGATAAAATCTTTCAGGGTAAAGTTTTGCGAGGATATGCCTTCAACCGTGAGTTCTCCGACGAAGTTTGCCATGTCCACGTTTTCCATGGTTTGAGTGAGGTTTACCTTAATGTCTCCGACAGTATCGGTTATTTTAATTTCCTTAAGACCCAGCCCTCGCCCCACTTTAAATTCTAACTCGCCGTTTTTGTACTTTTTACAGTCACTCTGGCATTTAATCAGGACTTTTGACTCCGATTTTGTCGAAGAAAGAGGGAGATTTGTTATTATTTCTACTTTTTCCCCCTCGACCTCAGTGAACTGGATCTCCGCGGCGATGTCCTTCATCTCCAGTGATCCAACCTGGTAAGTGCCTATGGAGCGTGATTCTCCTTCTATTCTCTCACTGCCGCCAAAGAAGGTCGGCACGGACCATCCGCCTATTTCAAGGGTCGCGGTACCAGCAAATGCTCCCAGTGCGTAAATTGCAATGAATATTACGATTGCGGTGGCGAGGCCTGATTTTGCCCTATCATTGCTGGTAAGAAAATATCCCCCGGCGAGTACCAGTACAACTCCCCAGAAGGGGATAATGGTTATGGCCCTAAGCTGGGAGAGATAGATACTATAATCCGGAAAGATATCCGCGAAGAAGACCAGCGATCCGATTATCACGAGAAGCATACCCAGATATTTTTTCATTTTTCAAATCACCGTAATTTATAAAGTTCCCTCAGATGCTCGAGGGAGATCTCGAAAATCCTTCTTAGTTTTCAAGCATTGACGTAAACTCGCGTCCGAGTTGTTACAATGAGAATAAGGACGAACTGGCAAAAACTCAATTACAACTTTTTAGCCCAAATACCCTTGCAAAACCGCCAAGAATTTTTTAGTTTCCTTTAAATACTTTTATATGAGTCTTAGCTAAAACAACGGTCAAAACGGCCGCGGTGGGTGATCCAACTTTGGTTGATGATGACGATCTTTCCGATTGTATAGTCGAAGACTCTGAATGTATATTAAAGGATGATGGAGTTAGAGAACTATTGATCGAGAGGCGAGGTGCCCGCATTTTTTACTACCAAAACGGAGACAACGTTTTTGAAGCGAGGAAGGCTATCGTCGGGTTTTACCTCATATGTAAGGGAGTGGTCAAGGAGATTTCACCTTCGACCGGCGGCGAAGCGGTTACCTTAAACGTACTGATGGCAGGCGATACCCTATTCGGTGAAGGTTTTTTTCTTGGTAATAACTACCGGGAAACTGCAGCGGAAACGGTGACAGAAGCAAAAGTTTTGATGATAGAGAGAGAACTGTTTCCGGATTTGATGAAAATTGCCGGGGGGACGCTGGGCAGGAAGGCGGCAGAGAACATGAAGAATTTGCGCCGCAGGCTGGAGTTAGAAGATTTTCCCGTTTTAAAAAGCACGGCCTTCTGGCTGGCGAAGTTAATCGCTGATTCTTCCAGCCCGCTCTCTATTTCAAACAAAGAGCTGGCCGATATCGTCGGTTGCTCGCCCGTGACGATTTCAAGAAAGCTGCGAGAATTGCAGGAAAAAGGGATAATTGAGAAGGACGGTCAGGATATCAGTATTGAGGACAGGGAGGAGATGTCAAACTTGGTTGGCTGTAAGGAACTGCCGTGAACGGGGTGTGGTCCTTCGTAAGAAGGTCCGTAAGGCCCTAGGATGTCATATAAATTCCGCCGTTTACATTGATCGTTTCCCCTGTTACGTAACTAGAATCGCTGGATGCAAGGAAGGATACCACGCTGGCAATTTCCGGTGATTCCGCTACTCTATTCATTGGGATCTTTGCGGCTATCTGGTCTTCTTTTTCTTCAAAGGCCTCTCTGTTCATTGGTGTTCGGGTATAACCTGGAGAAATCGCGTTGACGGTAATATCCGGGGCAAGTTCGAGAGCAAGGGACTTTGTCAGGCCGAGAATCCCGGCTTTGGATGAGGCGTAATGAGAACCGTGATCCGAACCCGTCATCGCCCGCAGCGAGCTGATATTGATGATTCTGCCCCAGCCCAGCTCCTTCATTTCGGGAGCGGATGCTTTTGCGCAGTTGAATGAACCTGTGAGGTGAACGTCAATACTCTTTTGCCAATCCTCGCTGGTTAATTCATCCAGGGTCGCGTGGTGAGAAAAACCGGCATTATTGACCAGAACACCAAGATCTCCGTATTCTTCCACGGTTTGTTTAACTAGCTTATCTACTTCTTCCTTTTCCGAAACGTCCGCTTGTACGGCTATGGCCTCCCCGCCGTGATCTTCAATGGTTCTTGCTGTTTTTTTGCCGCCTTCCTCGTCCTGAGAGTAGTTAACCGTAATCTTAAAACCGTCCTGAGCAAGGCGAATAGCAGTAGCCCTGCCTATTCCCCTCGAACTACCGGTCACTATTGCCGCTACGTTTTCCACGTTTTCCACCTCTTTTTTGTGAGGGTGTCAAAATAAAAATGGGCGGAGAGAAATGACTCCGCCCTTCTTGATTGATTTAATTATCTTAAACTTCGATAGCGTCGACCGGGCAAAGATCTGCAGCTTCTTCGCAGCAGCCAGCTTCGTCGCAGTTTGCCGCATCGTCCTTGACCTCGGCGTATCCTTCGTCGTTATTTAGCTCAAATACCTCGGGGCACGTCTGTGAACAGAGGCCACAAGCTATACAAAGATCCTCGTCTACCGTTGGTGATGCCACTTTTTACCCTCCTTTGTCCATAAAACTGTAAAGAATATAGGGGACGGGAGTTTGGCGGTCAAGACTAACCCCGGCTTTCTTTTCCACCAACAGGTTTGAGGGGGGACGAAAAGGACCTCCAGCCTAAACCCCTGAGCGGTACCTGACGTCGTTTTCCAGGCTACCGACTCCTTCGATCGTTAAACTGACTTCGTCACCGGCCTCGATTGGCCCGACTCCTTTCGGTGTACCGGTAGAGATGATATCTCCTTCGTTCAGCGTCATAAACGAACTGATTTCTTCTATAAGCTCGGGAATTCCGAATAGAAGTTCCGAGGTATCCGAGGATTGTCGTACTTCTCCGTTTACCGAAAGTTGGAAAGATAGGGGCAGTTCCGTTTCCTCAACGGGTAGTATGTAGGGTCCAATTGGGGCGGCAGTATCGAAGCCCTTCGCCCGGACCCAGTTCTGCTCCCAGTCCTGTGCGTCCCTGTTGGTAACGTCGTTTAATCCGGTAAATCCCAGGATGCAGTCCCACGCCTCTCCCTTATCCACGTTCCGGCATTGTTCGCCGATCACGATTGCCACTTCCCCTTCCGGGTCGTACCTCTTTCCTTCCGTGATCACTATCGAGTCACCCGGCCCGATGACCGAGCTGGTTGGTTTGAAAAAGAGCGAGGGGCGCTCCGGAATTTCCACGCCCGTTTCATCGGCGTGATCGGCGTAATTTAGACCGACACAGATTATTTTATCCGGCTCGACCGGGGATAAAAAATCTACTTCCTCGGGCCTAAATGTTCCCTCGTTCGTCTCCAGTAAACCGTCCTCGTTCAATTCTGCCCGAATCGCGCTTCCGGTGTCCGGGTCAGCTATTCTTGCGATCTTCACACTCTCACCTGCAAGTTGATTTTTTTTTACGAATTTTTCAGAATTAAAACCAATCAAACTCAGCTTAAAAGCCCAAATGAATAGACCGGAGGGGTTACCTCCGGTCAAGATTTCTCTAAGTGAGAAAAAATTGTTTGAAGCGAGGGCTTACCGTGACACCCTCACTACGGCCGCGGGTTCAAGAACGCGGAAACCAAAACTTTCCGTGAGGAAAAGCTTTACTTTCTTAGTTGTATGGTCTTCGTAGCCGATCGAAAAGTCCTGACCCAGAACCAGCTGAAGATCCTCGTCCTGATCCGATACGAAAAGAGGATCGTCGGCCTGGGGGCTATAGATAATTGATCCGCCGATCAGGTCCTCGAGCTGTCTTTTTAACGGGTAACCCTTTGAAGTACGTGCTATGGATTGCCAGAGTTCCTTGCCGACTACGAGAGAATAGGGTCCATCTATGGCTTCTTCCTGAAATAACGTTACTGCTTCCGAGGCGGCTTCAAGAATACCGCCCGAACCTTCCGGAAGATCTATGACCGTTTCGGCAGCCGGAACCAGACCATCTATTCCCGCTTCTTCGAGTCCGTTATAAATTACGTCCTCTTCGAACTTGGCTGCTTCCGCGGCGGCGTCCTCGAGCGGGGTAAGGTCAACGTCTTCCGCGCCCCGGGAGGCGTTGTCCAGTTCCCAGGTATTTAACTCGAAGGAAACCCTCGTCTCCACCAGCGGCGTGACCTCTCTGATCCCGTAACGGACTTTCTCGGGAGAATCTTCTTTTATGGACAGCCTCCCTTCCGGAATCGCCGAATAATCCCAGCCCCGGGGTTCAACCGTGTTAACAAACTTTCTGCCGGTTAATTGGTTCTTCAGAACTTCTGCTGCCTGATCATCTATTTCGTTCCAGGCCTCGTCGGTAACTGGAGCCAGTGAACGTTTTAGAATATCCATCTGTTACACCTCTCTATTGTGTCATTCAAGACTTCCCAGGCCCAGATCAGCGGGACCCTGGCCGTCGGATTCTTCTTCGGTTTCTCCTTCTTCTTCTCCTTCTTCCTCGATTTCAGTTATCGGTTCGTCCGAGAACAGGTACGTCCTGAGCTCTTCCTCCCAGCCATCCATATTTCGTCTGAGCCACTCTAAAGCCATTGCGGCGTGTTCTATCTCCTCGTCCCTGTTGTGAGCCAGCAGATCTGCAACTGCTTCGTCGTCCGAAGCCGAAACTCTTTGATGGTACCAGTTTACTGCTTCTACTTCTTCTTTTAGACTCATTAACGTCCGTACGCAATCCCTGTCCTCGTCTTCGAGGTCTTCTACCGGTTCGTGATATTGATCCATGTTTTACCTCCTTTGCTGTATTCATAATGAGGATAACTTCTAACTTCCTTTAACTCAACTTTGGCCGGTTTTTCCGTTTAATTAAGCCTCTGAAGTGTCGTCCCGGGTAATCCTGGATCCGATATCTGAGCTGGTCCGGCATCAGTTTTTTCTAATAAACTGAGATCAGCATTTCCAGGTTGTGAAATTCGTCCGTGATTAATAACCTTTTCTACTATGTTAAACTTAAAGCCCGATATAGTGTGGAATTATTTCGAAGAGATAAGCGCGATACCTCGGTGTTCCGGAAATGAAGAGGAGTTAAGGCAATATATACTTAAAGTGGCCAAGGAAAACGGACTCGAGTCCAGAGTTGACGAATCCGGTAACGTTCTCTTAAATGAGTCGGGGGGGAGTCGGAGCCCGAAAGCCGTTCTGCAGGCACACATGGACATGGTTTGCGAGAAGAATTCCTCCGTCGAACACGATTTTGAAACGGACCCAATAGAGTTGACACGGGAGGACGGCTGGGTAACCGCAAAAGGGACAACCCTGGGTGCGGATAACGGTATCGGGGTTGCCCTGGCGCTGGCAGTGGCGACGGGAAATTACGATCTTGGCCCGTTTGAGTACCTATTTACCGTCGATGAAGAGAGGGGCTTGAACGGGGCGGCTGGTCTCGAACCGGAATTCTTTCGGGCCGACAAGCTAATCAACCTGGACAGCGAGGAGTTCGGGGCTTTTACGATCGGCTGTGCCGGTGGGGGAAAGACGAAAATAAGTTTGCCGCTCAATTACGAGGAAGTAAAACCCGAATCAGGTTCGGTTGAATTACAACTTTCCGGCCTGGAGGGTGGACACTCGGGTGAAGACATAGATAAAGGACGCGCAAACGCAAATAAGTTGCTTGCCAGACTTCTCGACGGTTTGTGGCAGGTGGGCGATTTTCGCCTCGTCGAAATAAACGGTGGCGACAAGCATAACGCAATTCCCAGGGAGTCCAGTGCTCTGGTTTCTCCGGGCGCGGATCCCGTAAATTTTAAAGAAGAAGCTCGGGAACTGTTCTCAGTCATGCGGGAGGAGTACGAGGTGACCGAAGAGAACATGTCTCTTCGGGTCGAAGACGACTCAGGTGAAACCGCCCGTGTTATGACCGAAGAAAGCAGCAGGGCCGTTATAGAACTCCTCCGGGCCCTGCCAAATGGAGTAATGGCGTACGACCAGAGGTTCGAATCAACTGTCGAAACGTCGACTAACCTTGCTTCAGTCAGGTCGGAGGCAGGCCAGCTGGAGGTTCTTGTAAGCTCCAGAAGTAGCCGTGAATCGAAGCTCGAAAGCCTGCGCGGTCGGGTTGAGATTATTGCGAGAGCTTTTGGTGCCAGCGTGGAAGAGAACAAAGCGTATCCTGCCTGGCAACCCGATCCGGATTCGGATTTACTGGCTGAGGCTGAGAGGGTTTTTGAGGAACTTTACGGCTGTTCTCCAGAAGTTAGAACCATTCATGGAGGGCTGGAGACTGGCATCATTGGTGAAAAAGTGAAAGGGATCGAGATGCTGGCTATAGGTCCGGATATAGAGTCTCCTCATTCCCCGGAGGAGCGTCTGAAGATAGATTCCGTTCGGAAGTTCTGGGAATTCCTCCTGGAATTACTTGGGAGTTTCGATTGAGTCGATCTTAACCGGTTCTAAAGGTCCTCAGCTGGAGAAAATTAGGGAAGAAT
>CAZYCI010000048.1:0-9945 GCA_964645955.1 uncultured Thermotogae bacterium
GTAGAGGTCAGCCAGCTGTTCAAGTTTTATGTCGGTTTCCGGAAATGGGTTGGTGAAGTACTCCGGTATATCAAGCGAGTCCTTATCAGAAGTGGTTTTGTCCTTTACCTCTTTTAGGATTTCCAGGTAGCTTCTGGCGGTTTCCTCCCAGGTGTATCGAGAAAGCACGCGTTTCCGTCCTTTCCTGCTAAATTGATTCCAGGTTTCCTCCGAGCTCAAAAGTCTGAATAAGCCCCGGGCGATCTCCACCGGGTCTTCCGGATCGACGAGGACCCCGTATTCTTCTCCCGTTTCCGAGTCGACCATGCTCTCCGTCGGACCGCCCTGTTTAGTTACCACGGCCGGTAACCCGCAGCTCATTGCCTCCAGCGGTGCCAGGCCGAAGGGTTCGTAGAGCGCGGTCAGAGCGAATACCGATCTCCTTTCTTTCCCGCATCGGTATGCAGCCGCAAGTTCGCTCTGGTTTTCAAGCGGAAAGGAGGTAACCGCTTCCCAGAGATCCTCTTCTTCAAGGGTGGAAGCGATTTTATCCAGAATTTCTTTTGATTCCCCATCGTACCTTTCCCGTTGTTTTAGCGGGTTGCTGGCTCCCCGGACGACTATCGCCAGGTTGGCGGCCTCCCTCAACTCTCTGGACTCCGCAAAGGCATTGACCAGGCCGAGATGGTTCTTTTTGGCGTCCAATCGACTGGAACAGATAACCAGAGGTAGGTCTCTCCTGTTCTTATCGATATCCCTGTCGATCGCGGATTCAATTCGCCGGGCTATTTTGTCATCATCCGGTCCCTCTTCCTCGTTGAATAGCCTCCTATTTACTCCGGGCGGAATTACGGAGAACTTCTCGTCGTTTTCCACCGATACGGCCCCGCTATAGACCGGGTGGTCGTACTGGTTATATCTTTCCTGGTAGGTGCTCGTAATGACCTGATCGGCATGGTTCATGGCAACCCTTTCGGCAAATATTCTCCGTGCGAAATTGAACCTCTCGTCCAGTTCCTCGAAGTTGTCGCGGGAGGCTTCGAACCGGTCCATCTTCTGGCCGCCCAGCGAGTGACCTGTAAACGTGTAGTTGATCCCTTCCTCCTTTTTTAACAGTGCCCCCACGAGTCCGCCGTCACCGTAATGAGTGGTTGCTGCATCCGGGAATTCGCCCCGGTTTTCGTAGAAATCTATTATCCCGTCCAGCCACTCGGTTCCCAGGTGGGGCCAGAGTCGCTCTTTCGGCAGGAACTCGTCCGGCCCGCAGGGAATTCTAACTATTCTAACGTCTTTCGATTCGGGATAGTTGTCGATCCGCTCGGAGAACTCCGGCCAATCGGGGTCATTTATCTGTCTTGTAACTATGTCCACCCGGTGACCCAGTTCGGCCAGGGCCAGCGCGGTTTCCTTGACGTAGACGAGCTGGCCTCCGAAATCCGGGTGCTCCATCCAGTAGCTATCCTCGGGGTCAAAGTTCCCCTGAGGGTTAAGGAAACTGATAAGCAATTTTGAACTCCTTTTTCCGTATTAACCCTTCACGGCACCTGCGGTCAGGCCGCGGACGAAGTACTTCTGCAGCGAGAAGAACACGATCAACGGCAGGACCATGGAAATAAAGGCCGCCGGCAGCAACAGGTGCCAGGACTGCCCTTCGGACCCGACCAGATTTGCAATCGTCAGCGTTATCGGTGCCTTGGAGGGATCCGGCATGTAAATCAGGGCGACTATCAAGTCGTTCCATATCCAGAGGAACTGAAAAATCGCGAGCGATGCTATCACCGGTTTTGAGAGAGGAACGACCAACCTGGTAAAGGCGGTCCAGACCGAGGCCCCGTCGATGAACGCGGATTCGAATAGTTCCTTTGGCAGGCCACCCATGAAGTTACGCATCATGTAGATCATCAGCGGCATGCCGTAGCCTGCATGTGCCAGCCATATTCCGACGTAGCTCCCATAGAGTCCCGTGGAAGAGTAGATCTTTAGTATCGGGATGAACGTCATCTGCAGGGGAACCACGATCAACCCGACGATGGTCAAGAACAGGATGTTTCTTCCCGGGAAATGGAGCCAGGCGAAGGCGTATCCCGCCAGGGCTGCGAAAAACAGTGACAAAAACGTCGAAGGGACGGCTATGATGAAACTATTAAGGAAGGACTGCCAGATGTTGTTTCCGAAGAGGACGTTGATGTAATTCGCGGCCGTGTAGTTCCCCGGACTTGCCGGATCAAGGAATACCCGCCACCAGCCCGAATTCATTATGTCGTTCTGCGGTCGAAACGAACTGACAAAAATTCCGAGTGTAGGGAGAAGCCAGACGATACAAAGAATAATGACCAATACATGGAGCGGGACCCGCGAAAATAGCTTCAACAATTTCTGAATCATCGGATTGCCTCCCTTTGCTGAAATCGTCGGATGTTGATGATTACGAATGGAATCGTGAGAACGAACAGGACGACCGCCAGCGCGCTTGCTGCTTCGTAGTTATAAAAGCTGTACATCTTGCGAATCATCAGACTGGCAAGGACGTCGGTTCCGTACTCACCGTTCGTGGTAACCCAGACGAAGTCAAATATTTTTAAGACGAAGATTACGATCGTGGTAGTGGTGGCTATTATCGTGGTCTTCATGTAGGGTATTGTCACGTGCCAGAATACTTGAAGTTCGTTGGCTCCGTCGACCCTTGCGGCCTCCAGCATCGATTGAGGTATTCCTTTATAAGCTGCCGAAAGCATGACCATGGCGAATCCGGTCCAGACCCAGATACCCATCACGATCAGCGCCAGGTTGTTCGTCCAGGGTCGTTCCAGTAACCAGGTGGTAGGCTGGAATCCGGTTTGAGATAACATAAAGTCGACTATCCCCAGCATTAGCAAGGTGCCCATTAACGGCGGCCCAAAAGAGTTATCTCGCAGCGCCGCGATGCCCATGCTAACTAACCCGAGAACCATCAGGACCTGTGCCACTATGGAGATCGTGGAACCTCCTCCACCGGCCCCGAGGAAACCGAGCACGTACCATATTCCAAGCAGACCAAATCCAATCAGGACCGCCCAGGCGATCCAGGTTAGCCTACCGTCCTCTTTCCAGACTTCGACTGCTCGCCAGAGTCCTTTTAGTAGCGAGAGGAGTGCAATTACCGATGCAATGACGCCTAAAGCGACGAAAACTATATTGAGCGCGTTATTTACCCCCGGTTGAGATGCAAAATCACCGATTGAACCTAGCAAAGCGTTTAGGACGCCGATCTGAGTGAAGCCGGGTGGACGGTAAGCATAAACGAACTTCCAGATTACGGAAGCGGCGGTAAAGGAAACGGCCATCGGCATGAATATGACCGATTTCGCAATCGATTCGTACGGTACTCTATCGAGCAATACTGCCAGAATCAACCCAAAGCCTACGGTAAAAGCGGTCATAACGACGATCCAGAGCATCGTATTCCTGAATGCGATCAACGTCTCGCCAGCCGTCAGGACGTCGACGTAATTTTGAACTCCCACGAAATTACCGGAAGGAAAAGCCCCCTGCATGTCGACGTTTCCGAGAAAACTGGTATAGGTGGTAACCAATGTAGGATAGAAAAGGAAAAACCCCACCACGAGAAGAGCCGGCCCGACGAAGAGAAACGACACGAATTTGCGATCTCTCATAGTTACTCCTCCCAAATTAAAACGGGAAGGCGGGAATACGGTCCCGCCTTCCTGCTGGTTTTGATGTTAGTTTAGTCGGTAGCTTCGCCCGAGCTGTAAGCGTCGTCCGCGTCCTTTTCGACCGTCTGCAGAATTTCGTTCAGGGGTTTCTCGCCCTGCACGTAATTTACGATTGCCGAGAAGAAACTACCGGATCCGACCGCTGAAACCATCGAGTCGGAACCGTCGAAGCGGGAGACCTCCGCCTCTTTTAATGCCTGGGCAGCGTTCTTCAGAGTGTCGTTTGGGTAGGCGGAAAGCGGTACATCCACGTTGGTTGCCAGACGACCGGGGTTTTCTTCCACCCAGGTCTGCTGTATATCCGCCGATGCAAAGTACTTGATCAATTCTCGGACTTCTGGTTTGTCTCTGAAGGCTATAAACAGGTCTCCACCCACGAGAATCGGAGGTGATTCCTTCCCGAAGGAGGGGAAGATGAACGTGCTGTAATCCTCACCGACCTCCGCGTCCGGATGGGCGTCCTCGAGAAAGTCCTGAATAAAGGTAGCCTGCCTGTGCATCAGAGCTCTGGGCTTCTCCCTGCCCTGCGTGGGTAGGATGTACTGAACCGCGTCGCCGAAGTTTATTGTCGAAGCGGCTTTTCTACCTCCCATTATCGTATCGTTGTTGAGCAAGAGGTCAAAGGTCCTGAATGCCTGAGCGACTTGTGGATCGGTCCACGGAATATCGTGGTTTACCCATTTGTCATAGACTTCCGGGCTGGTGGACCTGAGCATTATGTCCTCGATCCAGTCCGTTCCTGGCCAGCCGGTGGCACCACCGCTTTCGATGCCGAATGCCCAGGGGGCGTAACCGTCGGCGATCATTTCGTTCTGGAGCTTGAGTAGCTCGCCCACGGTTTCCGGAACTTCGTAGCCCTGTTCCTCGAAGACCTTCTTGTTGTACCAGACGAGACTTTTCAAGCTGGCGGCAGGAGTAACTCCGTAGAGCGTGCCGTTATACGTACCGGATCCGATGAAGCCTCCAGCCATCTTGTCGGCTAGATCCGTTTCCTTGAACCAATCCAGGGAAACGATCTGGTCCTTACGGGCGAAGTTGTTCATCAGGCCGGGGTTCGGAAGGTTGGCCATGTCGGGCGGGTTTCCACCTTCTACCCGGGAACCCAGGGCGGTTCTCATGTTACGACTGACCGGCTGGACTTCCACCTTGATTCCCGTGTCCTCGGTAAACTGGTCCATTAAATTATTAAAAACTTCGAGCTCCTGCCCTCCGAAACTCGTAACAAAAGTTACCTTATCGTCCTGGCCAAAGGCCGTGAGTGCCCCGGAAAATACCAGACCAAGGCTGAGTACCACCGTTAAGACTAATACTGATGAAAGTTTTTTGTTACTCATTCTGTGTACCCTCCTTATGAGTTGTAAAGTTGGTTGAAGTGATTCCGTGATTAGGATCTACCTGAGTTCGATTTAATTTTGGCTTTACCACCTCCTTGAGGCGATTTACATCCGCAAGAGCTTCTCTTGATTAGATCCGTTTCGACCCTTCTTTCGGCACTCTCGCTCTTCCCGTTGATGATACGGTTTAATTTTTTTGCAGCCAGATACCCCAGCTTCTCGGTATGCAGATCCAGTACGGTCATAGGGGGATTGATATGCCTGGCGAGCTGGGAATCTCCGAGGGTAATTAGAGCAACGTCGTCCGGAATAGAAAGTTCCAGGTCACGCAGGGCCCGGTAGACGCCGGCCATCTGTTCTTCCACGGATATGCATATTGCAGTGAAATCCAGTTTGCTACCCATCTTCATGATCTCCCCGTAGGCGCTCTGTTCGGTGTGCTGTGAACTCCAGATGTATTCGGGATCGACCTTTATTCCTGCCGATTCCAGAGCAGTTCTATATCCATTTTCTCTCTCTTCGGAAGCGATGAGGTAGTCCGGTCCGCCGAGGAAACCAATTTTTTCGTGTCCGTGCTCGATAAGGTGGCCCGTGGCGGTTTTTGCGGCATTGAAGTTGTCGTTGTCCACGTAGGGAAACTCTCTCGGTGGTTCGCCAAGGAAGACGGTCGGGTAATCGTATTCCTCTATTACGTCCAGGTAAGGCATTTCTTTAGTTGGATGAGTGATGATGGAACCGCTGACGTTTTTTGACCTCTGAGCCCTGGTTATCTGTTCCGCCGTTTCCTCCCGTGACTCCACCACCTGAAGTGAAATTAAGTTACCCGCTTCTTTAGTAGCCCGACTCATACCGGAGATCAACTTCTGGAAGAAACCTGTTGAAAAAAAGAGGTTGTCGACTTTTACCGGGATCAAAAGACCCAGGTTGCTCGGTTTGCCATCGACCAGGGCACGGGCCGCTGCGGTTGGGTGGTAACCTAGTTTTTTGGCGGCCTTGATGACGGTTTCCTTGGTTTCCGGACTTATCGTCGGTTTATTGTTGAGGGCCATCGAAGCAGTGGAAGTAGCCACTCCAGCTTTGTCGGCAACGTCCTTGATCGTGACGTTGTTTTTACTGGAGCTATTTTCGTTCATTTTTGAAACTCCTGGTGCATTTCTTTCTTGAAACGTTTCAAAGCCATTATAACGGAACTAATTCCCTTCGTCAAATTAAAGTATATATGGCTATGCATTCGCTATATTAATTTTCCTGCATTACGGAAATTGCATACGAGGATTGGGTCTCTAATGCTGAAATGAGTTTTTTATTTCTTAGTGGTACCTGCCACCGACCGAGGTCTGCTATTTGATTCGTTGCATGGGGTACAGAATTCCTGTTCGGGGGTGCGAGCGTTTATCCGTTCGATTTGCCCCTTTGTTGACCTTATAATGTGGTCAACATGGACTTTTTATCGGGACGAATTAAGGGTTTTTTAGGCTATCTAGCCGGCGGGGTCGGGTTATATCTCATCTGGCTCGTACTTTTTAGGGATCTCCGGCTTCTGGTTTTCGTGGGTGGGGTATTTGTTACCGGGTTTGCCCTTTTTCTGTTCTGGCGGTTCGATCTTGATATAGATCTGCCGCTTGAATCACTGTTTAGGCCGCTGGCGTGGACCCGTTTTTTCGTCATCTTGATTTTTGAGATTCTCAGGTCCACCGTCCTTACCTGTTATCTGATCATAACCGGGGGTATCGAGGGCAGAATTGTAGCCTACAACACTGAACTGGGGACCGGTTCGACCAAGCTCTTTCTGTTGAACGCGATAACTTTAACGCCGATAACGATCGGGATACTTTCGGAGAATAACCTGATTTACATTCACCATATAGGTCTCAGGAGTCAGGAAGATTACGAAGAGATGGTCGAAAAGATTCGGTCGAATTTTGAAGAGCCGCTCAAAGAAGTGGAAAGTTAGACGGTCATGATCAGGATTGCCGTAGACGTAATAGTTGGGATCAGTCTGGCTTTTACGTTGTTTCGACTTTTTTACGGCCCCGACGTACTGGACCGGTTGCTCGGTTACAGCTCCGTTACTGCCAAGATAGTTATTTTGCTTACCGTCGAAGGGGTTATGGGGGGCAGGGAGGTTTTCGTCAACCTGGCCCTGATCTATGCGATACTGAGTTTTCTCGGGATAGTAGTAATTGCGAGATACATCGAGAGGGAAGTATGAACGTTCTTTCTTCAATACTTATTTTTACCGGTCTTGTTGCGACCCTGATTGGCTCTTACGGCATCGCCAAACTGGGTGATATATATTCAAGACTGCAGGCAAGCGGTGCCTCGGACACCGTTGGAGTAATACTTGTCTTACTTGGTTTTCTGATAAGGGACGGATTCCGTTTTTCGGATTCGTTTCTTGCACTATTGATACTGTTCTTTTTCGTTACCGGTCCGATTGTAACTCATTCAATCGGCAAAACTGCTTTTCTCTCCAACGTCGAGCCGGCAAAGACGCCGGATAGAGCCGAGGAGGATTAGCCGTGTTGCTTGCCTTTACCCTGCTTCTTCTCGGCCTTGCAGTTGCCGTTTTGGTTCAGGAAAGGCTATTGAATGCCGTGATATTGCTCGGTGTCTTTAGTCTGATTAGCTCGGCGGTTTATTTTCTGGTTGGTGCTCCGGACCTTGCGGTAACGGAGGGTGCAATAGGCGTCGCTTTCGTAACTTTTATATACGTCCTTGCCCTGAGCGATCAGGGCAAACTGCACGTTATAGCGGAAGAAATTCCTCCGTTTTTGTTTCAAGAAAAGGGAAAATTGCGGGGAGCAGAACTGGAAATTCTACAGGAATTTGCGGAAGATTCCAGTCTGGACCTGGAAATCGAGTTCGTTTCGCCGGAAGAATTTGGTTCGAAAGTCGGAGGCAGGCGAGCGGACCTCGTGGCCGGTGCTTATTTCTCCGGTTTCCTATCGGGAGAAGGGTTGAGTGATACTGTTGGCTTCAACGAGGCCCGCCTGACGCGGGTTGCTCTGTCCGGTGAGGAAAGCGGGAAATTTGGAGTTCTGCCGGAGTTGACCTTCGTCGAGAGCCAGCTCGAAACCTTGGAGGAGTCCAAGAAGGAGCGCATTGGAAAGAACGATCTGGTAAAGTTCGAATCGCTGGATGATATGGTTGAAGCTTACAACGGTGGTGAGATAAAGGGGTTCTTTGCCGACTCCGGAAGGGTCTCCAACGCCCTGTACAGGATAAATACTGAGCTCAGGGAGCGGAGTAAGACCAATGCGATCGGTGATATTGAGTATTGCTTTGCCGTCTCCTCCGAAGACGAGGAACTGCTTGACCGCCTGGATAATTACCTGAAGAACTTGAAGAGAAAGGGCGAAGTAGACGAATTACTGGATCGGTATTTTCGGTGATTACCATGCAAAATCCCGGACTGGTACTTAAGAGAGCTTTTGTGGTCGGGCTCGTTTCGGCCTTTGGGATCCTGACGATCGCCGCGGTAATTTTAGGCGAGGCCCCGGAAGGGCTAAGGATCGGCCAGCTGTACCTTGAGAAGGGTTTCGAGCTGGGCAACGTATCAAACGCCGTCTTTGGAGTTTACGGCGTCTTCCGTTTTTACGACACCCTGTTTGAGTTGATGATATTCTCTATGGCCGTACTCGGAATTACCGTTTTTTCGGACCTGGAAGCATCGCAGAGTTCGGATTCGGAAAAACTGGTTGAATCGCACGTAGTTACGGCTTCGGCTTCCTTTCTCTACCCCATCGTAGCGGTCTTCGGTTTCTATCTCGCCTTCAGCGCTCACCTGGGTCCCGGAGGTGGATTCGCAGCCGGGGTTATAGGAGGGAGCGGGGTGCTCTTGCTGGCGCTTTCAAAGGGGGCCTCCGAAACCGGCAGGAGGTTTCACGAGGACGAAATGAAGCGAGTTGAGTACATGGCACTGATCTTTGCACTCGGAGTGGCCGTTTTCGGAAGCCTTTACTCGGGCAGGGCTTATGGGGGTTTACCCGGGCTCGGTACTATAGTTAGCGTAAATATCGCGATCGGAATGAAAGTCTTCATCGGAACCTGGGCCATTTTACACTTCTTCGTCAAGCATCGAGGGGAAGTATGAGCGATTTGACGGCTGCGATTTCAATCATAATCGTGGTGGTGGGCTCAATTGGGCTGATACTGAAGAGGAATTTGTTGATGAAGTTGCTGAGCCTCAGCATAGTAAATACCGCCACCATTTTGTTCTTCGTGCTGGTGGTCTATTCCCCGGGAGACCGGGCACCCATAGCTTCGAATCCAGCTATACAGTACGCCGATCCCCTGCCTCAGGCGCTCGTCCTTACTTCTATAGTTATTAATTTCGGAGTACTTGCATTATCCCTGCTGTTCACGATGGTTCTGGTAAAGCGTTATCATACGTTAGATATCGAAAAGATAGAGGAGCTAGTCGAGAAGGAATTTGAATCCGAAAGCGACTACTAATTCACCCGTCGGGAAATCAGTTCAGTACTCATACTTCGGCTTCCGAAACCTATCCCACCGAAATAGTATAAACCAATCTGGCTTCGTGGTTCCCACTCTCGTAGGTTTCGTCGTACTGTACCTTGTAGTCGACGCCTAATACATGTTTTCCGGGTCCGCCATCAGCTATGGTGGTGGGGCTTGAGCCCTGTACCGCCTGGAAGCCGATGGAGTCCTGGGCCTTCACGGAAAGGTCGGAGATCAGTTTCTCGTCTCCGTCCGCCTTTACCTTTATCTCGAAAGGTACATTGCTTTTTGCTACCAGCTTTAATGCGTTTTGTTCCAACATATACCCACGGTTTCTGTCCCCTTCGGTAGGTTCGGGAACGCTGAAGGTACTTTCCGCTCTGTTAGTGGAGTTGGGACCATTGGAACTGATGTAAAGAGACTGCTGTGCGTTTATCGTCCAGCCAACCGTGACG
>CAZYCI010000049.1:0-5226 GCA_964645955.1 uncultured Thermotogae bacterium
CTATCATGAAGAGATCAGTTTGAGCACGCGAGTCGGAAATTTCTCGGTTCGTATAGCCCGGAGGGTTATTGGTTTATTACAACGGTGCCTTGGTAACTCTTCGATAAAACCGAACGGGATTTTCCTGAAGAGTTACCAAGGTACCCTATCCAAGTAAAGTTCGATACTTACATAAAGCTCCCCTTGACTTCCTCCAGATCGACGCCGCTCCTTTCTTCCGGATCGAGACTCCTCGTTGCCACGGGCCCATCCTGAAGTGCCGGTACCTGTTCCTCGTAAGTCGGCCTGTCTTCCCGGTAGATTATCCCGAGCGGGATCCTGTCGCCCCATTCTTTGGCCTTCTCTTCCGCTGCATCCCTATCCGTCGGATCGTAATCTTCGTCCAGCTCGTAGACGAGATCCGTGTAGAAATCGTAGGATTTACCGGGGTTAAAGGTAACGCAGGGCTGAAGCACGTCCACCAGAGCGTAACCATCGTGTTCCATTGCCGCGGCAAAGATCTCGTTCATTGCCTGTACGTGTCCGGAAAAGGCGCGAGCGATGAACGTAGCGCCGCTGGTCAGGGCAGTCGGTATCGGCCTGACCGGGGGCTCAATCGACCCCTCCGGGCTCGTTTTGGTGACGAAACCCTTGGAGCTCGTGGGCGAGTACTGCCCCTTGGTTAGTCCATAGACCCGGTTGTCCTCCACTATATGAGTTATCCCGATATTCCTCCTGCAGGCGTGGAGGAAGTGATTGCCGCCAATACCGTAGCTATCCCCGTCTCCCGCCGTGACCACGACGTTCATATCGGGGTTGGCCAGCTTGGCACCGGTGGCAACGGGTACCGGTCTTCCGTGAATCGAATGGTAACCGTTGACGTTCATGTAGTGTGGTAGCTTGCTGCCGCAACCGATTCCCGAAACCAGCAGGCTTTCGTGAGGGGCCAGACCCAGATCTACAAGGGAGGCCTTGACGCTCCTCAGAATGGCAAAGTCACCACAGCCCGGACACCAGGTGGGATCGGTCGGGTATTCGTAGTCTTCGAGAGTTACGTCTTTAGCCATATCAATTGACCTCCTCGTAGTCGTCCAATTCGGAAAGTACGTCCTCAGGAGTAAACGGTCGTCCATCGTATTTCAATATCCTCTCCGACAAGTGAATTCCGGTTTCCCTGCTAACCAGGTCCGCAAGCTGTCCGGAATAGTTGTTCTCGACGACTATTACGCGCTCCGAACTTTCAATCACGTTTCTAACTTTTTCCGCCGGCAGAGGATAGATATCGTGCAGGTGATAGAAATTGGAGCTGATACCTTCGTCGTTCAACTTATCGACCGCTTCCCGAACGGCTCCGTACGGTGAACCCCAGCCCAGGAAAGTAATCTCTGCTTCTTCCGGGCCGTAACGCTTCGGTCCTTCGACGTCCCGATCCAGAGCCGTATCAAGTTTCTTCATCCGCTTGTCCATCATCTTCGTCCTGATTTCCGGATCCTCCGTCGTATCACCTTTCTGGTCGTGTTCATTTCCCGTCGTCTTATAAGTCGCGTATTTATTGCCCGGCACGGCGCGGGGAGATATCCCGGAGTCGGTGAACTCATGCCGCAGGTAATCACCGTCGAGTTCCTTCAGGTCTTCCTCAGTCAGCAACTCTCCTCTGTCTATATCCACTTCCGTGTCAAACCTATCGGGATGGACGGCGCGGTAGGAATCAGCAAGGTGCTGGTCGTTCAAGATAACGACTGGCAGCTGGTACTTCTCCGCCAGGTCGAAGGCGCGTTTACCAGCCTGGAAGGCCTCCTCGATAGTTGCGGGTGATATTACCATCCTCGGCGATTCACCCTGAGAGGCGTGGATTATCGACGAGAGGTCCCCCTGTTCTGTCCTTGTGGGTAGGCCGGTACTCGGACCGGGGCGCTGAACTTCCGCAATAACCAGCGAGGTTTCGGTCGTACCCGCAAGTCCAAAGGCCTCCGTCATGAGTGAAAAGCCGCCACCCGACGTAGTTACCAGGGGTCGGGCACCAACGTGACCGGCACCAATGGCGATGCTTATCGCGGCCAGCTCGCTTTCCGGTTGCTTTATCACGACATCCATCTCCTCCGAGTGCTTGGCAAGCCACTCTAAAATGGAAGTAGAGGGGGTCATCGGATAGGCCGATACGAAATTACAGCCCCCAACGGCCGCGCCAAAGGCTATCGCCTCGTTCCCGTTAATCACCATTCGTTCGGGTTGGTCCTCGCGAGCGGAAATCTCGTAATCGAACTCGTAACCTTTTGATTCTACGTATTCCTTCCCGGCACTTGAAACTTTCAGGTTATTTTCTACGACGTTTCCGCCCTTTACGCCGAAGTTTTCCTCGATAATTTCGTGCAGATAAGATATATCAAAACCGGTGAGGCCCGCTATGGCACCAATTGCCGCAGTGTTGGCCATTACCTTTGCTCCACCTTCGTCCGTGGCAATTGAAGTAATCGGTACCGGAAAAGCGTTAACCCCCTTACTTTCAAGTTTATCCGTATCTAGGTCGAAGTCCTCGTCATAAATGACCCCGCTTCCCGGAACCAATTCATCGAGGTGTTCATCCACGGAATCCTCGGTTAGAGCAATAAGCAGGTCCAGACCGCTAGAATGAGTGTATATCTCCTCGTCCGAAACCCTTATCTCAAAAAAGTTGTGCCCACCCCGAATTCGGGAGCGGTAGTCCTGCCTGCCAAAAGGGAAAAGACCGGCTCGGGCCAGGGACTGGACGAAACCCTTACCGGTGGACTGGATTCCCTGCCCGGCATCTCCACCGATCAGTATTTTCATGTCGTTTTTTACCATAGAACCCTCCTAAGCGTTCAGGTTCCCTATATTAGTTTAAACTGTTTTCAGCAAAAATTATTCCTTCGATACACCTACTCTGGGATTGTAAAAAGGCAAACCACAGGATTCGCACCTCGAAGGTAGCTCGCCAAAAGTACAGCGAGAACCGACTGAATTCGTAAGTTTAAAGTGTTCACAGCCTGGAACACCATTAACCAGATTTGTCTTCTCTCCACTTACGGGGCAATTAACTTCCTTTGCCTCGACGGATTTTTCTTCCAGCAACGAGCTACAGTTTGGACACCGAACCAGTTTTACGTCTCTGTAAAATATTTCCCCGCATTCCGGGCACTGGTATTTCATGGCCCTCACCTCGCTATGGTCATTTGGCCATTCTCTTCCTTCCCAGTTCGTTTGAAAAATAATTATAAGGTGGCGATATACCTAACGGGTAGATATATCGCCAACCGAAAAAAGTCCGATCAATTAAACTACTTCTATCTCCTTTTCGCTCTCCCAGAGACCGTGCAGGTTACACTTTGCCCGTCCTTTGAGCGGATGAGCATGGTCAAGCTTGACGGTGGTCTTCATTACGTAATGGGAATTTTCCGGGGTTAAGTCGAGCCGAGCGAGAAACGTATCTCCGGAATAAAGTTCCATCCATTCGATGAAATGGCCGACCTCGTTCGGGTGTTCCTTGTATTCGCCCACTTTCAGAGTAACTTCAAATTCTTCGCCTTCCTCCACCGTATCAGGTGCGTCTATTATGACCGTATGCTTCTTCTCAAGCGCTGACATCTCTTCCGGGTCGTCAGTATCCGCCTTATTTACACCGCAAAATAGATCCTCTTCACAGGATTGCTCTGCCATTTTTTACCCCCGTAATTTTGATTTTAGTTTAGTACCAAAAAACTAAGGCGCTATGGTCTCTCCCGATTCTCCATCGACCAGCTCAATTGCCATCATCGGACAGCCATCCGCTGCCTGTTGCGCCGCCGCTTTGTC
Organism: uncultured Thermotogae bacterium; assembly: GCA_964645955.1. GTDB lineage: Bacteria > Bipolaricaulota > Bipolaricaulia > M55B111 > M55B111 > JAGXLP01. Next base: position 3,790 of record CAZYCI010000049.1, read on the forward strand.
GTCCTCGTCGATTTCAAGCACTGCCATCCCGTCCTCCTGGCTGGAGTCAATGAGCTCCGCCTTACCGTCGTCGCCTTCTTTGAAATGACCGGGATCGACTGCCGTACAGACGAAATTACTCTGACAGGCGTCCTTGTCGTACTTTAACTTGTATTGTGCCATTTTTACCTCCTCGATTGTTAGAAAAAACGAATTCCACTTAAATATGATTATAGAGAAAAGCAAATCGACTTTCAAAACTGTCATCGACGCACGGGGCGCGGTGTAGTTGTTTCTAAACCGTCGGACAAATATACTTCATTAGCTTGCCCGTTTTCGAATTCAGCACCGTTTATTAAGAGAGACTGAAAAAGGGGTGGAATCATGCAGATGAAGTTAAACGATAACGTGCACTGGGTGGGAGTAAACGACAGGAAGAACGATTTATTTGAGAGCTACTGGCCGATACCGGACGGAATAAGCTATAATTCCTACCTGATTCAGGACGAGAAAAAGGTTCTGATCGACGGCGTGAAAGAGGGTTTTACGGAAGAGTACTTAAACAAGCTGAGCGGCTTAATCCCCATCAGTGAGATAGATTATCTGGTAATAAACCACATGGAACCTGATCATAGCGGGGCGTTTCCGGCCCTAAGGAGGCAAAATCCCGACCTAACCTTTATTGGAACCTCCAAAGCGGCCGAACTTCTCGAGAACTTTTACGGGATTACCGAAGGGGTAAAAACGGTGGATGAAGTCGGAAGCCTGGACGTCGGAACCTCCACGCTCGAATTCATCAAAACCCCTTTTATTCACTGGCCGGAAACCATGATGACCTACCTGCAGGAAGACGGGATTTTATTCTCGGGCGACGGATTTGGCGCATACGGGACGCTCGACGGGGGAGTATTCGATGACCAGATCGATCTGGAAAAGTCCGAAGAAGAAGCTCTGAGGTACCTCTCCAACATCGTTGGAGCGTACAGCACCACCCTGCAGGCAGCGATTGGCAAACTGGGATCTTACGAACTAGATTTGATCGCTCCGGCGCACGGACCAATCTGGCGAGATCAGCCAGAGGAGATACTTGACCTCTACGATCGGTACAGCAGCGGGAAAGCGAAACCGGGAGTGACGATCGTTTACGGTTCCATGTACGGATTTACGGAAAAATTAACGGAACGAGTCGCGCGCGGTGCGGCCGAAGCGGGTATCGAGGAGTTAGAAATTTTGGACGCGGCAAAGAAGCATCCAAGTTACCTCATTTCGGAAGCCTGGAAGAGGGAAGGGCTGATAATCGGCTCACCCACCTACGAATCCAGGGCCTTCCCGCCGGTAAGCAACTTTCTCAAACTTGCCGAAAAAAAGAAATTAAAAGATAAGATTACCGGTGCTTACGGTTCTTTCGGCTGGGGAGGTGGGTCAGCTCGGGAGATAGAAGAAACGGGCGATACCCTC
>CAZYCI010000049.1:5326-9862 GCA_964645955.1 uncultured Thermotogae bacterium
TAAAGACTTACCTACTTATTCCTTCAGGTCATCAACCTTTGCGGCGAGAATGAAGTCGTTTTCGTGCAATCCGTCTATGGCATGGGTATAAAGCCGCAGCGTTACCACGTTGTATGATATCTCGATATCCGGATGATGACCTTCTTCTTCCGCAAGTTCTGCCAGCTTATTTACGAATTCCATGGAGCCGTTGAAATCTCCGAACTTGAACTCCTTCTGAATTTTGGGCGGGTCCTCGTTCAGTAGTTCCCACCCCTTGACCTCCGTCAGCAGTTCTTCCACCTCGTCGCTCTCCAGCGGAGGTACTCCCCCTTCACAGGGAACGCACTTTTTGTTAGTTAAGTCCGACATAATTACCTCCATTCATCGGTTGAGTTAGCGCTACATTTAAATCATTCTTTATATCTTCCGGGTCTTCAATCCCGACGCCGGGCCTCAAAGCGTTGTCGGTTATACCGGTGTTTTTCTTTTTTAGGACGTAAATGGTGTATCGTTGTTCCGAGGTAAGCTGCGCGTTGCTCATCTATATCGTGCTTTTTGATCAAGACCGTGAGACAAGTACGATAGACTACCGTGGCTTGCCGCATTTTCTAGTTCAAAATTGCACTTAGCTGTCGAAACCAAGAATTTATTATCAGTCCGTTTTTTCAATAAACCCCAACCTGGCCGTCCGTCCTCGGTTCGGTGGCTCCTACGAGCCCTTTTCCGTGACGGAATACGACCTGACCGCGTCCAAAAGCCCCGCTCTCCGAGGCCACGCTCACTTCGTGACCTCTCCGTTTCAGTTTTCCGATGATGTGGCTCGGAAAATCCTTTTCGACTTCAACTTCCCTGCCTCCGGTCCAGCGCCAGCGCGGGGCGTCGAGTGCTGCCTGAGGATTGAGTTTTCGTTCTATGATGTTCAATAAAACCTGCACGTGGCCCTGAGGCTGCATGTAACCACCCATCACGCCGAACGGCCCCAGTGGCCTGCCTTCCCTGGTTAAAAACCCGGGTATTATCGTATGATAAGTTCTCTTCCCGCCTTCGAGGCGGTTATAAGCCGAATCATCCAGGGAAAAAGTATTACCCCGGTTCTGCAGCGCTATTCCCGTACCGGGTACGACGACGCCGGAACCGAAACCGGCGTAGTTGCTCTGAATGAAGGAGACCATGTTTCCCTCCCCGTCCGCCGTGGCCAGGTAAACTGTTCCCTCCTCGCCCGGACGGCCTGGCTTCGGATCAACGGCTTCGGACTTTACCTCTTTGCTACGTCTCGCTCCGTAACTGGAAGTCAGAAAATCAACAGGGTCATGGTCCATGTAATCGGGATCGGTTATGTACTCCTTGCCGTCGGAAAACGCGAGCTTGACCGCCTCTATCGCCTGGTGATAGAACTCGTCCTCGCCGGTCGGAGGATCTAGCTCGTCAAGAATATTCAGAGCAATCAATGCCACCAGACCCTGTCCGTTTGGAGGCAGTTCCCAGACGTCATACCCCCCGTAGTTTAATTTGATCGGTTCCACCCATTCCGGCGAGTAAGAAGCTAAATCGCTTTTCCTCAAGTAACCACCGGTTTTTCTTGAAAATTCGTCAATCCTTTCCGCCAGCCCGCCCCTGTAGAAGGCCCTGGAATCAGTAACGGCGATCTTTCGGAGCGTTTCCGCGTGTTCCGGCGATCTCCAGATTTCTCCAACTTCCGGCGAACTCCCATCCGGAGCAAAAACTTCCTCCCAGGCTTCGTGTTCGGACCCCTCGAGGTCGGAATAGCTTTCGTAAGCCTTATTCCAGTACTTTCCAAGAGTCGGCTGTACGGGATAACCCTCCCGGGCGTAATCGATTGCCGGCTCAAGCGTCTCTTCGAGCTCCAGCTCCCCGAAACGGTCGGACAATTCACTCCAGGCAGCCGGGGCACCGGGGACAGTAACCGGTTCCCAGCCAAACTTTGGAATTTCCTCCATTCCTTCCTTCCGGAGACCTTCCCGGGAGATAGCTTCAGGGGCCGGACCGCTCGAATTGAGTCCGTAGAGCTCGCCCTCGTACCATACCTGGGCAAACGCATCGCCCCCTATGCCGTTGGAGGTCGGCTCGAGGACGGTTAAACTGGCAGCGGTCGCAACTGCGGCATCCACCGCGTTTCCGCCCTGTCGCAAAACGCTCAACCCGGCGGCGGTCGCCAGGGGCTGAGAAGTTGCAACCATGCCGTTTTTGGAATAGACCAGATTTCTGCGAGAACTTTCCGGATAGCTCAAAGGGTCAAAATCCAATTTAATCACCAGAGTTTTTGAATAATACCCGCAATATATGCGTATCTACCGTTTTCGCCAGACAAAAATATTGTCATTAGCATAACTTTGCCCGGACCACGCTTTTCGATCCTTTTTAATCCGAATCCGTCTCTTGGTGCTCACCTTCCAACTCGATAAATTCAGGGGGGACGTAATCAGTTACGTAGACCCTGTCGCTTGCCTTCTGGAAGCGGACGTCCGCCTCGATGGCCTCACCCGTCAATACCGTCAGGACTACGGGATCAGGGGTATGGCGCTCGCCCACCTGGACCGCGTCCTCCTTCCTTCTCGAGAGGTGAACCTTCCGTCTGCCCTGGCTCTTTAACCCCTCGTTCATAATTCGGCGAGCCGCCTTTCTCGAAGTACCATGGTAAAGCACGTCAACCTCAACTTCGGGCAGGTCGGGCTCCACGTCTATCGAGTGCCCGTAAAGGGCTCTAATTTTATCGTCCGTTATCTCGTACCGCCCCTTTGGATCCTCCTCGACCACCTCGACCAGCTCCGGCTTACCGAGATTAGTCCACCTTTCGCGCAATCTTGCCAGCAGGTCAGAAATTTTAACGTAACCTTCCTCGTCTATCCCCAGACCGGAAGGATCGTGACGGAGCAAATAGGCCATCTGCTTACTTACTTCTCGCCTATTCATGACCCCCTCCTGATTTAATAACAATTTTCGTCATGGTGACCTTTTCATTTCGTCGGTTAAACAATTCCCTCAAGAGATATGGTCCCAGGCTTAAAAGAACGGAGCCAGCCGTTCCGCTAGACCCTCCAGGAAGTCCTCGTCCTCGTAATCAAAAGCGTCCAGAGCGTGCGAATCGATATCGATTTCCCCGACGAACTCGTCCCCGTCAAAAACGGGAACGACTATTTCTGACTTTACCTCCGGACTGCAGGAGAGATAATTATCTTCGGCCCCCACGTCCTCGATGGTAAAAGTATCCAGCGAGGCGGCTGCCTGGCCGCAAACACCTTCTCCGTAGTCTATTTCCGTATGTTCCGTCGGTTCGCCGGAAAACGGTCCCAGGGAAAGAGACTCTTTCTCGTTATCACCAAAATAAAACCCGACCCAGTCGTAGTGCTCCACTTCACGGCGAAGCAACCGGGCTACCTCTTCCAGAGCCTCCGTGGTATCAGAGCCTTCAAGGACTTCCTCCAGCTCATCATTCAAATTCGCCAGCTTCTCCTCCTTTCTCAACCTGCCTCCTTCAACCGCTTCTTAAAGCTTTCGATCAGTTCAACGGGAGAAGGATCCACGCCATTCAGCAGGGCCAGGTAAACGGAAAAGTAATCCCCGAGGTAAATCTGACCGATGATCCTGGTGAACTTATCACCCTCCGGAGCACGTACCAGGGAGTACTCGATACCCTCGTCCTCAAAGAGGTCCTCCATGATCTCCATTCGGAGCCGGTTCCTTTCCAGTTCCAGGCCGTTCTGTAACATGATTGCCTTACCGTTTTCCATGATTTTGCTGCCGAGCTCGTAGCCTACGGTCTCGTTGTGGTTTAGTTCGGGGAAGACGTTCCAGTAACCGGGCTGCTTGGCGTTTTCGTTGATCTGTGTCTTCCAGCGATACGCCACGGCCTCGGTGTTACCCTTGGTTCCGTATATGATGGGTACCTTGCCCGCGAATTCTTTTGCCAGTTTTTTAGCGGGGTTCTTCTCCGTTTTTACAGTGCTATTCCACTTTTCCTTTAGTTCCTCGATGTCCGCCAATAAAGCCTCGAAATCGACCGTTCCGACTAAACCGGCCTCGGAGAAAAGCTTCAATAGCGGGAACAACATATAGCCCGTGGATGCTCTCGGCTGGTGACCGGTAGGAATCTTAACCAGCGGTAACGAACGTTCATGGCACAGATCCTCCATCTTCCCTCCGGTGGAAAGAGAGACCGAACTCATACCACGCCTTAGACCGTCACGGAGGGCGGATAAAGTTTCTTCCGTATTCCCGGAATAGCTAATTGCGAGTAAAAGGTCGTTCTCGTGGACCGAATCCGGCAGGTAGTAACCCCTGTTGGTCGTCACCGGGAGGTCGATCAACCTGGAAAGAATGTCCCCGACGATCGCGGAGCCTCCCATCCCCGTTACGACAATTCGATCGAAACCGTCAAGGGCAAAAGGTAAGTCCTTATTTTTTCCTATGGAGACCGCTTCTCTACACTGCTCGGGAAAGGTATTCAGGTCCTCGACCATACCCTGCGGGTCGAGTTCATTTATCTCCTCGGGTTCGTCAAGAATCATACTATCACCTCGTTTAAATCACGGTTGG
>CAZYCI010000050.1:0-9519 GCA_964645955.1 uncultured Thermotogae bacterium
ATTAGTTACGTGAGAAGTAACGCAGCAGTCCCTGAATTATCCCCCGCGCAATATCGTCCTGATAGTCCTGACTAATTAACTTTTCCCGCTCGACCGGAGACGTAAGGAAACCAACCTCAAGAAGGACCGCCGGAACCGCCGTATACCTAGTGTATAGACGTTGATACCTTATTCCTCTGTCCCCGGCTCCCGTCCTATCCACTACCGAATCCTGCACCATTTCGGCCATGTCCCAGCTTTTACCTTCCTTCGAACGGCTCCTGTCGAGTATTGTCTCCACTCCTGTAACCCCGGGATCACTGAACGAGGTGGCATGGATTGAAAGGTAACCGTCACGGCCCCTACTCTCAGCTACCTCGAGACGGTCGAGTAGAGGCAGGTAGTTATCGGAAGTTCTCGTAAACACGAAATCTATGGTAGGATGTTCGTCCCCCAGAGCCTTTAATCTCCGTGCAATAGCCAAATTTACATGCTTCTCGGTAACACCGTCAACAGCAGCACCCGGGTCGTAACCACCGTGCCCGGCATCTATCGTGATTCTCGCGGTCGAAGAAGTAACCGACCTGCCCGGAGCGGCACCGGCCGCTGGAACCAGAACGAGCAGCAAAAGAGAAATTATTGCAGTATAAGTGTTTTTTCTTGCCATTTGGATGGGACATTTTAAGATCTTTCCTTGCTGGGTGCACGGACACGTGTACCAGTCAGAGGTGCCTTATGCAGTACCAGCGCGTGAATTGTCAGCGGTTACAGCTCTCACCCTGGTAAGCTAGCAGTCTAAGAGCCGGTTACGACGTAAACTTTCTTTACAGAAGTTTCTTCAAGAATACGATTTGCATAACTTTGCTCTTCACCGGTGGCAAAATCGAGAATAATTTCTGTTTCGCCGGAGAGTGAAGCCGGTTGCACCTTTTCAGTTACCACGGGAATTGACTGGAAATTCTTCTTGAGGAATTGAAAATCCGCTTCCGTTATATCCTTGATGTGGTTCTTATAGTTGTAGATCACGCCTTCCTGGCTCTCACCTTCCTTGAAGGATTCGCTCAAGGCTCGCTTCAATAAATTGACCATATCCTCAAAATTAGGTACATTGCCGGGAATTTTCACTATCCCGTTTCCACTTAGACCGGGATCAGGGGGGTAAAAGAAGTAAGTCGTGGGGGTAGCCTCAACTCCCAAACTCGAGGCGAATTCCAGGTTTGTGACTTTCCCTTTTTCGGGGAGCTCGATCTCGAATTCACTGTCAACGGAAACCAGTGATAGGACAAAGTGGTCTTCTAATATACTCTTAACGGTTTGGTTTGAAAGTATGTTGTCCTTAAAATCCTGACAGTGCGGACAACTTGAAGAAACAAAAGAGAAAACGAATTGCCTATCAAGAATCCTTGCCAGGCGCAGGCCTTTCTCAAACCCGTAGTTGTTGGCTATTTCGTCCGATCGGGCGCCGCCGGCGCTCAAACCGATCATCATGAGACCCAGTAAGAACAAAATCAGGATTTTTCTTTTCAAAACGGTTCACTCCGTTTTAAGCCCGTCAGGCTTGGTTTAGGAATTATACGAAAACGAGGCCGAATAACCAACGGAATTTAGGTCGAGCCAGTTTTCATTAATTTTTCTCCGGATACGGTTTGGGGGAGGTAAGGCCGGTCCGAAGCTTCTCCTAACTGGATTTAACGAAACCTATGGTTTAAAATAATTTGAACTTACAGTTAATTAATTACTATCTCTCAACCTCGTCCTGCAACATCCAGGTGAATTCAATGGTGAAAGAAAAGGCGTACATAGAAACTTGGGGCTGTCAGCTAAACTACCACAGGTCCGAAAAAATAGCTGGCAACCTTAAAGACCACGGCTACGAAATCGTTGATGACCTTACCGAAGCCGATCTAATAATTTTCAATACTTGCGCCGTACGAGATAAGTCCGAAGAAAAGGTCCGCGGCAGGGTCGGGCAGATCAAGGAGGAGAGGAGGGAAGATAGCCTGCTCGGAGTCGGCGGGTGCATGGCACAGCATCTTGGAGGAGACCTCTTCGAGAAGTCAGGGGGAGTTGACTTCGTTTTTGGGACTTCCAACCTCGGGGAAATTCCCGATTTGGCCGAACGAGCCAGAATAAACGGCCAATATTCGTCGGTTCCTCACCCTGAGGGTTTTGAGAACCTGCCGGTTCTGAGAAAGTCCGACTACTTCGCGTGGGTAACGATAGCGGAAGGTTGCTCCAACGCCTGCTCGTACTGCATAGTTCCCCGGGTCAGGGGCCCGCTTCGGAGTAGACCGCCCGGGGACATTATCTCGGAAGTGAGGGAGCTCGAGAAAGAGGGATACAAAGAGATTCAGTTGCTCGGACAGAACGTAAACGCATTCGGGCAGGACGTAGATGATAATCAGGTTAACTTTAGCTGGTTGCTGAACAAGGTTGCCAAAACTGGAATCCCCCGCATAAGCTTTACCACGCCACATCCGAAGGACCTCGATGAAGCAACGCTGACTGCGATGAACGAAAACCCAAACGTGGTTCGCCAGATTCATCTACCACTTCAATCCGGTTCAAATAAAGTTCTTCAAATTATGAACAGGGAATACACGAGAGAGGAATACCTGAAAAAGGTAGAAAGAGCGCGGACGATGGACCCGGATATAAATATTACTACTGACATAATAGTCGGTCACCCAGGGGAAAATAAGGAGGAATTCCGAAAAACGCTGGAGGTTATCGAAAAAGTACAGTTTGGCTCGATTTATGCCGCCCAGTTTTCCCCCCGTCCCAATACGCGGAGTGCAAAGATGGAAGATCACGTGCCAGAAGAAGAAAAGAAAAGGAGGTTGCAGCTGGTACTGGAGAAGCAAAAGGAGTATTCCGAAAGTCGTGACTCGCGTTTCATCGGCAGGACTACGGAAGTACTGGTCGAAGGGGAAGCCAGGGAGGCAGGTGCAGTTTACGGGAAAAACGAGTTCAGGGAGACGATCACTTTCCCCGGGTCCAAAGATATGGTTGGCGAATTTAGAGAAGTAAAACTCGAGTCCACTGATCATGGCAGGGTGACGCAACCTGCGGGGGAGGAATCTCTATGATTTTAACGATTACGATGAATCCAGCGTACGACCTTATTTACTGGGTTAAGGAAATCGAACAGCAGGGTGAAACTCAGCTTTCCCGGGCCTACAGAACCCACTCGAGCGCAGGAGGGAAAGGAGTTAACGTATCGCTCTACCTTTCCAGTGTAGGCATAGACAATATAGCGATGGGTCTTATAGGCGGACACACCGGTAGGGCCATAAAGAGATCTTTAAGAGAGGCGGGAGCCACGACCAACCTAACCTGGATAAACGAAGAGACCAGAAGCAACGTAGCAATACTGAGAAAAGGTGAAGAGGGTAACCCCATCGAAGTTAACAGCGCTGGTCCCGAAATATCCGATCGAGCTCTAAACCAGTTTCTGGAACAGTACGAGACGATGCTTCACCGGGTTTCCTGCGTCGTGCTTTCGGGAAGTATACCGCCAGGTGTACCGAAGTCGATTTACAACAAACTCGTCAAGATGGCCAAGAAAAGGGACATAAGAACCATAGTAAATACTGGAGGGGAGAACGTAGGTCCTGCAGCTAAAGCAGGCCCGTTCCTGATAAAGCCCGACATTAGAGAACAGAAAAAAGTCATGGGGGAAAAGTTAACCGATAGTCGTTCGATAATAGAAGTCGGGAAGAAAATTCTGAGCTACGATACGGAATACGTCCTTCTCTCACACGGACTTACCGGTGATATACTCGTAAGCAAGGACAAAAACTGGGACCTCGAAGCCAACCGGGACGAGTTAGTCGTCAGAAACCGCGTCGGGGCCGGAGATTGCCTTGTCGGAGGAATCATTTATCAGCTCGAGGAAGGCAAGTCGGTACCAGAAGCCGTTAAATACGGACTCGCAGCAGGAATGGCCAGCGTGGAGGTATACGAAAAGATACCGAGGGATGCCTCCCTGATACAAGCCCAGCTGGAGCAGATTTCTCTGAAAGAAATGGGTGACGAAATCCATGAAAGTTAAAGACATAATGACGAAGGACCTGACCGCCGTCAGAGCAAACCAGTCTCTGAAGGCTTTAATATTCCTGCTGGAGAAGAGTGAGCTATCCGGCGTTCCCGTCGTAGATCAGAAAGGCGTGGTCGTTGGATTCATCTCGGAGCGGGACATAATTCAGGCTGCTCTACCCAATTACTTCGAAATGCTCCGGACTGCCTCCTACCTCCCTGATATCAACCAGCTTTCCCGTAGACTCGAGGAAATTAAGGGAGATCACGTAGAAGAGTACATGGTGGAGGAGGTAATTACCGTGGACGAGGAAGAAGAAGACATACACGTAGCCGATTTGATTATCAGAAACGAGTTAAATAGGGTTCCGGTTGTGGACAAGGACGGAATGCTTGCCGGAATAGTTCAGCGGATAGACCTGCTCGGCGCACTGTTATAACCAACACGGAGGACTGTCACCAGATGAAATTAAGTCAATACTACCTTCCAACTTTAAAAGAAACACCGGCGGACGCAGAACTGCAAAGCCATAAATTGATGCTAAAAGCCGGACTGATACGGAAAGTTACTGCTGGAATCTACAGCTATCTACCGCTCGGATTTAAAGTACTGAAAAAGGTAGAAGAAGTAGTAAGGCAGGAAATGAACCGTGCGGGTGCTCAGGAAATCAAGCTACCCATAGTTCAACCAGCTGAACTCTGGCGTGAAAGTGGCCGCTGGGCCGATTTCGGGCCGGAGATGTTTAAGCTGGCGGACAGAAAGGAACAAGAATTCGCGCTTGGACCGACTCACGAGGAAATAATTACTGACCTCGTTCGGAACGAACTAAATTCCTACAAGGACCTGCCGCTAGTTCTCTACCAGATAAACGACAAGTTCCGTGACGAAATACGGCCAAGGCACGGAGTCATGCGTTCTCGCGAGTTCCTGATGAAGGATGCCTATAGCTTCCACGAAACGCAAAGCAGCCTGGACCAAACCTACGAGGAAATGTACGACGCCTACGCCCGGACTTTCGATAGGCTCGGGCTAGACTGGGTTGCTGTCGACGCACCCACCGGCCTGATGGGGGGGAGCTATTCTCAGGAATTCATGGCGCTTGCGGACGAAGGCGGCGAAGAGATAGCTCTCTGTGACGACTGTGGTTACGCGTCAAACGTCGAGATAGCCGAATACAATACTTCTTCTGCCAGCTCAAGTAACGACCACAAGGAAATGGAAAAGGTGGCCACCCCGAACAAAGAGACTGTCGAATCGGTGGCCGAATTCCTAGGGGTTGCAGAAAGAAAGATCGTAAAGACTTTCATATACAGAACGGACGATGGTCTCGTAGCAGCGCTGGTTGGAGGGGACGACGACATCGAGGAAATGAAACTGATAAATCATCTCGGGACCAAGAAGGCTGAAATGGTCTCTTCCGAGGCAGAAATTAAAGAAATTACCGGTGCCAACTTCGGATCAATTGGCCCTGTCGGGCTGGAGATTCCCGTGTACGCCGACAAAGATATTAAACCCATGGATAACTTCATAGTAGGGGCAAACGAGAACGGCTATCATTTCAAGAACGTCAACTGGGATGAAAACATCCAGAATCCCGAGTTCATCAATTTGCGCAAGGTGCGACCCGGGGACAACTGTCCTAAGTGCGGATCCGAACTCGAGTTTCACAGGAGCATCGAGATCGGACAGCTATTTCAGCTCGGTGACAAGTACTCGAGTAGTCTTGGGGGCGAATACCAGGACAGGGACGGAGAACTCAATCCTTACATCATGGGATGTTACGGAATAGGTATCAGCCGGCTCGTTCCGGCAATTATCCAGCAAAACTACGACGAAAGCGGGATCAGGTGGACCGAGTCCGTAAGTCCATTTTCCGCCGGAATAATTGTACTTGGATCCAATGAAGGCAAGACGGAAGAAATGGGCGAGAGCCTCTATAACCGTCTGCAAGAAAGGGGTTACGACGTGCTTTTGGATGACAGAGAGGATTCACCCGGCGTCAAGTTCAACGATTCCGATCTGATCGGCTTACCGCTAAAAGTAATCGTGGGGCCCAGAGGCCTCGAGAACGGGGCGATAGAAATAGAAACACGGGAAGGGGACCAGGAGGAGTTAGAAATTGCGGATAAAAGCGTGGAGAAAATAGTGACCGAACTGGAGAAAAAAATAGAATCCCTCGCTGAGTAGCTCGTCGGGAGCGAAACTAAGGCATTTAACTAATTAGAAACGATCGTATAATATAACTGCATTATTGGACTTGACCCAATATCACCAGGTGATTGCGTGAAAACGTCCGTAATAATTCCTGCCTACAACGAAGCGGAAAGGATAAAGTCGGTACTGAAAGCAGTGCAGTCTGCCGAGAATCCGATAGAACTAATAGTTGTCAACGACGGCTCCACCGACAATACTTCAGAAGTAGTCGAGGAAAGCGAAGCAGACCCTATTTTGCTGGAATTAAAGAAGAATACTGGTAAGTCAAACGCTCTCGCTCGCGGGATAGAAGAGGCATCGCACTCAAGCCTCATGTTCGTCGACGCGGACCTTAAGGGGCTTAAACCAGGACATATCGACGATATGATAGACACCTATCGTGAGGGCAACTGGGATATGGTTATCGGCGTATTTCATAAAGGCAGGTTAAATACGGATATCTCTCAGAAGATCAGCCCTCATCTATCCGGTCAGCGCGTTCTCTCGCGGCATACCTGGGAGAAACTAAATAAGTCGGCAGCCGAGGAATTCGGCGTCGAAATGGCTTTGACGAAGCTATCCCTCAAGGAGAACCTCGATACGACAAAGGTCAAACTTACCGGAGTAACCCACGTTATGAAAGAGGAAAAAAGGGGATTTACCGAGGGTTTAAAGTCAAGGTTGAAGATGTACGCCAACATTATCAAGACCACCCTGACACCGACCAAAATGAATCGATGAAACGATGATTCTCCACCGGGCTAAACCCTAACTCTATTGACAAAACTAACTCGTTCATCTATAATAGCTACGTAATCAACCAATTCGTCGTCCCGAACCCCTTCACATAGTTATTTTACCTAAAAGACTAAATCCGTTGGCAGTTTCTACGGGTGTCGTTAAATAGGGATAATTGCTGTAATTGTTTAGGGGTGAAGCTGGACCGGAAAACCTCAAGGCAGGTTAAGGTTCGATTACGACTTGGAATTTTCGAAAATCACTTGAGGAAACTAAAAACAAACAAGGTTCCCAAGTAAAAACTGGAGTGGCGGGACTTGTTAAAAGCGCTCTCTCCCGATTATGAACCGCATACCGATGTAGCAGGCGGCAATAACCGTCGAGTCTTATCGGATGCAAAATAAAACAGGCAAGGTGAACTGAACCCTCACCCATTTTATACCTATCCAAACCATCACGGAGATAGAAATTTTCCAACTTTTGAGGTGAGTTAATTGGAACTAAAAGAACTACAAGAGAAAAACTTGGACGAGCTAAAGTCAATAGCCGAAGATTACGAGATAGAGATGGATTCGAAGAACAAGGAAGAACTGATATATTCCATTCTAGAAGCAGAGGCGAAGGAGGAGGGTCAGGGATTTTCCGAAGGAATATTGGGCATTCTACCGGATGGCTATGGGTTCCTGAGAGACAAAACTTTTCTCCCGGGGAAGAACGATATCTACGTATCCCCGTCACAGATAAAACGTTTCGGACTGAAGAACGGGGACAAGGTACTGGGACAGACAAGGCCACCGAAGAACGACGAACACTACAAAGCCCTTCTCAGGGTGAAGGCAATCAACGATTCGCCACCCGACGAATTAAGGGACAGGACCGATTTTCAATACCTCACCCCACTTCATCCCTCCCAGCGGCTTAAGCTGGAACACGACCCTAACGATACTTCTACGAGGATTATTGACCTATTTGCACCAATTGGAAAGGGGCAGAGAGGGTTAATAGTTTCCCCGCCGAAAGCCGGGAAAACTACCCTGATTAAGAAAATGGCCAACGGCTTGGCAGCCAACCACCCGGAAGTAGAACTGATCGTTCTGCTAATAGACGAGCGGCCCGAGGAAGTTACCGACATAAGACGCTCGATCAACATGGGGAAGGTGGTTGCTGCAACTTTCGATCAGGAGCCAAAGCACCACACAGAGGTCGCAGAACTGGTAACCGACAACGCAAAAAGGCTTGTAGAAGCCCAGAAGGATGTAGTAATCCTGATGGATTCGATTACCAGGCTCGCAAGAGCTTACAACCTATCCGTCGATCAGAGCGGTAAACTGCTGTCCGGTGGTATTGATCCCGCAGCACTTTACAAACCAAAGGAGTTCTTCGGTGCAGCAAGGAACATAGAGGAAGGCGGAAGCCTGACGATCATCGGTACTTCCCTCGTGGATACGGGCAGCAAGTTGGATCAGGTCGTCTTCGAGGAGTTCAAAGGTACGGGCAACATGGAGCTCGTCCTCGATAGACAGCTGGCAAACCGCCGTATCTACCCGGCAATAGACATGGAGCAGACCGGAACGAGAAAGGAAGATCTACTACTGAGCGAAGGTAAACTCAACAAACTGAGAATCCTCAGAAAGATGATCGGCGAGATGGACGACAACCAGGACGCACTCGAATTTATCAAGAAAAAGATCGAATCCACACAGGATAACGATCAGTTCCTGGAATTGATGCAGAACGGTTAAATGAAAGAAAAAATAACCATACAAGGTGGAAAGCCCCTGAAAGGGGAGCTCGAAATACCGGGGGCAAAGAACTCGGCCCTACCTCTGATTGCTTCAAGCCTACTTACCGACCAACCCGTAAAGCTAACCAACGTTCCCGACCTGAAGGACGTTCATACCATGTTAAACATGGTCGAGAATTTGGGGAATACTTCCTCGGGTGGATCGGGTGACGTGGAGATAAAAGGGACCGTAGATTCCAACCGGGCTCCGGCAGAGCTGGTAAAAAAGATGCGGGCCTCGTTTCTGGTACTGGCTCCCCTGGTAGCGAGGACTGGAGAAGCAGTAGTACCGATACCGGGAGGTTGTAATATCGGTACGCGCCCCGTTGACCTTCATCTTGAGGGCTTAAAAAGACTGGGCGTGAACGTCGAACAGGACGATGGAAGGATAATAGCCCGAGCCAACCGGCTGGTCGGTAACGACGTCTTTCTCAATTACCCCTCCGTGGGGGCTACTGAACAGCTCATCGCCGCAGCAACGCTTGCAGAAGGCGAAACCACGATCTATAACGGAGCACAGGAGCCAGAAATCCGCGACCTGGTCAACTTTTTGAAGGAACTGGGAGCAAAGATAGATCTAAACGGCTCGATTATTCGGGTAACCGGGGTGAAGGAACTGAAGGGAACAAACTACCCGGTTCTGCCCGACAGGATCGCCGCCGGTACCTACATGCTGGCAGGTGCAGCTACCTCCGGGGAGGTTGAAGTAAACCACGTCAATACGAACTCGATAAAACCACTCAGCCTGAAGTTAAAAAAGGCCGACGTAGAAATAGAGGAAAAGAAG
>CAZYCI010000051.1:0-9512 GCA_964645955.1 uncultured Thermotogae bacterium
AAAAAACGTAGCGGAACCCTTTAAGGTCCATTTTGTCTGTTTCAAAGGGAGGCGGTACAATCAAGACTTCTAACTATCTAGTCAAAATGGTCAGTTGTTTCAGTAATAAGACCGACATCACTCTAACTCGGAACTATTAAACCAGCAAACTATTCAACCAGAAACCCTTACCGTTGATGGAACCCGGTTAAACCGATATCATAACCCTCAAGTAAGGTAGGTGAGAAAGATAGATGGAACTATCCAAGCATTACGAACCGGAAGAAGTCGAGGAAAGAATATACGATTTTTGGGAGGAAGGAGGTTACTTTCGCGCCGAGGTAGACGAGGATAAGGAACCGTTTTCGATGGCTATACCACCTCCCAACGTTACGAGCGAACTTCACGTCGGTCACGCCCTTCAGTTCACCCTGCACGACATAGTGATCAGGTACCAGAGAATGAAGGGCAAGGAGGCCTGCTGGTTTCCCGGAATGGATCACGCCGGCATTGCCACCCAGAACGTCGTCGAAAAGAACCTCGCCGAGGAAGGGCTGACGCGCCACGACCTCGGTCGGGAGGAGTTCGTCGACCGGGTCTGGGAGTGGAAGGAGGAATACGGCGGGAAAATCAAGGACCAGTTAAAGGCACTCGGGTCCTCGCCGGACTGGAGCAGGGAGAGGTTCACGCTGGACGACGGACTTTCCAACGCGGTCAGGGAGGCCTTCGTTCAACTTTACGAAGAAGGTTACATCTATCGTGACAAGTACATCATAAACTGGTGTCCTCGCTGCTCTACCGCCCTCTCCGACATAGAAGTCGAACACGAGGAAGAAGTGGGGAAACTTTACTGGGTAAAGTATCCCCTGAAAGGAGAGGACGAATCGGTCACCATAGCCACGACCCGACCGGAGACGATGCTGGGAGATACCGCCCTGGCAATCCATCCGGACGACGAGCGAGCTGAGGCGCTGGCCGGGAAAAAAGCGATCCTGCCTCTGGTGGGTAGAGAACTTCCCATAGTAAGGGACGACGCAATAGACCCCGAGTTCGGGACGGGGGTTCTGAAGGTCACCCCCGCGCACGACCCGACTGACTTCGACATCGGCGAGACGCACGACCTCGATTCGATCTCGGTCATCAACGACGCCGCGGAAATCAGCTTCGAAGGGAAGTACGACGGCCTCGACCGGGACGAAGGCCGGGAAGCAATCGCTAAGGACCTGAAAAAAGAGGGCTTCCTGGAAAAGGTCGAGGAATACGAACACTCAGTCGGACACTGCCAGCGCTGTGACACCGTAGTCGAACCGAGCATTTCCGAACAGTGGTTCGTCGAGATGGAGGACCTGGCGGAACCGGCAATCGAGGCAGTGCGGAACGACGAGGTCGAACTGGTTCCCGAACGCTGGAAGAAGGTCTACTTTGAATGGATGGAAAACATCGAGGACTGGTGCATCTCGCGCCAGCTCTGGTGGGGCCACCGGATACCGGCATGGCACTGCGAGGACTGCGATGAGATCACCGTCGCCCGGGAGGAACCGCAAAAGTGCAGCAACTGCGGCGGCACGAACCTGACTCAGGAAAGGGACGTGCTGGATACCTGGTTTAGTTCGGCACTCTGGCCCTTCTCCGTCATGGGCTGGCCGGAAGAGACAGAGGACCTGGAATACTTCTTCCCGACGGACCTGCTGATCACCGGCTTCGACATAATCTTTTTCTGGGTCGCACGGATGATCATGACCAGCCTTCATTTCATGGACGAGGTCCCGTTCGACCAGGTCCTGCTTACGCCCCTGGTTCTGGACGAAAACGGGGAGAAGATGAGCTCCTCCAAGGGCAACATCCTCGATCCGCTCGAGCTGAAGGAAGAGTACGGTGCGGACGCAGTTCGGTTTGCCATGGCTTCTTCTACTACAAAAGGTCGTGGGATGAAGCTCTCCGAGGACGAAATAGAGGACAGGCGGAACTTCCTGAACAAACTCTGGAACGCGGCCCGGTTTACCCTGTCTCACATTGAGGAAGACGACACGGAACTTCCGGACGAGGCCGAGATGGAGCTGGAAGACAGGTGGATCCTCAGCCGTTACGCCGATACTGTCAACGGGGTCAGGGAGGACCTGGAGGAATATTCGTTCAAGGCCGCGACGAAGAAGATCTACAGTTTCGTCTGGCACGATTTCTGCGACTGGTACCTGGAACTGATCAAGCCGCGGCTCTACTCGGACGACGGAGGAGAAGCTGCCAGCCAGGTCCTCGGGACGGTTTTCCACGGAACCCTGCGCCTGCTCCATCCGTTTATCCCGTTCGTCACCGAAGAGATCTGGGGCAAATTGCCGGAGGACCCGGACGCTTTGATCGACAGGGACTTCCCGGAGGCCAGCGCAGCCGCGATAGACGTGGAGGTCGAGGAAAATATCTCGACTCTGCAGGAAATGATCAGCGCCGTGAGAAACGTCCGCGGTGAAATGAACATCCCCACCGGCAAGGACGTCAAGGTGCTCGTGGAAGTAGACAGCGAGGAACTGGGAGAGCTGGTCCGGAACAAGTTGACCTACTTTTCCGAGCTGGCTGACGTCTCCGAGCTGGAAGTCGGAAAGGACCTCGAACGCCCGGAAAACAGCTCTCGCCGGGTTCTGGAGGATGCCGAAGTCATGGTTCCGCTGGAGGGCCTTATCGATATTGAAAAAGAACGAGAAAAGATAAAAAAGGAACTGAAGGAACTGGAAGACGAACTGGAATCAACTCGGAAAAAGTTAAACAACGAGGACTTTCTGACAAAAGCTCCGGACGAAGTAGTCGCCCGGGAAAAATCAAAAAAGGAGGAATTCCTCGAAAAGAGGCAGCGGCTCAAGTCCAACCTGTCAGCTCTGGAGGATAATTGAACAGAGAACCGGATCCAGCCCTTTCCCTGCTTGAGAGCTTACCAAAGTACGACGTAAAGCCGGGCCTGGCCAGAATCCGTCACCTTCTGGACGGACTGGGCAACCCGGAAGAGGACTTTAACTCAATCCATATCGCCGGATCAAACGGGAAAGGATCGGTTCTGGCTCTGCTAAGCAGTATCCTGAAAAGGAATTTCCGCGTCGGTGAATTCGTCTCGCCGCCGCTGGTCAGGTTTTCCGAAAGGATAAAGGTCGACGAAGAAGAGATAGGGGAATCCGCGATAACCGAGGGGATAAATGCCCTCAAGGGGCCGCTGGAGGAGCTGCGTCGCCGGGACGACCCGCCGAGCCTCTTCGAGGCGACGACGGCGCTGGCCGCCTGGTACTTCAGCGAACAAGAAGTAGAACTCGGGCTGATGGAAACCGGACTGGGCGGACGCTACGACGCTACAAGTCCCGTCGGGAACCCCCTGCTTTCTACGGTCACATCTGTGGACCTGGAACACCAATTCCTGCTCGGCGAAACAATCGCGGAAATAGCAGAGGAACTATCGGGTATAGCTAAACCCGGCAAGCCTCTCGTAGTTAATGCACCGGCTCCGGAAACAAGACGGGTCTTTCGGGAAGAATGCCGGGAAGTCGGCTGCGAGCTGCACTTCGTCACGGAGGAAACCGAACTGGAATTGCTGAATTACGACTGGTACGGCTCGAGCTTTGCGGTCAAAAGTTCACCGCTGGATAACCTGGAGGGAAGGTCCATAGAAATCGGGTTACCCGGCACTTACCAGAAGCGTAACCTGGCCACCGCGTTAACTGCGGTGGCCGCTCTAGAGGGAACGGATTTTTACCCGGGAACCGAGGAGGTAGTCGCCGGACTGAAGGATTCCAGCTGGCCGGGCAGGTTCGATCTCCTGGAGGAGAACCCGCACTTCCTGGTCGACGGGGCCCACAACGAAGCGGCAATCGAGGTTCTGGGCGACGAACTGAAACTTCACCAGGATTTACGACCGAAAGACGGGGACCTAAGGGTCGTCTTTAGTGCTTTAAAGGACAAAAACCTGGAAGGAATGCTCGCGAAGCTCGGTTCGATCGCGGACGAACTATACCTGACGGAGCTGGATCACCAGCGAGCTTTTCCGTTAAAAGCGATCAAAAACCGGGCGGAAGAACTGGACCTGAACGCAAAAGTTGTAGCTACACCCGGGGAAGCGCTTAAAATCGTAAGGAAAGAGGCCAGAGAAGAGGACCTTGTTTGTATTACGGGATCACTTTACCTGGTCAGGGAGGCAATAGTCCGTGAAGGGTGAGGAAGCACTAGAGCACGTCCTGGGAAACGAGCTGCCGGAACACGTGGCAATTATCCCCGACGGCAACGGCAGGTGGGCCCATAACCGTGACCTGGAGCGGACGAAGGGTCACAAACGCGGAACCGAGAGGGCAGAGGACCTGATCGAGTTCATCTCGGAAAAATTACCGATCAAATATCTGACTTTTTACACCTTCTCCACGGAAAACTGGTCCCGGCCGGACGAAGAAGTCCAGTTTTTGATGACACTGCTCAAGGACCTGCTGGGAGAGAAGGGAATGAGACTGTTAAAGAACGACGTCCGGCTTCGAGTTATCGGGAGAATTGACGAATTGCCGGACGAAACGGCCCAGGTAGTCAAGAACACTATGAAAGCCACCGCGGACAACGACGGGCTGCAGCTGATCATGGCGCTCAATTACGGCGGCAGACAGGAAATACTTGACGCCACCAGGGAACTGATCGGGGAGGCAACCAGGGGAGAAATCTCGGCGGAGGACTTCACGGAAGAGCTCTTTGCCTCACGCCTATTTACGGCCGACGTTCCCGACCCGGACCTTCTGATTAGAACCAGCGGAGAGAGGCGAGTGAGCAACTTCATGCTCTGGCAGCTTGCTTACACGGAGATCTGGATTACCAACAGGCTCTGGCCGTCCTTCGAACCGAAGCACCTGCTGGAGGCAATTGCCGACTTCCAGCGCAGGGAGAGACGGTACGGTGGCGTCAGCGGAGAGGGAGACAATTGAACTCGATAACCAAGCGAATATTGACCTCTTTGGTCGCGGCCCCGGGAGTTCTGGCGTTGCTTTACTTCGCCAAACACGGTAACTTCCCCTGGGCCGTCGGGATCTTCCTGGCTATCTCCGCGATCGTGGGCACGGCCGAATTCGCCGACCTGATGGACAAATCCAACATAGAAATAAGGGGTTTGCCGACCTCGGTACTGGCCGGAGCCGCGTTCATGGCCTATTCCTTGTTCCCGAACGCCGGGTACCTGATCGGGAGCAGCACCCTGGCAATCGCGATAGTCGTAAACCTGAAACCGGGAAGCCTGAACGAAAACGCCAAATCCGTTCTCGCCGCGATAATGGGACTGATCTATCTTCCCGGTTTGCTGCATTACTTTTACCTGATCTACATTGCGGAGAGCGGTATACTCCACGCCATCAACCTGCTGCTGATAGTCTGGGGTTACGATTCCGGCGCCTACCTTTTCGGCAAGTTCTTCGGTAAAAAGAAGATAGCGCCGGAGGTCAGCCCGAACAAGACGCTGGAGGGCGTATTCGGTGGATTGATCGTCGCTTTTATCGGCGCGTCAATTGCCGTCTTCATCTCGCCGAGCTGGGGGCCTTACATCAGCTGGTTACCTCAAGTGGGCATTCTTGCCCTGCTCATCGGCCTATCCAGTCAGCTCGGCGACCTGACCGAGTCCTGGTTAAAGCGACTGGCTGGAGTTAAGGACGCCGGATACCTATTTCCCGGTCACGGCGGCGTGCTCGATCGAATTGACGGATTACTTTTCGCGCTCCCGGTTTTTTACTTCTACCTTCATTTCGTTCTGGAATTTGTCTGATCAAACTTTATGCCTGGTAGCCAAAATAGAAACGATTAAACTAAACTCAAGGAGGTGATTACGATTAGCATCGAGGACCTGGCGGAAGGTTCGACGGAATCAGAAACACCTGTTGCTGTGTGGCTGGACGACGAGACCAACGAGGTAATCTTCCAGTACGGTTACGCCTCCATCAGCATGCCGATCGAGGACTTCGAGGATTTTCAGGATGTCCTAAACGCGGCCGGAGAAAAGTTCGAGGGCGAGGAATAGACTCGAATTGCCGGAGCAAAAATTTGGAGTTACGATAAGTACGCCGGCAATTTGAAAAAATAGAAGACTTTACCAACCCCGCTCAAAGGCTTACCATCTAATTAGTAACGGGATGACTCAATAAATTTCCTGGTTGGACAAAAAGATTGAAGAGGTGGCACGAATGAACTTAGAGAGATTCTTGTTTCGGGTAAAAAACAGGCAGATAGAGGACGAGGCAAAGACGATGATCTCCAGCCTCGGAATAGAGGACGTCGAGGTCCGCCGTGACGAGACGGTCAAGGAAGCCTGGCTGGAGGACTACGAGGTCGGGAGAACCATTTACGGACTGGAGGATATAGAGGAATATTTGGAAGACCTGATAAACTCCTGAAGGATTTCCTTTCGGAGGGAGAAATGGATAGAGTATACGTCCTGCTCGGGGCGTCCCTGATAGCGGTAGGGTTGATCGTCGGACTGACGAGCGGACTCGGTCCGAGTCCCGGTTACTACCAGAAAGGGGTCGCCAGCTGGTACGGTCCGAACTTCGCCGGCAACCCGACTGCAAACGGGGAGATATTTGACCCGGAAAAGATGACTGCGGCACACAAGAGCTTGCCCTTCAATACCAGGGTAAAAGTCGTAGACCTGGATACTGGCAGGAGCGTCGTGGTCAGAATCAACGACCGGGGTCCTTTCATCCAGGGAAGGATAATAGATCTTTCACGAAAAGCGGCCGAGAGGCTGGGGATCATCGGCTCCGGCACCGCCGAGGTCGGTCTGAAAGTGGTAGAATGGGGTAATTAATCCCGATCCTCCGGTAAACGAATGTAATTCAATAAACGCAAACCAGACGATGAATAAAAAAATATCAAACGATAGAACTTATAGCGATCTCGAGTTCGAGAAACTAAAGGGGATTGTCAAGGACTTCGCGGTTTCCCCGCTGGGTGAAGCCGAAATCGAGTCCATGAAACCCGTTTCCGACACGGAGGAGATCAAGGAAGAGCTGGCAAAGGTGGCGGAATGCCAGGAACTGCTACAGGGACCGAACAGGTTCCAGCTCGGGGAGATGACCGATTTCGAGCCATTGATCCAGACGGCTCAGGAACACCCGCCGCTTGAGGCTTCCGACTTCCTCGAGATCAGCAATACCCTGACGGTCGCGGGTGACGCCCGGGAGGATATCCTCGATCGGCCGGAGGAAGAAACGCCCCAGCTCAGGGAGCTTGCCGAGCGGATCAACCCGCTCGAGGTGCTGCAGACGGAGATCAAGTCGAAAATAAACCGGCGCGGCGAGATCCGGGATACGGCGACTACCAAACTCTTTAATTTACTGAAGGAAAAGCGGGAAGTCGAAGAGGACGTCAAAACCAGGCTGAACGACTTCATCTCTAACCACAGTAATTTAATTCAGGACTCGGTCGTCGTCCAGAAGTCGAACCGGCTCGTCGTCCCGCTGGTAAGTTCGGCCAAGGAACGGGTGGACTGCGTCATTCACGGCAGCTCGAACTCAGGCAGAACCCTGTTTGCCGAACCCTCCTCTGCCGTCAAGCTCAACAACAAGCACAAGGACCTGACCTCGGAGATCCTAGAAGAAAAGAAGCGGATCAGGAGCGAACTCACGGACCTGTTCAAGAGCAAGAAGGGTAAGTTAAGGTCCAACCAGGCCGCGCTGCGTCGGCTGGATTCGATCTACGCCCGGGCGCAGTACGCTCAGGAGTACAACTGTTCCGCCCCGAAGCTCGTCGAAGAAGGCGGCCTATCCCTGATTAAAGCTAGACACCCGCTACTCGACCAGGACGAGGTCGTTCCGGTGACGATAAGGTTCGGCGGGACGGAGCAGGGGGCCACGATTACCGGTCCGAACACGGGCGGTAAAACCGTCACGCTCAAGACCATCGGCCTCTTCTCCCTGATGGCCCAGTCGGGAATTCCGATTCCCGCCTCACAGGACAGCCGGCTGGAGGTTTACAACCACGTCTTCAGCGACATCGGCGACGAACAGAGCATCGAACAAAGCCTCTCTACGTTTTCCTCCCACATGGGCAACATTGTGGAGATCCTGGACGAAATAGACTCCGACAGCCTGGTCCTGCTCGACGAACTGGGGGCAGGAACCGACCCGGAAGAGGGTGCGGCCCTCGGGCTATCCATACTCGAGACACTGCTCGACGTCGAGACCAGGTTCGCCGTTACCACCCACTTCACCGCGATAAAGAACTTCTCCTTCAACCACCCACAGCTGGCAACGTTTTCCGTCGATTTCGACCCGGAAGAACTAGTACCGACTTACCACGTTCTCGAGGGAGTACCGGGCAAGAGCAACGCTTTCATCATCGCTTCCCGTCTTGGCCTCTCCGACGGGATTATCTCTCGAGCCGAGGAGTTCCTCGACGAAGGAAAAATCCAGGCCGAGAACATCATAAAGGACCTGGTCGAGGAGAAGAGGAAGATCCGGGACAAGAGCGAGGAGATAGACGAGAAATTGTCCCGGGCAAGGGAGCAGAAACGGGAGTACGAGGAGAAGCTGGAAGACCTAAAGGCGGACAAGAAGAACGCCCTGAGCTCGGAACTCAGGGATCTGGACCGGTTTATCGACACCGCAAAAAAGGAAATAGAAGAGGCCATCTCCAAAGCCAGAGACGCTGACGCCGAGGAAGCAAGAGAGGCACTAAAAAGAGTAGAAAAGATGGAAGAGGTTGCCTCCCAGGGCAAGGACGCTATCCAGGAGGACGACAGGGAGGAGACTCTGGACCTGGAAAGCCTTACTCCAGGTAATCCGGTCTGGGTAAAGAGCGCCGACCAGGAAGGAGAGGTTTTGAGGGTAAAGGGAGAGGAAGAAATCGAGGTCAAAGTAAATGGAATAAACCTGACTACCGAGCTATCGGACCTCAAACCTCATAAAAGAAAGAAGAAAAACAAAAAGTCAGGGGCCAGCGTCGAATACAGCAAATCCTCCGCGCCAGCCACCTTTGAGATAAACGTGCGTGGCATGAAAGTCCGGGAAGCGCTGCGAGAAGTCGACAAGTACGTCGACAGGTTGATTAGAGCCGATCGGGCCAAGGGAAGAATACTGCACGGCAAGGGAACCGGAACCCTGAGGCGAAACATCCGGGATCACCTACGTTCCACCGACCTGGTGGAAAAGTGTTACGGCCCTCCGCCGTCAGAAGGGGGAGAAGGCGTTACGGTTTTCGAACTTTAACGAATAAACGCCCGCTAGCCAACAAATCCCCTTGAACGTACAAGAACATTCAATTATAATCAGTCGAATTTATGATGTTGACTATTTCTGGAATATATTTTTGAGTCTTTTTTTATTTTAGAGGCTCAAAAAATAGATTAATTATAGATTCTTAATAAAATATTTATACTTTTGTTTTAAGGTTGTAACAGTTAATAAGATATCTAACGCCGCGTAAACTAAAGAGGGTAAAAGCCCGGATGCGGCGCCGGGAAGTCCGTGACTTGGTGTCGACCATTACTAGGGTTCATAGCCCGACGGTCCAGGGTTTGTAGCGCTCCTCAGCCTCCTTGG
>CAZYCI010000052.1:0-9232 GCA_964645955.1 uncultured Thermotogae bacterium
TTTAAACGCAATAAAGAAAGAGTTAGGAGTATTTTTAATAGAGATGGGGTTCAAATTGCATATCTTTTTGGTTCAGAGTCAAAAAGAAGGAAAGAATCAGGCCCCCTTTCCGATCTAGATTTCGCCGTTTATTTAGAAAAACGCCTCTCAAGAACTAAAATTCAAAGACTCCATTTGGAAATCTTGTCAGAGATGGTTTCTATTCTGGGAGACGATATAGACTTGGTGATTATGAACAGTGCAAGCACCCAGATGCAGTTCAATATAATAAAAGACGGAGAAATCCTGTTCCAGAGGTCTGAGGAAGAAAAAATCAAGATCGAAAGTAAAATACTCCGCACTTACCTTGACTCCAAATACTATCTTGAACGGCAAGCCGACGAGAAAATCTCCAGGATAGCGAAGAGGGGTTTGACATGAAAGTAGAGATATCGAATAAACTGGAACGGCTTGCTAATTGCGTTCAAAGCTTGAAGATTTAAAGAAACTTAGCCTAAATGAGCTACGGAACAAGCCAATCAAAAGGGCTGCCACTGAAAGGTTCTTTCAAATGGCAATTGAATCGGTCATTGACGTATGCTCGATGATAATTTCCCATGAGGATCTGGAGAAGCCTGACGAATATCGAAAAACCATAACGCTACTGGCCGATGCCGGAATCTTGGATGAAAAATTCGCTGAAAATTTTTCCCAAATTGCCGGTTTTTGAAATATTCTGGTTCATCAATACGCCGATGTCGATCTCGATATCCTGTATAAGTTTCTTCAAAGCCGTTTGAAGGACTTTGACGTATTTGCCAAACAAATTGC
The DNA here is from genome assembly GCA_964645955.1 of uncultured Thermotogae bacterium. Classification (GTDB taxonomy): domain Bacteria; phylum Bipolaricaulota; class Bipolaricaulia; order M55B111; family M55B111; genus JAGXLP01. The sequence continues at coordinate 811 of CAZYCI010000052.1, forward strand.
CTCATATCTAGAAGAAAAATAGCTTTCTTATCTCTTAATATTTGCCGAGTCATAAACTATACTGACACAACCAAATATGATTTTGCATGGATAAATTCTAATATATTTTTCTGGGAGATGAAGCTCGGGGTAATTCACTGTTATTTTTCCAGGTAATAGTTCAACTCTTTCAACTTGGAGGTGATATCCAGTTGCATCACTTTTACCTGTTGAGGTACGTCGAGAAGCGTCGGAGCAAAATTTAAGACCCCCCTGACCCCCGCTGAGACGAGAGTGTTGGCAACGGATTGTGCGTTCCCGGAAGGCACGGTTAACATGGCTACTTCTATATCCTCATTCTGAATTACCGGTACCAGGTCCTGGACGGACCTTATCTCGACCCCACCAACTTTATCCCCGATCAACTCCGGGTTGGAGTCGAAGGCGACGGTAATTTTGAAACCCCAACGATTGAACTCCCCGTGGGTGAGCAAGGCCGTTCCCAGGTTTCCGACCCCCACCAGCGCAACTTCCGTTGCCGCCCTAATCTTAAGAATATTTTCCAGTTCTTCGAGGAGCTGGGGAATATCGTACCCATGTCCTTTGATCCCATAGTTCCCGAAGTAAGAAAGGTCTTTTCTCAAGTTTTCCGAGCTGATCCCCGGAAGTTTTCTTACGAATTGGTTAGAAGTGACTGAATCTTCTCCCGCGGAGGCAAGTTCCTCGGACCGCCTCAGGTATAAGGGCAGACGCTCGATGGTTTCTTCGGGGATTTTTAGTTTTTTCATTTTACCTCCCTGGTTCAATCTTTGAGTAATTAGCCAAGGCCCAGGATCCTTGAAGAGGGCAATTCGTAAATAAATGTTATAACAATTGTAATATACTGTCAAATTTTACAAATCGGGCGAAAACCTTGGGTCGGGGGACGGTGGAGCCCGATAATGGTATTTGTCAACCTCGGCGAAAGCTTTTATAGTTAGATTATATTGTCTTTTTTGATAAAATAACGTATCGGAAAGGGCGATAGGGTTCTCAGGCGGTGGTAGCATGGATGGTTCGGATTTTACTTTTTACGATGACTTGATGAAAAGAATAGCCGGGCTTCAGCCGGGAGACCACCTCTGCTGTATTTACGAGGACGACGAGGAGCACAGAGAGGTCCTTACCCCTTTCATCAAACAGGGACTTGAAGCAAACCAGAAAGTAATCTATATCGTGGATGCGAACACGGCGGACGTGATACTCAATTATCTCCGGGAAGGGAATTATTCCCCTGAACCTTATCTGGATAGTGGTCAGCTGCTAATTTTAACTCAGGACCAGTCCTACGTTAAAGGGGGAGAATTCGACCCGGACGCCATGATCGACCTGCTTAAGGAAGAGACCGACAAGGCTCTGGAAGAAGGATACGAAGCTCTGCGGGTGACCGGCGAGATGACCTGGGCGCTGCGTGGGCATCCCGGGTCCGAAAGGTTGATGGAGTACGAAAACAAGCTCAACCACTTCTTTCCCGAACATCAGGCTCTGGGGCTCTGCCAGTACGACAGGAGGGAGTTCGATCCAGAAATTTTGCTGGGAGTCCTGAGAACTCACCCCATTGCCGTAATTGGCGACCAGGTATACGATAACTTCCACTTCATACAGCCGGGTGAATTGCTGGGAGACGAACCGAAAAAGGCGGAGCTTAATTCGTGGGAGGAGGGGTTGAAGCAGAGCAAGAAGCGGAAATTGAGGCTGGAGCACTCGAATTCCCTTCTCAGATCCGTCCGGAACGTCAACCAGTTACTCGTTCAGGAGAAGGAAAAGGGAAATTTGATTCAGGGTATCTGCGATGCTCTGATCGAGACCAGGGGGTTAAATTCCGTCTGGATTGCCCTATTTGAGGAAAACGGGGATCTCGATAGCGTCGCCCAGGCCGGTCTGGATCAAATTTTTGATTCCATGCGGCGCAAGCTCGAGAAAGGTAACATTCCGACACGCGCCCGGAAGACAATGGAGAAGTCAGGGGTTGTCGTAACTAAAGACCTTCCCTCGACTTGTGAAGATTGTCCGCTATCCGAAACATACCGGGGGTCGGGGGCTCTATCCGCGAGGCTGGAGTACGATGGCCGGGTTTACGGACTTATATCCGCCTCCGTTGAGGGTAAGTACGTCGAAGACGAGGAGGAAAAAGGCCTGTTCAAGGAAGTTGCCGGGGACATCGCGTTTGGTCTGCACGATATTGAAACGGCCAATAAGCTCAAGAAGAGCGAGGAAAGGTACCGGAAGTACTTCGAAAAAACTGGCGACGGTATTTTCATCCTCAAGATGGGAGGAGAAAGCCACGGCAGGGTTCTGGACGTCAACTCTTCAGCCGAGAAACAGACCGGTTATTCCAGAGAAGAGCTTCTAGAAATGAACATGATAGATGATCTCGTAGCCGAAAAGCCGGATAAGGACACGGAAGAAATAGATCGAAAATTGTTGCAGGGAGAGACGGTCAATTTTACCGAAAAAAAGAGGAGAAAGGACGGCTCGGAGTACTGGACGGAGGTAGTGGTAACGCCACTGGAGCACGAAGGCAAACAAGCAAACCTTTCGATCAACAGGGACGTGACCGAACGAAAACGAGCCCTGGAGAGGCTCCGAAAGAAGGAAAGGGAACAATCGGTGTTGTTCGGCAATCTACCCGGGATGGCTTACAGGTGCGAAAACAACAGGGACTGGACGATGCACTTCGTTAGCCAGGGAGCTAAGGGATTGACCGGCTACGAGCCGGAGAAACTAATTGGCGACTCGATGGTCTCCTATGGAGAGTTAATTGTGGAAGAGGACAGGGACAAGGTCTGGAGCCAGGTCCAGAAAGCGCTGGATGCGGGAGAGAAGTACCAAATCGAGTACAGGATTGAAACGAAAAACGGAGAGGAAAAGTACGTCTGGGAGCAGGGACAGGGTGTCTACGATAAACAGGGAAACCTGCAGAACCTCCAGGGGTTTATCACTGACGTCACGGAAGAGAGGAGGTCCCAGCGCAAGTTGCGGCAATCTTTCGTCGAGCTGGCCGAAACGACCTCTCGCGTCCTGGGTGTCCGCGACCCCTACACCGAGGAACACGAGCAGCGAGTCGCCCAGCTGGCCCGCGAAGTTGGTGAAAGAATGGGGCTGGACGAGGACAGGTTGATGGGTCTGTATATCGGCGGGATTCTGCACGATATCGGGAAGATCGCAATCCCCGAGACGATACTGACCAAGCCGGGTGAACTGAAGGAGATAGAATGGGAGATGATCAAGTCGCACCCGGAGGTCGGTTACCGACAGATTCTGAAGGATACCCACTTTCCCTGGCCCGTGGCAGAGATGACCCTGCATCACCATGAGAGATTGGACGGTTCGGGATACCCGGATGGTCTGGAGGGTGACGAGCTCTCCCCGGAAGTAAGAATACTGGGTGGGGTGGACGTGGTGGAAGCGATGAGTACTAGGAGACCCTACAGGGAGGCCAGGTCAAAGGATAGGACCCTCGGGGTGTTGCGAGAAGGAAAGGGCGAAAAATTTGACCCGGAAGTAGTTAAGGTGCTGGTTGATATGATCGATGAAGGTAAAATTAAGTTTGGTGAAGATTGAAAAAGGGCGGATAGCATGTCATTTGCCAACTACGAAGTCAGAGAGCTAATAAAATACCTACCGGAGGCTCTGTTTCTGGAGGACTGGGAAGGAAATATACTGGACGTCAACCAGGAAGCCTGCCGGCTCCTCGGGTATAGACGGGAAGAACTGCTGGAACAGGACGTGGACAAGATAGTTCCGGAAGATCAACCGGTGTTCCAACCGGGCCAAATCGATGAAGCGACTCGAGAGGGAGAGCCGATAGAAACGATCAACCTTCGAAAGGACGGGACCCACTTACCGGTCGAGCTCAAGGGCAGGATTATTGATGTCGAGGGAGAGAAAAGGGTTTTGGTAAGTGTCAGAGACATCACGGAACGAAAGACCTACAGTAAGAAGCTGAGAGAGGTTGAAGAGCTTTCCCGGGAGATCAAATTAACGCAAAACAAGGAAAAACTGTACGACCTGGTGGTTGAAGGGATCGAAGACACTCTGGGTTACGGCACCTACAGTATCTGTGAAAAGCGGGATGATATCATCGAGATCGTTCGGATAAAGGGTGATTACCTGGAAGAATCGATGGGTCGGGAGATGCCGATAGACGGAAAAGGGTTGATCCCCGCGGCCTGCCGAAAGGAAGAGCCGCTTTATGTGGAGGACGTTACGGATGACGACCGGTACGTTCACGGAACTCCGTCTCCGGGCAGTGAATTCGTGATACCGCTACAGGTGGAAGGGAAACTCTACGGTGCGTTGGACTTCGAAAACGAGAATAAGGACGCTTTCCACGCAAGGGATCGCGAGTTAATGGAAGTCCTCGGTTCACAGATGGCCATAGCTCTTCAGAGTCTAGAGAGGCTGCAGCTTTACGATGAACAGCGGGACAAATTACGCAAACTGCATGAGACGGTTTACAGACTACAGCACCAGGATACGGAAGATGGGCTGGCAAAAACTGCTGTCCGGGCAGTCGAGGAAATGCTGGAGTTCGAGCTGGCCGCAATTGCCCTGGTTGAGGGGGATTATCTCGTCCCCAAAGCAAATACCAGTAACCTGGAGCCGGCCGAAACCAGGGAGTTCAAGATAGGTGAAGGTATTGCCGGAAAAACTGTCCAGGAGGGCGAAACTATCTGGGGCGATGACATCAGAAGCTTTCCAGAGGGCGAACCCACGCAGGAAAGTTACAGGGCCTTTATAAGCGTCCCGATCGGAAAAGTTGGGACCCTTCAAATAATTTCAGAAAAAGTGGGTAAGTTCGACAAAAGAGACGTAAAGCTGGCCGAGATTTTAGCCGGACACCTGAACGAGGAGGTTCAGAGGATTCGGCTGGAGCAGGAGTTGAGGCGCCAGGCGATCCGGGACCCGCTGACCGGCCTCTATAATCGACGCTACTTCAACGAGACGTTGAAAAAGGAGGTAGAGAAGGCGGAGAGGCATTCAAGGCCGGTGGCCTTTCTGATGATCGATATCGATAACTTCAAAGAGGTCAACGATAAGTACTCGCACCAGACCGGTGACGATGTGCTGAAGCAAGTTGCCATGGTACTCCAGAATAACGTTCGAGGGGCCGACACCGTGGTCCGGTACGGCGGCGACGAATTTCTAATTATGATGCCGGATACTGATGGGGAGTCCAACCGAGTTGTCTCCCGGTTAAAGGATCACCTGGAAGAATGGAACGAGAACAATGAGATCCTTGATTACAAATTGACCCTTTCTATGGGGTCAACTCACTGGAGTGCGGACCAGGACAGGGACGTGGAAGAGGCGCTGGAAGAAGCGGACCGGGAGATGTACGAGGACAAAGCCGAGTAAATTTTAGATCCTATCGAGACCGTCATATAGCCTGCCATCTTGAAGTTTCTGTTGCAAAAAGTTATCCGCACAATTACCATCCCTTAGATAAAAAATGAGTGAAAGAATACTATTCGAAAACGTCGGTACGATATTTACGGCCGACCCCGAAGGTCGGGAAATAGAAGACGGTTACGTTCTGGTCGACGGTAACGAAATAGAGGAAGTGGGGGGTTCCCCTTACGAAGGGGAGGAACCGGATGAAGTGATAGACGGAGCGGGCAAAGTGATGATCCCCGGTTTGATAAATACGCATCACCACATCTTCCAGACACTTTTCCGTAACTTCAAGGAAGTAAACAATTCCAAATTATTTACCTGGCTGACGGAACTGTACGAGAGGTGGGCAAAGATAGATACCCGGGCAATAAGGACGAGTACGGTGATCGGTTCGGCCGAGCTCCTGCTCAGCGGTGCCACCACCACCAGCGACCACCTTTACCTCTTTCCGGAAGAGCAGAACGAGTTGTTTGACGAAGAGGTTAAGACGGCCCGGGACGTTGGAATCAGGTTCCATCCGACCCGAGGCAGCATGTCGCTTTCGAAAGAGGACGGAGGGCTACCGCCCAAAAAAGTCACCCAGACGGAAGAGGAGATAATGGGGGAGTACAGACGGGTTATCGATCAGTATCACGACAGGGATAAGTTTGCCATGACTCAGGTCGCACTGGCCCCCTGTTCACCTTTTTCCGTAACCGACGAGATCATGGAAAAGACCGCCGAGATAGCGCGGGAAGAAGACCTTGCCCTCCACACGCACCTGGCGGAAACCGAGGACGAAACCCAGTTTTGCCTGGACGAGGTCGGGCTCCGGCCGGTCGATTACATGGAGGAGCTCGGCTGGCTGGATGAAAGGGTCTGGTTTGCCCACGTTGTTCACGTCAACGAAGAAGAGATAGAAAAGCTGTCGGAAGCCGGAGTCGGGATGTCGCACTGTCCTTCCTCCAATATGCGGCTCGGTTCCGGAATTGCCCCCGTCGTGGACATGAAGGAGACGGATATCGACGTAAGCATGGCGGTTGACGGCTCCGCAAGCAACGATACGTCGAACATGATCAAGGAGCTGCGACAGGCCCTCCTCCTGCAGCGAGTCGAGTACGGGGCGGATTCGATAACTCCGAGAGAGGTATTGCGGTTCGCGACCATTGGCGGGGCGAGAGCCCTCGGTCGTGCGGACGAGCTGGGCTCGATCGAACACGGAAAAGCCGCCGACCTGGTTATGGTCGATCTGAATCGCCTGGAATACGCCGGAGGTCTTTCGGACCCGGTATCGGCGTTGCTGATGTGCGATACCAAGGGTGTCGATTTCAACATGGTCAACGGAGAAGTACTGGTCGAGGACGGCGAGCTGGTTGACGAGGAATTGCTTGAATACGTTGCCGAGCAGAACGAAATCGCCTCCCAGTTTTATTAAAGTTCCTCGTTTCGTATTTCGGGGCTAAACTATCGGCAAATCCCCGATTAAAATTGATAAAGTTTTGTTTGCTCGATTTTTGATTGGGTTTCGATTTTCCGTGTCAACAGTTTGTGGCCAGTTTGAGTAATTCGGGGGTATTATGCAAAGCTCAAAAGAGAAAAACGAAATAGATAGAGATAATTCCGGTCCGGTCGGCAAGAGCGAAACGCGGGTTGATGCCGTAGATAAAGTAACCGGGAACGCGGTATACGCCGACGATTACAAGCCGCAGGGTTTGCTTCACGCGGCAGTGGTTCGTAGTAACGTTTCCAGCGGCGAAATCGTGAGTCTGGATACTTCTGAGGCGGAGGACCTCGAAGGTGTAAAGGCGGTTGTTACCGCCAAGGACGTTCCAGGAAAAAACGCCGTTCCTGTAATTGAAGATGACCAGCCTGCCCTGGCTTCGGATCAGGTACGTTACGTCGGTGAACCCGTTGCTCTGGTTGCCGGTGCAAGCAAGGAAGCGGTGGAGAGGGCTGCAGAAGCCGTAGAGGTGGAGTACAGGGAAAAGGAAGCCGTTTTTGACCCGATCGAAGCACTCGAGGACGGAAGCCCGCAGGTAGCCCAGGACGAAGTCAACGAGGAAGGCAACTTATTCGACAAAATGGTCCTGGAAAAGGGAGACATAGATAAGGCCCTGGAAGAGGCCGAAGTTGTTGAGGAAAACGAGTACAGGACCGGCCACCAGGAGCACGGCTACATCGAAAATCAGGGGATCACCGCGGTCCCGGTATCCCGCGGTAAGATGGAAATTCACGGGACGATGCAGTGCCCGTTTTACGTGCAGGAAGCCGTTTCCACGGCACTCGGTTATCCGATCAATAAGATTAGGGTCGTTCAGCTGGAAACGGGAGGAGCTTTTGGGGGCAAGGAAGACGTTCCCTCGCAGGTCGCAGTACTGGCCGCCCTCCTGGCTCACGAAGTTGAAAAACCGGTCAAGCTGGTTTACGACAGGCGAGAGGATATCGAAGCGACCAGCAAGCGTCACCCCTCCGTAGTTCGCTACAAAACTGCTGCCGACCAGGACGGAAACCTTCTCGGAATCAAGGCGGAGGTGTTTCTTGACTCCGGAGCCTACCAGACGCTTTCCGAAGCAGTACTCTTCCGGTCCCTCGTTCATACGCCGGGACCGTATTCGGTTCCGAACGTGAAGGTGGTAGCGCATAGCGTCGCGACGAACAAGGTGCCCAATGGAGCTTTTCGGGGGTTCGGTAGCCCACAGGTAATTTTCCCGCACGAATCCCAGATGGATTTGCTGGCGGAGAGAGTGGGCAAGTCACCCTCAGAGATCCGAAACAGCAACCTACTGCGGCCCGGAGACCGGACGGCAACCAACCAGAAGCTGGAGAAAAGCGTTGGACTTGGCAAGTCGCTTGACAGGGCGAGAGAGCTGTCCAGCTGGAAAAAGACAAGAGCGGACTACGAGGACTGGAACGAAAATCACGACAAGTACAAGAAGGGAATCGGCCTATCGACCGTCATGTACGGTGTCGGAATGGGCGCCGGCGCCCCTTTTCTCGAAAAGGCGGGAGCCTACGTAAAGCTCGA